>CAZYEV010000012.1:0-30738 GCA_964646615.1 uncultured Saprospiraceae bacterium
TTGTTGTCCACCACCTGACCACCGTCAGCACCCGGTATCGTCTCCTTGTTGTCCAACGAACCACCCGAGGCAAAATTGCTCGCAGGAATAAACACCACGTACTGACCAGGAACCAAATTGTCAAAATAGTAATAGCCCAAATCGTCCGTCAGCGTCGTCGCCAACGGCACATCCACACCTTAATTGGCACCCGCAGGATACACCCACACCACCCCTTTCGCAACACCCATGTCGCCACCGTCGTTGATGCCGTTCTCGTTGTTGTCCATGTACACAAAATTACCAATGGCCACACGCTGCAAACGGAAACCAAAGTCTATCGTCTCGTTCACGTTGCCGTCGGGCAGTGTGCCCGGATAGGCGGGCGTAGCGCTGCCGTCGCCGCCGGCGCCCCCTTCGTTTTGCGGCTGGGCACCCGGCTGCAGGTTCACGATATTGGAAACGATGCCGCCATTGACAGGCGTGTCGTTGCCGTTGTCGTTATCATCCGCCGTCTGCGTTGGATCCTGGCCGGGCACGCTTTCTTTAAATTGCAGCGCCCCGCCCGGACCGAAGTTGCTGGCCGGGATATAGACCACATACTGACCAGGCAGCAGGTTGTTAAAGTAGTAGTAGCCGCTTGGGTCGGTCAAGTCTGTCGCCAGCGGCGGATCAATGCCGTAGTTGGCACCAGCTGGATACAACCACACCAGCACGTTAGCGATAGGCATATCGCCGGCGTCATAGACGTTGTTCTCGTTGTTGTCCATGTACACGAAGTTACCCACGGCCACCAACGTGGTTACGAAGCCAAAGTCCTTCGTCATGTCGCCATTCGCATCGAAGTGCGGGTGAGCGTCGTCTTGCGTACCGCCCGGGCCAAGTTCGGCTACGCCCACCGGTTCCGTACCAGCGACCAGCGTGAAAGCCGGCGACATCACAGAGTAGGAGGGCGTGTTGATCGTACCCATAGCGATACCGTTATCGTCGTCATCGGTGGTATTGTCCGCACCCGTGGTAGCAATGTCGGTGCTCGACATCAGCTGATAGAGCGGGTTGCCAATAGAGAACTGGGTATTGTCAATAAAAATATAGTATTGGTTCTCGTATAGACCGCTGAAGAAGTACAAGCCAACGGCGTCAGTTACGGTAGTGGCCACGAGTACGTCATCGCCGCTGCCGTTTTCTTTGACGCCGTTGGGGCCGAGGTTGTACAGCCGGAGCGCAACGCCCGAGATGCCGTTCTCACCGGCCAGCGGTTCGTAGATGCCGTTGTCGTTGTTATCGCCGAACACGACGGAGCCCACGCTGACAGCAGGCACGAAGCCAAAGTCGAGCGTCATGTTGCCGTTGGCGTCCGCATACGGATGGTTGTCGTCCTGTGTGCCGCCCTGGCCGGGTTCAGCAGCACCTGCCGGCTCTGTACCAGCGATGAGCGTAATGGGGTTCGACATGACCATGCCGCCCTGGCCGCCCATCTGGATGCCGTTGTTGTCGCCGTCGTTGTTGTCGTTTGGCGTGGTGCTGGCCACAGCGCTGGCCAGTGGCGTCGCCGCCAGCGGGCCGCCGGCTGCAAATTGGGTCGTCTGAATCTTGACGTAATAAATGCCTTCTGGAATGCCGCTGAAGAAGTAGTTGCCGCTGGCATTCGTTACATGGTCGCCCAGACCGTCGTCGGCTGTGCCCAAAATACCGTCGGGACCTACCGGAATTTTGGCGTCATCGCCCGTGCCCTTGATGCCGTCGGGGCCTACCGTCCATAACTCTACTGCCACGCCCGGGATGCCGGGTTCACCCGGATCCTGGAAGCCGTTGTTGTCGGTGGCGTTGAGGCCCGGCTGATTATCAGCAAAGACCGTAGAGCCAAGGCTGACCATGGGCACCAGGGCAAAGTCCACCGTCATGTCGCCGTTATTGTCGTAGGGTACATCCTGGTTGCCGCCCGCGCCGGGTTCGCCGACCGGCTCTGTGCCCGGGAAGAGCACGATGATGGGGCTCATCACCACACCACCTGGGCCACCCATCTGGATGCCGTTGTTGTCGTCGTCCATCTGGTCGTCGTTCGGATTGACCACCGTGCTGGCAATCTGATACGGCGCCGCCGGGCCACCCGGAGCAAAATTGCTCGCCGGTAGCACCACATAATAACTACCCGGATCGAGATAGCCAAAGAAATAAAGGCCGCTGGCATTGGTAACGACACCCCCCGGGGCGTCGTCGGCCGTACCCAGCAAACCATCGGGGCCAACGTTGATTTCAAAATCGTCGGCCGTGCCCTTGACGCCGTCCGGGCCAACACTGTACAGCCGCACGACGACGTTGGCCAGAACCGGCTCGCCTGCGTCGCGCATGCCGTTGTTGTCCGTCGGATTAAGGCCGGGCTGATCGTCCACCCACACCAGCGAGCCAATGCTCATCGGAACACTACAAGGAACAGGTGCTGTAACTGCTACCGGCCCAAGCGAGCAGCCGCTGTTGCTAACATCGTTCACCGTTACCGTGGCATTGCCCTGGCTGATAAGGAACGTGCCCAGGGCCGGCGAAGGCGAACCATAGCTGAACGGCCCAAAGTTGTAAACAGTGCTGTTGTGTACGATAACCACGGTATAAGTCGTCCCTATTCCATTCCCCACAGGATTGACTGTGATGGAATAAAAGTCGTCGTTCGGGTTACCCGTGCCGTTGTCGTTACAGATGATCGTCGGATTGAGTGCCGTAATGGCACAACAGTTAGTACCAGGTGCAAGTACAATGGGACAGCAGTTCCCTGTCGGGCAACCGGCGTTATCGGCCGTCCAGGTGTACGAGCCCGGCTGGTTGGCTACGTATGTCTGGTTCGTAGCCCCTGGGATGGGGTTGCCGTTGAAGAACCATTGATAGTTGGTGAAACCCGGCTCTGCAGTAAGAGTATAGCTTTCGCCAGGGCAGAGCGGATAAGGTGGTGGGCAACAGGAGGCTGGAGCGTTATATGAAGCCGCCGCATTGCACCCTGGATTGGTGGCAAATGCAGCTGATATACCAATACCTGTAGCTCCGGTGTTGCTTAAGCCTGTGAAAGTTACAGAAACCGTACCACTCGAACCCGCTGTCGTAGTCGGAGAGGTTTGAGTCTCCCCGGTACTCAGACTTACATTAATAAACCCTCCCGGGCTATTGGTGTAAGTCAGCGTTACCGTCAGGTCATAAGTGCCATTGTTAGCTGGTTGGCAAACCGCAGAGGAAGAGATAGCCAGCCCGCAGCACGGTACTGGACTTATCGTAATGGTGTCATCAACGTAGCAGTTATCGGCGGCATTGAAGACTCGAATAATATATGTTCCACCCGAATTAGGCACCATGTTAATGATAGTCTGAGGCAACGTACCAATAGCCGTAGCAGTACCTATCGTAGTAGGACCATCATAGGTGGCTGCATTAAGCGAACTGACGCCAATATGAGTGCCGTCGGTTACACCTGTTAAAATGACCGTGCCATTATTATTCGGATTGGAACCGCTACAGGTGGCTGGAGAGGTATTGAAAGCAATATTAGAAGGAATGACACAAGATGGATTAAATTGCAAATCTATATCTCCCAAGCCGTTGGCTTTACCCCAAACAACAGGGTTTACATTCCAGTTAGGATCGGCTTGCAGAGCATAGATAAGGTGTGTGGTAGAAGATGCATTACCAGTTGTCGTATTTACATAGTAAAAGCCACCCGTATCCCCTCCGGTAGAGCCTGGGCCCACGATTTCACTGGAACCTGTACGAATGGCGATACTACCACCAAAATCAAAGCTGCCAGGTGCATGTGCAATTGTAGGCCTATAGAAATAATTGCTATTGTACCCAGATATAGATCCGCAGCTACCTCCACTTTCTATCGTCCATGGACCGCCAGATGGGCCGCAGGCTTTTAATATCTGCCCTCCAAAGCCACCGGCCCCCCCCCAGTTGTTAGTGGCAGTACCGCCTGGATAATAAAATCCAGGCACTATAGACGCCCAGTCTTTTGACAAGTTTCTCAGACCGATAACAAGATCATTACCATCAAAATCAAGGTCGGCAATAATAGGCCTAGGCATTTCATAGTACCACTCACCAGTACCCGAGGAAGGATTAGGCACAGTGGTAGGTATCCAATAAGCCCATTTGGAGTCAGCGCCATAATTGCAGCCCAGGTTATTCCACGAAGCGCCTTCAAAACCAAAATCCAAGCGAGGTGTAGTATTGTATGTTGAAGTACTTATATTAAACTCAAAAACATACCCTCTTAAATTAGGGAAAGAAGGGTTAGATGCATCACATAAGGGATAGAAGTTTTGAGTAGGATGAGCGGAGCTTTCACCTGAGTTAATTACCCCTACGTACACATGGGTACTGGTAACCTTAAGACCGAAAGGCCGGAAATCCAAGTTCTCATTGGTAGAGTAAGGACTGTCAAATGAGGGCCCACCGGAGACGCCGGGTATAGGATAAGTACCTAAAATGGTACCCGATGGCAGGGCTATTTTGTAAAGACTCTTGTTGAAGAGGTTCATCGCCCACAGGATATTACCATCAGGCGATACATCAATATCGCCCCAGCCCACACGGCCTACGTGGTGGATAGAGGCCGGGTCAGCAGCCATATCAGTGCCCGATGGATTGCGAGGCGTAGTACCAGCGGCAGCGCCAATATCCAACAATACCGTGACTGTAGCTGGCCCACCGCCAGAAGGAGGATTGCTGAGTGCATAAATGGCTCCTGCAGAACCAAAACCTGCTGGATTACCTCCATTACCTGGCCCCAGCATCATGTGAGATTTGACGTACGCCGCCGCATAGGCCGTATTTTGCGTAGGAGACCATGCTAAACCATATACCGACCCCGTTTGGCCAGCCGTAGCCCATATTTTATCGTGCGTCGGCATTACGTATGGACCTAAATTGATCCGAGTTAGATAAGGATCCGACACCACAGTAGGCATACTATTTTGAGGAGCAGCGGTAATATTGCCTCCTACAAAACAAGCCACTATGGCATCTGGATTGGCGGGGTAGATTTGAGCATTAACTCCTGATAGACAGACGAATGAAAAAAAATAGATTATTTGTAAGCACTTTTTCATGAGAATAAGCCTTTTATAAGTTAGTTAAAAGATAGCGGTGGGTTTTAACTGAAAATTTTTATAGATACGTGCATTTTTTTAGGAACGATCCTTTGCTAAAAGAGTCTAATCTCATGAATAACCTCGATTTTAAATTACTTGAAAGCACTCGTTTAGTAGTATCCCAATGTAATGCACGGGTCTATAAATAAGCATTTGATTATCATTGAATTAAAACCTGATTTCAACTGGCCATCAGTTCATTTCCGTCACTACCCAATCATTTAAATACAGGGCGTTAAATCTTAGACAGACCCTAATTTTTAACTACACTTACGGCTGGGCAATCGAGCGGACAGCCCGACACAGAGAGGCAAACACTGACAGGCACCACCGACTCAGGCGTTGGCGCTCCTGGATTTCCGACACACCAGTGCTCTAATACGATCTCATCCGCCCCGGTGGGCAGAAATACAGTACCCAGCGGACCGACCCAGCTGGCCTCTTCCACGAAGTCTGGAATATCGGCAGTGTAGCCCGTCATGGCGACAACGGCACTGCTTTTCTTAAATACAATTCTCCATCTCTCGTCAAGTTGCGCTCCTGAAGGGGCTCTACCTACATAACCGTCATAGGAGACCACTTCCAATACATTTACTATCACAGGGCCCCCTGAAGTTAGGAGAGTTGGGTAAAAGCTCGCAGGAACCGTGTAGGTCAAAGAGCCGGGTATGCACAATAACTTCCACGTAGTGGGATCACCCGTTGCCGGATCAATGCCCTGACTCCAAAGCATTACATTAGCGCCTGAAGGGCAGTTAGGAGCTGGCGCTGAAAAAGGGGGCTGTGCCCATAGGTCGCCAGAAAATAGAAGCATTAACAGGGACGATAACAGACAAATTTTTCTCATAATAAAATAAATGACTTTAATTTTTAACTACTGTTGTGTTTCTGCACACCGGCGCTCCACACCCATAGCCCACATCGAAGGAATGGTTGTTGACACCCGGGCCAGCAGTATTAAATTGGATGACTCCAGCACTGTTAGCATCCGAGTCGCGCGCATCGGCGTTGGGGTCGGAGCCGCCATTATTGGGCATGGTCAGGTTCAGGCCGCCCACGGAAGTGGGGAAGCGAATCTGATATGTCATATTGGGCTGCAGTTGCGTTACTCCTCGCGTAATACCTGTAGCCGAAGTACCTGAAGCACTGGTAAATATGTAGCGCCCCATCGAGTCGGTCAGCACGCCGGCGATAGCGGTGAAGACTCCCGGCGAGGTTTCTTTCCACAGCGTAACATTTACATTAGGAATACCCGGTTCGTTGGCGTCTTGTATGCCGTTGTTATTGGCGTCGTTCCAGACGCGGTTGCCGATTTCGATGGGAACATCCGGATAAAAAGCACTGAGTTCCGCATCCCCCAGGCCATTGGCTTTACCGCTCAGGCCCGAGTACAATTGGTAGCCAGAACTCCCTGCGCCAGTAAGCGTAGATAGCCTTCGTGTACCACCAGACCAGACACCGATCGGGTCCATAAATGTCGTAATGAATTCATTGGCGCCCGGAAACACGGCAAAAGCTCCCATAGAAGACTCTAAATGTACGACAGCATCACCGTAAAAGAACTCGCCATTGCCGGGGCCTTGCAAATTGCCTGTGCCTATAGTTGACACCACCAAACCACCAATAGAGGTGATTTGAGCGTTATTTTCAAGAGTATAAGTACCGTTACAGTTAACCCCGGCTATAAGAATATCTCCTCCTACGACAGCGTCTGCCAGAGTCAGATTTACGCTACTCAAATACATGCGATTGAGATAGCCAAATTGATTCCCGTGGCGATCCATGAAGTTCAGCATCAGGTCACCCCTGTCTGAGAATTCGATATTGGAAAGTATCGGCGAAGGCCGAGCACGGGAGAGGGTTACTGCCGGATAATACCCAGCTTCATTTGTCCAGGGGTACCAACGGTCTGACAGACCACCATCAGCAGAGCCTTTCCTGTAATTGAGCGGGAAAGTGATGACCGGCGCCGGGTCAAAGGAGGGAGAAACACTGGTAGGATTATCCAATTGAAATACATAGGCATACAAATCTGTGGCGCCATTCACGATATTTTGTCCGCCGTTTTCACCGCTGCATACGGCGCCGATATAGACTTTGTCGCGATAATACTTTACAGCGAATGGCCGAAGCACGCCATTGTTACAGGACACCGAAGGAATAGGATACGACTGGACATCCACCACCGTAGTAGGATTATTCGGGTTGTCCAGTTCCAGGCGAAACAGACGCCGACTGTACAGGTTCATGACGAACAGGAAGCGGCCGTCATCACTGATCTCGAGGTCTCCCAGACCTACTTTACCAGTCTGGTCAAAAGCGGCAGGGTCAAAGGAAGGCGTCGAGAGGGCCGTAGGTAATCCACGCGCGCTATTCGAGCCCACTACCCCCAGCCCTTCAGGCTGTCCCGTAAGTGGATCTACCGGCCCCAGAAAAGTGGCAATCGTGCCCGCCACATTGATATTGAAACTGCTACCACTGCCATAGGGTACTGCCGTAGCTGCTGCTCGTGTCCGGTGCCCATTGGCATCCATATCATAAAATGGTGTTACCGTAAAAGTGGTCCCTGTAGGCGTGAGCATGTATATCCCCCCTGTACCCAGCGTACCCAATCCAACATGCCGTTTCAGAAAAGCCGACGTGAAAATTTTGTCGGCCTGTTTGCTGTAAGCTGTCCCCCATACGGCTCCCAGGATAGCGCCACTCACTTTCTTAGCAGGGGGTGTAACCCCAGAATTGGTATAAGGAAAGCCCACAAACCAGTCAATAGCTCCCGACGGACTACCGGGCGGCAAAGGATCGCCATTGCCGTAACATGGAATATAAACTTCTATGCCGCTGTTGGTTGGGTAGTATTGCGTAGGGTCTATAATACCAAAATTGACATTAGTACTGTTCCCATTCACAAAGCGCACATCGCTCAGGGCAGTTCCGTTACCATGCGCTAAGAAATCCAGGTTTTTATTCACACAAACCGTTGGCGTATTAGGTACAATGAACTCTACCCGCACCGGCCCTGTGCCACAGCCCGGCACACTGTAGTTAGGCGCCGTGGCGCCGCCTGAGGTGGCTGTACCGCACAGCGCATTGCTCGCGTTGTACACATTAATAATAACGCCGGGTACCAAAGGCTCATTAGCCTCTCGAGTACCGTTGCCGTTGAAGTCGCGAAACACCGAACCGGTTACCTGTGCCTGCACAACGCCTCCGCCACCGAAGACAGCCAACAGTACCGTTAATAATTCCAGACAATGCTGCTTTTTTTGCTGTTGCTGCAAAGAGAGGCCCTCTACGGAGAGAAGACCCGTCTGATGCAGGCAGGACACGATATTGAAGTGCTTCGACAAACATCTCTGCAGGCAATAAACGAAGGCCTGAATACAGGCCAGAACAACTGTCTTTACAGTTACTTTCAACGGAGGGGTAGAAATATGTGCCATAATAGACAAAAAGTTTAAAAGTGAAGCATGTAATTAGGTCTTCTCATCTGTTGCTCTGCTGCCGCTTAAGACAGTAGCCGCAGTGCTCTTTCGCACTGCGGCGTATCATCTCATGAGAAATCAGTCTCGCGGCCATGGAAAATACAGACGCCATTCCGTGGAATAGGCCTCTATCGGATAATGACTCGCAGGGATATACCGCCCTGATAATCCCCACCGTCGTATCAATATTTTCGGAATACGAAAAGGTTCTTCTACTACGAATACGTCATTGTCTTTCAAGCGCTTGAGCGCCCTCTCACTCAAATGCCGTTTCGGAAATCGGAAAACCAACTCCTCGCGTTCTCTATCGCAGTAAATAATTGCGCGCGCATGCGGGCAGGGCACGGTGTAACCCACCGGGAAACGGCTCGTTACCATGCAAATACCGCTGCCCTCGCAATTCTGGCTCGGTGTACCAAAGACGACCTCTACCTCTGCTTCTCTTAAAAAAACAGAAATAGATGCAGGCTTTGGCGCATTTATCACTTCTCTCGCCCTTACCATGGCTCCTCTAAGGTTTAGACAACCGTCGTATCCACGATAATAGGTGCACCTGCTAAAGCAGCCAACAGGGAGGGCAGAAGGCGGAAAGTAGAAACACTTTTCATGACGATTACAACTGTTTTTGATTAACGGATAGAAGTACAAGCGATAGTCCTCGCTTTTCGTCATCAAAAGTCCGCCCGTCCCTAAAGGAGAGCACAAACAGAACGCAGCACAGCGTTACGTCAGAAGATCGCCCGAACGAAAGGCAGCCATCTGCATAAAATTCAGATTTACAGCAACTTACAAACTTTTTTTGTGCGCAAATTGTTACCTGAGACGGGCATCTTATGATGCTCATTTCAGGCTCAGAGATGTCGCCTTCTCGTCCCTCGAAGACAACACCTCACCCCGAGGCGACATCTCCCATAAGGAGGTGTCGTCTCAAAGTAAAACCGGCGTTCTGTTCCCGAGATGTCGCCTTCTCGTTCCTCGAAGACAACACCTCACCCGGAGGCGACATCTCCCACAGGGAGGTGTCGTCTCAAAGTAAAACCGGCACTCCGTTTTCGAGATGTCGCCTTCTCGTCCCTCGAAGACAACACCTCACCCCGAGGCGACATCTCCCATAAGGAGGTGTCGTCTCAAAGTAAAACCAGCACTCCGTTTTCGAGGTGTCGCCTTCTCGTCCCTCGAAGACAACACCTCACCCCGAGGCGACATCTCTCTAAAAAAGGTGTCGTCTCAGGGGAAATAGAGAAGGCGCCGTCTCAGGGGCCCATGCCAAACAAGCCGCAGCTCACATCGCGAGCGCCCGAACGAGCAAAGCGGCCAGCAACACCCCCAGCAGGGCAAACAGGGCCGTCAGCACCCAGCCGTCTGCCTTTGTTTCCTGAGGTTCCTCAATTTCGATACCCGCCTCTAACAGCACGCGCCGCGCCTGCTCGAGGTCCTGAGGGCGCACGTGCAGGCGCACCAACAGCTGCAAATGCGGCATCACCGACTGGGCCGTGCGGCTGGCCAGAAAACACGGAATGCCCTCGGCCCGCAAACGCGCCGCCGCCACATCCGCCTCCAACGGCGAATAAAACATGGCCACCACCTCACCGCGGTCTTTTCCCGAGCCATGCGCCCAACCCAGATCATCTATGATATCGTCGTCCAACATGAAGTCAAAGTTAGCGCGCGCACAACATTTGGACCGGGTTTTGGTGTTTAATTAGTACTTAAGCGCGAAGAAATTTACTGCGAAGCCATTAAGGTCATTTTCATTTTTCTTTTTCGTATGAACATCTACCACTTCAGTGTCCTGATTTCCGTACTGCTGCTGGCGCTCATCGGCTGCGGCAAAGACGACAAAAACCCCGACTACATCAAGGAGGCCAACTGCGCCACCGTGAACGCGGACAGCAACACCTATACTTTATTTGTGCGCGGCGTCATGAACGCCAGTTGCGCTACAGGCGGCTGCCACGATGCGGGCACGGCGTCCAGTGGCGTCAACCTGTCGAACTACGCCGGGGTGAAGAAGGCGTTCGAGTCGCAAAACCTGCTGTGCTCGGTCAACCACGGCAAGGGCTGCAGCCCGATGCCCAAAGGCGGCGCCAAGCTGTCGGCCAACGTGCTGAACCGGCTGGCCCTCATGGTCAATCACATGGAGCTCCGGGGCGGCAACCCCGCACAGGAGCGTTGGGGCAAGGGCCACCTGACAGAAGGGGCCTTAGGCGTGTATTTCCCGACAGGCGATGCCACCTCGAACACCCTGTTTTTCGGCTGGGGCGCAGGCTCGGCCTTTAACCAGTTTCCCAAGGAGTCCAAGGCGAGGCTGCAATTTCACCGATACTTCGGGCAGTACGGCATCTCCGTGGAGCACAACGCCCTGCGCTTTAGCACGGGCGTGAGGCTTAACTACCTCCAGTACCGCAAGGGCTGGATTGACTACCGCCTGGGCGAGCCAGACATCTCCAAAATCGAGCTCATCGAAGAACGCTCGCCGCTCATCTTCCCTGAAGTTTCCGTCAGCCTGGGCATGGGCAGCCGCCCCGTGTGGGTGAACCTCTTCGCCACCCTGATGGAGTACGATGCAGCGGAAGAGTTGGGATTAGCCACGCATACCTTCGGCCTTTCGCTCACCTTCCAAATGGACCATTTTTGGCGCACCGAACGCGCCTCGAAAATAAAATAGGCCCGTACCCAACCCTCTGCCAACGGGCCGCGTCTGTATCAGCAAATCGCTTTCATCAACATTAACTATCCATCTCGTTCACCAAACGCTACCCAGCCATGAAAAAAATACTTCGTCTCGGGCTGCCCTTCTTCGCCGCGCTGCTCCTGCTGGCCGCTTGCAAGCAAAAAGCAGACTTTGAGTACTACTACTACGAACCGGAGGACTACGCGCTCCTGTCGCAGTACCTCAACCTGCCGGCTAAGCCGGATAACTATTTAACCAAATTGCCCAAGCATTTGGAGTCGCAAGGATTGTTTGCCCGCCCTGTGGACCAGGATAAAGCCATCCTGGGCCGCGTGCTCTTCTACGACAAAAACCTGTCGAAAGACGGCAAGATCAACTGCGCCAGCTGCCACCGCCAGGAGATCGCCTTCTCCGATGATGCGCCCGTCAGCCGCGGCGTGTTCGACCGCGTCGGCACGCGCAACTCCATCGCCTTAGGCTCGGTGCTCAACTTCGCCGCCTATTACGGCACTGACCTGTTCGGCCCCAGCGGTATTCCCTTTTTCTGGGATAACCGCGCCGGCACCGCCTCGGAGCAGAACTTAGCCACCATGGCCAACCCGGTTGAAATGGACATGAATCACAACGACATCGTCAATGCCGTGCGCGCTCAGCCTTACTATGCTCCGCTATTCCGCATGGCCTACGGCGACGAAACGGTAACTGCCCAGCGCGTGTCGGATGCCATTGCTAACTTCGTCAATGCCCTTGGGTCATTCCGCAGCAAGTTTGACCGCGAAGCCGAGCGCGTCATCGGCACCGACACCTGGAATAACCGCGAACGCATGGACTTTCCGGGCTTCACTGCCGCTGAAAATCGCGGTAAGATCATCTACTTAGACAACTGCGCATCCTGCCATAGCCCGGTGCAGGGCCGCCCGATGAAAATGTACGCCAACAACGGCTTGGACGCCACCACCACCGACCAGGGCGTAGGTGGCATCACTAAGAAAAGCTCCGAAATGGGCATGTTCAAGGTACCGCTCCTGCGCAATATCGCCCTGACGGCACCCTACATGCACGACGGACGCTTCGCCACACTGGAAGAAGTCATTGACCACTACAGCACGGGCATCCAGGCACACCCCAACCTCAGCCCTGAGTTGCGTTCCGGTAGCCAGCCGCGCCGCTACAACTTTAGCCCACAGCAAAAGAGCGACCTCATCGCCTTCCTGCACACGCTCACGGATGAGGAACTGCTGGTGGATAAGCGCTTCTCAAACCCGTTCAAATAGTCGCCTTTTTCGCGTAGTACACGCGCAGGGAGTCCTGAAGAAGTATCTTTGGGACTCCCTGTTTTATAGGTCTATCTTTTATCGCTAAACCATTTCCTCGTATGTCGCACGCACCTAAGATAGCCCCCATGCTTGCCGCCGCAGTGTTGATGCTGGTCTCCTGTACCAGTAGTCGCTTTTACACTCCCAATACGATAAACCTGCCCGCCATGAGCCAGAAAGGCGAAGGCGCGGTAAGCGGTGCTACTTTTTTCGGCTCAAACACGGGCTGGGAAGCACAAGCCTCGTATAGCCCCGCTCCGAGCGTAGGCCTGATGGCCAACTATTTCAGCCTGAACTACACCGGCAACCTTGAGATATTCTCGGGCGGCTTCCCATTCCCTCCGGCTCCGGCGGTCAGCTTCAACGGACGGATGCGCTTTGGCGAAGCCGGCGCAGGCTTCTATCGGCATGCCGGCAAAAATCAGGAGTACTTGCTCAGCCTGTTCGGCACTGCTGGATGGGGACACGCCCGCAACCGATACATAGAGCCCGATGTCCCTTTAAAAGAAGTGGAATGGTCTTTCTGGCGCTATGCTCTCCAGCCCGGTGTGCGGCTGCAACACAAGCAAATGCGCTTTGGGGCAGCCTTCCGCTTTTCCTATGTGCAGTACACCAATGGGCGCATAGATGCCCGCATCCCGCGGGTCGAACTGGACCGCATCGAACTGCTGGAGACGCAATCGCCTATGCTCTTTTGGGAAGTGCTCTGGACCATCGGCTATCACTTCCGCCCCGTTACCCTGAGCCTCAACACTACCGGCGTGGCTTTAGGCAGCAAATCGCTCAACGAGCTGAACTTGGCCAGCAACCACGTCAGCCTAATGGCTACCCTCAACCTGCATGAGCTGAGGGAGGAGAAAACGACCACCCGGAAAAAGAAAAAATAATCTCCCCAAAGAAAGCCCACCTGCGCGCTGCAGCCCGCTTATTCAGGCTCGCCCTTGCTGCCGTAAGCCAGGTCGCCAGCATCGCCTAAGCCCGGCACGATGAACGCCTTGGCAGTGAGTTCCTGGTCAATAGCGCCCACCCACAGGCGCACATCGGGAAACTGGCGCTGCACGGCCTCCACTCCCTGCACGCTGGCGATAACGGCCACCACATGCGTTGCGCGAGGCTTGCCGTAGCGCTCCAAGTGCTGCAGGGCTAAGCAAATGGACGCGCCGGTGGCCAGCATCGGGTCGGCCAGGATGAGCACCGCATCGTCGAGCGGCGGGCAACTCACGTAATCCAGCTGAATATCGAAGCGCCCGTCGGGACGCGGATTGCGGTAGGCGCTGATGAAGGCGTTCTCGGCCCGGTCGAAGACGTTGAGCAGCCCCTGATGCAGCGGCAACCCCGCGCGCAGGATGGTGCCCAGCACCACTCTATCCGTGGACAGGTGCACCGTAGCCACCCCCAGCGGCGTCTCCACCGCCCGCGGTTCATAGTGTAGTGTCTTGGAAATCTCGTAGGCCATCACTTCGCCCACGCGCTCCAGATTGCGGCGAAAACGCAGGCGATCTTGCTGTACCTGGGCGTCGCGCAGCTCGGCAATGAAATGCTGCGCTATGGTAGGATGTTTGGACAGGTTCGTTACCATGACTTCGGAAAAGCCGGTTTAGTATGTTGTTAATACCGATGAAGCGCCTCTTCAATGAGTCGGCTAAAAAATGCCTCCAGCGTCCAGCCGTAGGCGCGCACCTGTTGCGGCACAATGCTCGCCGGCGAAAGGCCCGGAATGGTGTTCACTTCTAATAAATAAAAGGTGTCGCCCACCAGAATGTAATCGCACCGCACAATGCCGCGGCACCCCAGCGCCTCATAGAGCCGGCGCGACCACTCCTGGCACTGCTCGGCCAGATGCGCCGGCAATTGCGCGGGCGTGATTTCCTGCGATTTGCCCTCGTATTTGGCCGCGAAATCGAAGAACTCCGTCTCCGGAATGATCTCCGTAACCGGCAACGCCACCACCTTCCCTTCGGTGCGGAATACGCCGTTGGAAAACTCGCGCCCGGGCAAAAAGGCCTCCACCAACGCCTCGCGGTCGTAGGGCCACACCGCCTCCAACGCCGGCGCTAACTCGGCCAACGCCTTCACCTTCGTTACCCCAAAACTGGAGCCGTGCGTGTTGGGCTTCACAAAAAGCGGCAGCCCTAATCGGCCCACCAGCGCTGCAACATCCACCCCCTCGCCCCGACGCACCAGCACCGAGCGGGCCAGCGATACCCCCGTGGCAGCCGCCACCTGCTTGGTCAGGTGCTTGTTCATCGTCAGCGCACTCACAAAACCATCGCAACAGGTGTAGGGAATGCCCAACATGTCAAAGTAGCCCTGCATCTTGCCGTCCTCCAACGGGCTGCCGTGAATGGCCCCAAAAACGGCCTCGAAACGGACCACCTCGCCTCCCAGCGAAAGGGAAAAGTCGTTCTTGTCCACCGACACTCCGGAAGATACCTCCCGCCAGTCGCTCCCTTGCACATCAATCAGAAACCGCCGATAGCGATCCGCTGGCAAACTGTCATACACTACCTGCCCGCTGCGCAGCGAGATGACGCGCTCGGCAGAGTCTCCGCCCGTGAGAATGGCGATATTTTTCATGAAAAAACTGCGCTGAGGCACTGTGAAGATGAACGATGAAAAACGTAGTGCCTTCGTGGTCGAGAAGGTCTCAGATTAAGAACTGTCCGTTTCGGTAGATACATTCGCCGTCGGCCCAGATTTCGCCGCCGTCGGTCATGTCGGTGATGAGGTCCCAGTGCACAGGCGACTCGTTTTTGCCGCCGCATTGCAGGTAACTCTGGCCGATAGCCATGTGAATGGCGCCGCCGATTTTTTCGTCGAAGAGGATGTTTTTGGTGATTTGCTGAATGGCGTAGTTGGTGCCGATGGCGGCTTCGCCGAAGCGGCGCGTTCCGGGCAGGCTGAAGATGTAGTCTAAGAAGTCCTGGCCCTGGCGAGCTTCCCATTTTTCGATGTACCCATCTTTGACCCACAAGGTAACGCCCTCGACTTCGTGGCCCTGGTAGATGGCCGGGTAAGAGAAGTGGACGACGCCCTGGACGCTGTCTTCCACGGGGCTGGTAAAGACTTCGCCGGAGGGCATGTTGGCCTGGCCATCGGAGTTGATCCAGGTGCGTCCGGCGGTGCTGAACGAGATGTCGGTACCGGGCCCAACGTAGCGCACGGTGGAGCACCGGTTGAGGTGTTCGACGATGCGCTGCTGTTCGGCGCGCACCTGCAGCCAGGCAGCGGCGGGGTCGTCTTCAAAGAGTTTGCAGGCATTATAGACGAAGCGTTCGTACTCGCTGAGGCTCATGCCGGCCTCTTGTGCGGCGGCATCGGTGGGGTATTGGCAGAGGTTGCGGCGCAGGCTGCGGTTAGCGATGCGCTCGAAGTAGGCTTTGTTGATGGGCCGCATGCCCTCCTGGCGCAGGGCGTGGCGGTCGGAGGGCGCGTTTTGCATTTCGCGCAAGTTGAACGGCGCGCGGATATTGAGGTAGGCATCGAAGGTTTCCATCGCCTGTTTCATCAGCCAGGGCGGCGTTTGCAGGGCTTCGTTGCTGCCGTATTCTAACAGCAGGCGCTCGCGCTCGCGGAAGGCCAGGTCGCACTCAATGAGGGTGGCGCCGGCTTCGAGCGCCTCGCGATACACTTCGCGCACTAACGGCTCGGCCAGCGTGGTGGCGCTGATAAAAACCCGGTCGCCCGGCTGCACGCGCAGGCAGTAGTGCGTGAGCAGGTAGGCGTATTTCTGTAAAATGTCGTTCATGGGCAGCATGTGTGCGGAATGCGGCGCTAAAGTAGTTCGTTCGCTCCAAAGCCAACAACAACGCCGAGCCCCGGAGGCGTCGTCTTCGAGGAACGAGAAGGCGACATCTCAAAAACAAAACGCCGACTTTTCCCAGAGACGACACCTCCCGGCGGGAGATATCGCCTCGCTGCCTCTCCCAGAGACGACACCTCCCGGCGGGAGATATCGCCTCGCTGCCTCTCCCAGAGACGACACCTCCCGGCGGGAGATGTCGCCTCGCCGCCTCTCCCAGAGACGACACCTCCCGGCGGGAGATATCGCCTCGCTACCTCTCCCAGAGACGACACCTCCCGGCGGGAGATATCGCCTCGCTGCCTCTCCCAGAGACGACACCTCCCGGCGGGAGATATCGCCTCCTTGCGGGAGATGTCGCCTCAAAGTCGTGGCGATTGTCCCGGACGCACAGCACCCTGCGGCTCACGTTCCTTTGGGCATTCCAGCCCTGAGGGGTGCTTGTCAACAAATCCTAAAAGCCCTCACCCGGCCCGTGGGTCGGCGCTATTTTTGCCGCCGAAAAGCGCCATAACCTGTTCCCTTTTCATCCAAAACTCAACGGCATTATGCGAACGATAGTCCTTGCGACCCTCCTGAGTGTACTCCCTGCATTTATCTTAACCTCCCTCGCCCAACCGGCCTCATCGGTTAAAGATAGCACCTATATCGAGGCTTTCATCGAAGGCCTCCAGGCCGGCACGGCGCGTTTGGTGGGCACCTACGGCGACCAGAACTATATTGCCGACACAGCGGTAGTGGACGCCAAAGGGCACTTCATCCTCCGCCGCGAACGAGCACTGCCCGCCGGTTTTTACTACTTCCTGCTGCCGGGCCAGAAAAACTTCTCCATCCTCATAGACCGCGACGACCAACGCATGACCCTGCGCGCCAAAGCCGACGACATCCCCGGCACCCTCCAGGTCTCCGGCTCGCTCAATACAGCCCTGTTTTATCGAAACGCGCGCTACCAGAATGCGCAGGAGCCTGAACTCAAGCAACTCAGCCAGACCCTGCGCGACTTCCCGCCCAACTCACCCGAACACGAGCGCGCCAAAGCCCGCCAAAACCAACTCATCGAACAACGCAAGGCACATTTGGACTCCATCTATCGCGAATATCCCAATGCCTTCTTTACCAAATTTAAAATCGCAGGCCAAAACCCGGATTGGCCCGAATTCCGCAAACCCAACGGCGAATTGGACACTCTGCGTAACCTCATCTATTACCGCGAACACTTCTGGGACAACGTGGACTTCAACGACACGCGCCTGCTGCACACCCCCGTCATCGCCAACAAACTCAAGCGCTACATCGTCGAACTCACGCCCCAACACCCCGACTCCATCATCAAAGTCGCTGACCCGCTCGTCCAGCGCGTGCTGCCGCACAAAGAGTACTTCCAGTTCTTCGTCAACTGGATAGCCCTCAACTACGAAAACGGCAAGACCAAAGTCATGGACGGCGAAGCCGTTATGGTCTTCCTCATTGATAAATACTTCACCCCTGAACTGGCCACCTGGGATACCCCTGAAAACATCGCCAAAATCCGCAAAAAAGCCGATGAAATGAAAGCCAGCCTCATGGGCCGCAAAGGCCCCGACGTCCGCGCTTTAGACGTCAACGGCCAGTACAAATCCATCTATGAAATGACGGCGCCCATCATCGTCGTCTTCATGTACAGCCCCGATTGCGAACACTGCCGCGAACAGGCCCCCGAAATCCAGCGCATTTACCAGCGCTGGAAGGACCGTGGTGTGGACTTCTACGGCATTGCCCTCAACACCACCGACGACAAGTGGAAGGAGTTTGTGCGCAAAAACGGCTTCACCTTTACCAACGTCTTCGACCCGACCAACAGGGCCATCTATGCCAAATACTTCGTGGACATCACCCCGGAGCTCTATGTCCTCAACAAAGACCGCATCATTGTGGCCAAAAATCTGCAAGCCAACCAGTTAGAGACCATCTTTGAGCGCGAATTCGCCAAAATGGGCAATTAAACAAGATAACCGCCTGTCAGTGCTGCCCCCTAAAGGAGGCTGCCTGCGGCGAAGATACTAACACGTTTCATTTCGCCATGCGCATAGCCATCATCGGCGCCGGATGCTCCGGCCTGACGGCCATTAAAGGCCTGACTGAGGCTGGCCTGACCGATGTTGTCTGTTTTGAGAAAAGCCACCGCTCAGGCGGCAACTGGGCTTTCTCGCTCGAAGAAGGGCACAGCAGCGTCATGGAAACGACGCACCTCATTTCCAGCAAGGCCATGTCGCAGTTCAGCGACTTTCCAATGCCGGAGGACTACCCGGACTATCCGAGCCATCGGCAGGTGCTGGCCTACTTCGAGGCGTACGCGCGGGCATTTGATCTGGAAAAATACATCCGCTACAACACGGCAGTGGTGTCGGCAGAGCCTGCTGCTGCCGGGCGTTGGCGCCTGCAATTGTCCGACGGCAGTGAGGAGGTCTTCGATGCGTTGCTGGTGGCCAATGGCCACCACTCGGTGCCGCGCCACCCGGAATGGAAGGACGCCTACACCGGGCGCTACCTGCACGCCCACGCCATGAAGAGCGCCCGCGGGCTGGAGGGGCTGCGCGTGCTGGTGGTAGGCGCCGGCAACTCGGGCTGCGACTGCGCCGTGGAAGCCAGCCGCGTCGCCGCACAGGTGGACATCAGCCTGCGCACCCCGCAGTACATCGTGCCGAAATTCTTCCTGGGTAAGCCCACCGATACCTTCGCCGCCCAAATGCGCTGGCTGCCGCGCCCACTACAGGATGCCCTCCAGCGCCTGAGCCTGCGCATCCAGATAGGCCGATACCGCGATTATGGCCTGCCCGAACCCGACTTCCCACCCACCCGCGCGCATCCGACCGTCAACTCCGAATTGCTCGACCGCATCCGGCACGGCAAGGTGCGCCCACGGCCTGCCATTGCACGGGTCGAGGGCCAAACGGTGCACTTCTCCGACGGCACCACCTCGGAATACGACGTCGTCGTGGCCGCCACGGGTTATCGGGTACATTTTCCCTTCTTCCGGCCCGACCTCATCTGCTGGGAAGAGAGCACGCGCGTGCCGCTGTATTTGCGCGTGTTTCACCCTGAGTACCCGACGCTGTTCTTCATCGGGTTGGTGCAGCCGCAAGGGTGCATCTGGCCCCTGTCGGAAGCCCAGGCGCGCTTGGTGGCCCGCGTGCTCACCGGCCAAATTCGCCTGCCCGCCGACTGGCCAGCGCGCGCGCACGAAGAAGCCAGACACATCGAGAAGGCATTCCTCAAACGCCCCCGCCACGCCTTAGAAGTACACTACCTACCCTACCTGAATACTCTTCGGCGAGCGGCTGAAGGACGGTTCTGAAACACCGAGCGCCTTCATCAACAGCCCGCCTTCGGCGCAATGGCAAAGCAAAAGTTTGGCCCGGCGTGACACTAATCACTCGGGGAGGCCTCCCGCCCGGCCTACCTTTGCCGGCACATTTATTCAACAGGTTAACAGATACTTAAAACAATGGCTGGCAGTTCTAACTCCATCGCACATAAGCATTCATCGAGCACGTGGCAGCGTTTTTTCCCGTTTTTGGCCTGGCTGCCGAATTATCCTAAACAACACTTGCGCGGCGACCTCACCGCAGGGCTTACGGTGGGCGTGATGCTGGTGCCGCAAGGGATGGCCTACGCTATGCTGGCGGGCATGCCGCCTATTTACGGCCTGTATGCCGCCACGGTGCCGCTCATTCTTTACGCCCTGCTGGGCACTTCGCGTCAATTGGCTGTAGGGCCGGTGGCCATGGTGTCGCTGCTGACAGCAACGGGCGTCAGTGCTCTGGCCGAAGTAGGCTCGCCCGAATACATTGGTTTAGTGCTGGCCTTAGCGTTCCTGGTTGGCGTGCTTCAGCTGGCTTTAGGCGTCTTTCGCCTGGGCTTTATGGTCAACTTTCTTTCGCATCCGGTCATCAGCGGCTTCACATCGGCAGCGGCCATTGTGATTGCCCTGAGCCAGCTGAAACACCTGCTGGGCATTCCGATGCCGCGCAGCGAGCATGTGCACGAAATCTTAGTGGCTGCGGCCCAAAACATGGGCAAAACTCACGGGCTGACGCTGGCTATCGGCCTGGGCGCCATTGCGCTCATCCAGCTGTTCAAAAAATGGAAACCGGCCTTTCCGGGCGCGCTCGTGGTGGTGGTGCTCAGCATCCTGGCCGTGTGGGCACTCGGCCTGGCCGAACACGGCGTGAAGATTGTCGGTGAAGTACCCAGTGGCCTGCCAGCACTTACCATGCCTCTGGTGGACTGGCCGACCATGCAAAAACTCCTGCCCATGGCCATGGCCATTGGCTTGGTGGGCTTTATGGAAAGCATCGCCGTAGCCAAAGCCATGCAGGCCCGACACCGCGACTACGCACTGGACGCCAACCAGGAACTCATTGCCTTAGGCATGGCCAACATCGGCGGCTCGTTCTTCTCTTCTTTCCCCGTCACGGGCGGGTTTTCGCGCACAGCCGTCAACGACCAGGCCGGAGCGCGCACCGGGCTGGCCTCTATCGTCAGTGCCGTGCTGATTGTCGTTACGCTCCTGTTCCTGACGCCGCTCTTCTATTACCTGCCCAATGCCGTGCTGGCCGCCGTCATCATTGTGGCCGTGTACGGCTTGATTGACCACAAAGAAGCCCGCCACCTGTGGCACAGCAACCGCGGCGATTTCATCCTGTGGGCCGTTACGTTTGCCGCCACGCTGTTTGTCGGCATCGAGCAGGGCATCGCCTTAGGCGTCATCCTGTCCTTAGCGCTGGTGATTTACCGCACCACCAAACCGCACATCGCTGTGCTGGGGCGCGTGCCGGGTACGTTCTTTTACCGCAACGTAGAGCGCTTCAGCAACCTGGAACAGCGCCCTGACGTGCTCATCGTCCGCTTCGATGCCGACCTGTATTTTGCCAACGTCAACTACTTTCTGGACACCATCAACGCGCTGGCCGCCCAGAAAGGAGACGCTTTGCGGGTGCTGGTCATCAACGCCGAAAGCATCAACAACTTAGACAGCTCGGGCGTGCACGCCATCGAAGAACTCCTCCGCCAGTTCCGCCAGCGCGGCATATCGGTGTTCTTCGTCAGCGTCAAAGGCCCTGTGCGCGACGCTATGATGCGGGCCGGCCTTATCGAAAAAATCGGCCCTCAAAACTTCTTCCTCAGCAACCAGCAAGCCGTGGACGCCTGCGACCAGGTGTGTGCCGACAACCAGGAAGAACTGGCGCAATACGCCTTGCAAACCAACGCCGCGCGATAACGCCCTCAAGCACCTTCAGTGCTGTAGAGACCATTCGCGGTCTGAAAAGTTCAGAGGCGACACCTCCCTTCGGGAGATGTCGCCTCCTGGACGGGAGATGTCGCCTCAAGTTCTGTGCATTCGCGGCCAAACCGCCAACTTTGCGCCAGCCTGGGAAAGGCTGTGAGGGTAAAATGCACATTTCATGGACAAACGACTACGCTGGCGCATTGTCGAGAAGCGCGAGGAAACACCCGAAGCCGTTACGCTGACGCTGGAGCCTGTCGGCGGTGCGCCGGTAGCCTACGAGCCGGGCCAGTATTTGCCGCTCATTCGCACGTTTGGCCCGCGCGAGGAGCGGCGGGCGTATTCGTTTAGCAGCTGTCCGGGCGTAGATGCGCTGCCTGCCCTCACGGTGAAGCGCATCCCGAACGGTCTGTTTTCGACGTGGTTGGTGCAGCAGATCCGTCGGGGCGATATTCTGGAGTCGGCTGAGCCGGCCGGGCGCTTTTTGTTGCCCACCCAAAAGCCGGAGCGCTTGCTGTATGTGGCTGCCGGCAGCGGCATTACGCCCATTTTGAGCCATTTAAAGGCCATTTTTTTAAATAAAAACTGGTCTGACGTGCCAGTGCGGCTGCTGTACGCCAATCGGGACAGTGCTCACACAATTTTCAAACGCCAGATAGATGACTGGATAAACGCCTGGCCCGAGCGCTTCGAGGTTACGTATTTCTTCAGCCGCGAACGGGGGGCCGCCCACGCCGAGCAGGCGCACCTGAACAATGCGCTGTTTGAGCAGCACCTGCTGGCTTTCGTCGGCGGCAGGGCCAGCGCGAGTGCTCGCAAGGGCTTGCTGACCTACCTGTGTGCCCCGACGCCGCTGATGCGCATGGCCCGCATGACCATGCGCGCCCTCGGCTTCCCGGATGAGCAAATCCTACAGGAGACGTTCACGCCCGACCCGCGCCTGCAACGCCGCCAGCCCGACCCTTCGCGCCGGCATCACATTACGGTTAGCCTGCCCGATGGTCAGCGCGTCGCTTTCGACACCTTCGAGGGCGAAACCATTCTGCAAGCTGCCCTGCGCCAGGGCATCGCCCTGCCCTACACGTGCAAAAGCGGCGTGTGCCTGTCGTGTCTGGCTCGCTGTGTCCGTGGCGAGGTGGACGTGCAGTTCGTCGAGCAAACCAACCGCGAAGGCCCCGGTGCTTTGGTCAACACCTGCATCGGCTATGCCGTCAGCGATGAGGTAGAACTGGTCCTTTGAACCGCATGGAAAGCCCAATTTTTCACTCTATACTTCATTCCCTCCGTGGCCTGCAAGAACGCCCCTATTGCTCCGCTTTTGCGTTTGATTTACGCTGTGCTTCGCGCAGTGGTGTGGGTGAGCGTGCGCGTGTTTTACCGCCGGCGGCTGGTGCTGGGGCGCGAGCACTTGCGCTTCGACGGGCCGGCCATTGTTGTGGTGAACCACCCCAGCACGCTGATGGACGTGCTCAACCCAGCGTTGGAGATTTGCCAGGAGATGTTTTTTCTGGCCAATTACGGGCTGTTTCGGCATCCGGTAAGCCGTTGGCTATTGACGCGCCTGTTCTGCATCCCCGTGATGCGCTCTGAGGATGTGCGCCCGGGCGAGGAGCGCGACAACAGCCAGGCTTTCGAGGCGTCGTTCCGGCACTTAGAGCGCGGGGGCGTGCTGTTCATCGCTCCGGAGGGTACGAGCTGGATGAACCGCTTCGTGCGCCCGCTCAAGACCGGCACTGCGCGCATTGCCTTAGGGGCCGAGGCGCGCAACGGCTGGCAATTGGGCGTAAAAATTGTGCCCATCGGGCTGTCGTACTCGGCCCCACACCGCTTCCGCAGCGAGGTGGTGGTGAATGCCGGCCCGCCGGTGTACGCCGCCGAATGGCGCGAGGTGTGGGAGACCGACCCGGCCGCCGCTATTGAAGGGCTGACGCAATACCTGGAAATGCAGCTGAAGCAGTTGAGCATCCATGCCGTCAACGAAGAGGGGGAGCAGGCGCTGACGATGTGGGAAGAGATTTTGCAAAACGACCACCCGCTGCCGCAACGAGCGGCCTTCGAGCGCTCGCAGCGGTTGGCCCACACACTGCTCCACGACGCCGAAGCCGTGCGCCAGGCCATTGCCTATCGCCAGGCTTTGGAACGCGCCGGCCTGTCCGATGCCGCTTTTAGCCCGCGCCGCCGCAAGGGTCGGCTCTGGCGCTGGATGGGGCTGGTGTTGGGCTTTCCGCTGTTTGCAGTGGGTGCTGCTTTCTGGTTTTTGCCCTGCTTCATTCCGTACTGGCTCAATCGGCGGCTCAACCTGTACATCGGCTACTCGGCTACGGTCATGGTGGTGGCGGGCATTGTGGTGTTCCCGCTTTACGGGTGGGTGGCCTTTCGCGTGGCGCGCATGGCCGGGCTTTCAGCAGGCGAAGCGGTGGTGGTGCTGGCAGCGCTGGCAGCCTCCGGCCTTTTGGTGGAGCGCTATTGGGAAGCCCTTCGGCTGGAATGGATGATTTTCCGGGCAGACGCCAGAGGCCTGCCGCCAGGGGTTACCCGTTGGCAGCCCTGATTTTCAGGCTCATATCTAACGGCTGGGCTGAGTGGGTGAGCGCACCTGAAGAGACGTAGTCCACGCCCGTCAGAGCGTAGCGGCGCACGTTGAAGAGCGTGATGCCGCCTGAGGCTTCCGTCTCGACGCGGCGGGCCACCACGGCCACAGCTTCTATCAGAATAGGAAGATCAAAGTTGTCGAACATAATGCGGTGGATGCCGCCGACCTCAAGGGCCTCGTAGAGCTCGACCAGGTTGCGTACCTCGACGGTAATTTCCAGGTCGAGGTGGTTTTCCTGCAGGTAGCGATGCACGCGCTCGATGGCGGGCCGGATGCCGCCGCAGGCGTCCACGTGGTTGTCTTTGATCATGATGCGGTCGTAGAGGCCCCAGCGGTAGTTTTCGCAGCCGCCGATGTGGACGGCCCATTTTTCCAAAAAGCGGATGAGGGGCGTGGTCTTGCGCGTGTCGAGCACCTTGACGGGCAGGTCGCCTACCTCGAAGGCAAAGCGGCTGGCCAATGTGGCGATGCCGCTCATGCGTTGCAACGTGTTGAGTGCCAGCCGTTCGCCCTGAAGCAGGGCGCGCGTACGGCCTTCTACCTCGAAGGCCTCATCGCCGTAGAAGACATCGGCGCTGTCGGCTTTGTGTACGGTAAAGCGCACCTCAGGGTCTAAGTAGCGGAAAATGTGTTCGGCCAGCTCAACACCGGCCAGCACGCCGTAGTCCTTGATTTTGAGCACCGCCCGGCTGCGGTGGTCGGGCGGTATGGTGGCCAATGAAGTGTGATCGCCCGGGCCAATGTCTTCGCGCAGACCGGCGGCGATGAATTCGCGTATTTGTTCGTCCGTGATGTTAGCGGGTCGCATAAGCGTGGGTTTTTGCGGCATTCGCCGCCGGAACGGCTGTTTTTTTTGTAATAAAATGGGCACAAAGGAAAGAACAAGGGCGGAATTTCGGTCAGCAAGGTGCTGCGTGTGCGCTATTGCTGCTGGCGTTCTTCTTTCAGGACGAGGTTATCAATGAGCCGCACATCGCCTGCCCAGGCGGCCACGCAGGCCACGACGAACGGGCTGGTCTCTGTGTGCGCTACGGGCAGCAGGGTGTAGCCATCCACCACCTCGAAGTACTCCGGTCTGAGGCCAGCGCTGTGCAGGGTTTGCAAGGCTGTTTGCTGGATGTCGGCTATGGGTATGCCGGCCAGAAAGGCCTCGCGCGCCGCCGTCAGGGCGCGAAAGAGGGCGGGAGCTGTCGCGCGCATCTCCGGCGTCAGGCGCAGGTTGCGGCTCGACATGGCCAGCCCGTCCGGCTCCCGAACGGTAGGGCACATGACCAGCTCAATGGACATGCCCAGACGCCGCAGCATCTCGCGCACGATGGTCAGTTGCTGAAAGTCCTTCTGGCCCATGTACAGCCGCTGCGGCTCGACGATGTCCAACAGGCGCTTGACCACCGTAGCCATGCCCCGAAAATGGCCAGGGCGAAACTGACCTTCCATCACCTCGGTCAGCTGCCCGAAGTCCAGCCGTACGGTCAGGTCTTGCCCGGGCGGGTAAATTTCCTCCACATCGGGCATGAAAAGGGCCTGACAGCCCGCTGTTTGCAGCAGGGCAATGTCGTGCTCCGGCATGCGCGGGTATCGGCGCAGGTCTTCGGGGTCGTTGAACTGGGTAGGGTTGACGAAGATGCTCACCACCGGCACATCGCCCGCCGCCTCCGCGGTGCGCACTAAGCTGAGGTGCCCTTCGTGCAGAGCCCCCATCGTAGGGGCAAAGCCGATGCTATGGCCCGCCTCGCGCTGTTGGGCAAGCCACGCCCGCAAATCGGCTATTTTTTCAAAAATGCGCATGAGGCGTCAAAATTCCGCATTGCCCGGATAGCGCGGGAAGGCAATCACGTCGCGAATGTTGCTCATGCCCGTAACGAACTGCACTAAGCGCTCGAAGCCCAGCCCAAAGCCGGCATGCGGGCAGGTGCCAAAGCGACGTGTGTCCAGAAACCAGTACAGCTCATCTTCCGGAATGTTCATGTCGCGCATCTTTTGCAGCAACACATCTAAGCGCTCTTCGCGCTGGGAACCGCCCACAATCTCGCCAATGCCGGGGAAGAGGATGTCCATGGCGGCCACCGTGGGGCCAGGCACGCCCTCCTTGGGGTCGTCTAAGCGCATGTAGAAGGCCTTGATAGCTGCCGGGTAGTTGGTCAGGATGACGGGTTTCTGGAAGTGCTTTTCCACTAAGTAGCGCTCGTGTTCGCTCTGCAGGTCGGCACCCCAGCGCTCGATGGGAAACTGGAACTTGCCCTTCTTGTTGGGCGGCGAGTTCTTGAGGATTTCGATGGCTTCCGTGTAGGTCAGGCGCTCGAAGCGGTTGTCCACCACGAAGCGTATTTTTTCGCGCAGCGGCATGGGCGAGCGCTGGTCTTGCGGCTTAGCCTTTTCCTCTTCGAGGAGGCGCTCTTCTAAGAGCTGGAGGTCTTCAGGGCAATGCTCCAGGGCATAGCGGCAGACGTACTGCAGCATGGCCTCGGCTAAGTTGGCGTTGTCTTCTAAGTCGGCGAAGGCCACTTCGGGTTCAATCATCCAGAATTCGGCCAGATGCCGCGTGGTGTTGGAGTTTTCGGCGCGGAACGTTGGGCCAAAGGTATAGACTTCGCCCAAGGCCAGGGCGCCCAGTTCGGCCTCCAATTGGCCCGAAACGGTCAGGTTGGTGGGGCGTCCGAAGAAGTCCTGTTTATAGTCCACCTGGCCGTCGGGCGTGCGGGGCACGTTGTCCAAAGGCAGCGTCGTTACGCGGAACATTTCACCCGCGCCCTCGGCGTCGCTGGCTGTGATGATGGGCGTGTGGAGGTAGAAAAAACCGCGCTCGTGGAAGAACTGGTGCACAGCATAGGCCAGCGCATGCCGCACGCGAAAGACAGCGCCGAACGTGTTGGTGCGAAAGCGCAAATGCGCATGTTCGCGCAAATACTCCAGCGACAGCTTTTTGGGCTGCAGCGGGTACTTCTCCAGGTCGCAATCGCCGTAAATGGTAACCTCGCGAGCCTCTACCTCGATGCGCTGCCCCTTGCCCTGGCTTTCGACCACGCGCCCCACAGCGCCAATGGCCGCGCCAAACTTGATGCGGCTCAGCGTTTGCTCGCCCAACTGCTCCGGGTTTACCACCACCTGCAGGTGCCGCGCACATGAGCCGTCGTTGAGCGCAATGAACTGGTTGTTGCGAAAGGCCCGCACCCAGCCCATCACCGTAACTTCCTGACCTACCGGTTCTTTCGTTAAAACTTCAGCAATTTTCGTCCGTTTCATGTCGTCGTTGAACACATGGCCGGCGCATGCGCCAAAAAGAAAATGCCCTTCCGTCTGCCGGCCCGGCGAAAGGGCGGGCAAAGGTAGAAAGCCCTCTCGGATTGTCGGGCAAAAGGCTTCGCGTTTCCGAGACAACTGCCATTCGCCAAGGCATGACCTTTCCAGAATTGCCATCAAGGCGCTTGAAGCCTGAACGCTCCCTCACGTGGGCACCAGTTTCTCCTACCCTGTAAAGTCGCCGCGAATGGGTTCCTTACTGCGAAAGTACGAGTTTTAGACGCCCCCAAGCGAGGCAACATCCCCCGCGTCCGCGGGAGGTGTCGCCTCCGCCCAGAAAATTCTAACAAAAACCACTCGCCAAAGAAAACGGCTCAAAAACACACACCACCGGCCAAAAAGCCGCAAAAACCGGCAAAATGCTTGCAGACACCGAATGTTAAATTTTTGCGCAACTCTTGGAAAAACACCAAAAGGCTTGTATTTTTGTGTATCTATTCTTTCCTCGCGCGCGTACTCCGGCAAGCAAAAGCCAACCCTGCTTTTTAATCCCTCTATGAGACTTCTGCTAACCCGCTCACGGTGCAGAAGGCATTCTGGCCGCACAAGGCCTGCTTATCTTTATTGTTCATTTTTTTAAACCGTTTACCGATGACACACTCCGTCAAAATTTCGTCTCGCGCAACGTCATCGTTGCCCCCTGCCGGCAATGCTTTTGCTGGCAACTCCACTCATCCTTCGCTCATCGCCGGCTGCCCAGGCGCTCCGCTATCTAGCGGGGGGGGAGGGGACTAATATCCTCTCTCCGCCATAAATTCGCGGCTTTGAGCTTGTGCCTGAGTGTAACTATGACTGTTTGTAACGTTCGAGCCTTTGCACAGACGCCACCATGCCCGACCGATTTCACGGACTTTATTTTTCTGACGCAACCTGCTACTGTGCAAGACCTTCCCGATCCCAGTCAAGGGCCACAAAAACTCGTAGTGTTTTATTCGATTACGTTCGATCAAAGTTATACTTTTGTTCCAGGGAGCGAGATCATCATGCTAACGCCCAGTTCAAGCCTGATTGTGGAGAATGGCTACGTTGTTTTTGATGGCGCTACTGTCCGAGGATGTGATGACTCATGGGATAAAATCGAAGTGAAGGGAGGAGCATCCGTTAGTATCAAAAACAGCGCTATCTACAATTCGTGTGGAGGAGTTAAATGCTACCATCGGAGTGCTATTGAAATAGTAGAGAGCACTTTTTTGGATAATTGGCGCTGCCTCGAAGCCATAGGCGAAGTTATTGTTTTTGGAGATGGCATTGCCCATAATACTTTCAGCCGTACTAGACAGTACACGGTCTTTTGCGGCAGCGAAAGCAATACAAGAGCAATTTTATTAACTGATGTTCCCTATTTCCCTATTGGTGACCTGGCCCAGGGCGGACAACCAAATGTAATTCTGGATTACAAATACGGCATTGATGCGCAGAACTCCAACATAGAGGTCGTCAACACCCGGATTAAAACACCCGATGGTGAAGAGGGCATCCGGCTTCGAGGAACGACGGGGGTTTTTAATGCTAACATCAAAGGTCTGGGTAGCTCAGTTAGCAGTCCGACTTCTGTAGAAGGATTCAAAAGAGGCATAGACCTCAGAAGGTATCACCTTTCGGTAGAGGAGGCGTTCTTTAAGAAAAATGATGAGCGCGGTATATATATGTTTAATAGCAATAACGCCCCATCGTTTCTGCGACTCCATAAGAGCCGTTTTGAGTCTTATGGGCAAGAAGCCGTAGGAGTATTTAATTCATTGCTCACAGGCGCCAGAATCAGCGAAAATGAAGCCAGAGATAATAGTGATACTGAAGATTATGAAAAGATTTTTGTCAATTGGTATAACAACAGTCTTGCATCGCCATCAGCGGAGGTTAGAATACGCAAAAACAAGCATTATGACGACTCAAAACCGCCTGCCTTCCTGAAACGTATAAGTCTTGGCGTGTTTTTGACTAATATTAACGGAGGGGTTATTGTTGAAGATAATGAGTTTTATCAGAACCATATCCCTCCTGGAGATCACGAATTTAGAGGCGTTTTTCTCTACAACTCGCCTAATAACAAATTAATTCAGAATAAGGCCATAGGGAATTTTGGCTTTCTTAGTACTACCCAGCACTTGTACCAGGGGATACAATTGCGTGAGTCAAGACGATCACTCATACTCTCCAACTTCATTTCTGGTTTCGATCGCGGTTTTGACTTTGTAGGCGATTGTGATTACACAAACTTCTGTACCAATGTTATGTCAGAAAATGCTATCGGTTTGTATCTCTATCCTGGCTCTGTCATCGGCCAACAATACGAAAAGGAAAACCAGTGGCCAGGAAACCTGCCACCTGGAGGTCAATATGAGGCACTGTATGATGGTGCGCCAACGCATTTAATGCAATTAGCTTCCGCATTTTTCATCAATGATCCCAATACCATGTCTGAATATTGGGCTATTCCGAGAGAACCGCTTTTCCCCTGGTTCCAAGGCACCCCCAACTACCCTGGTCAGACATTTCCTTGTCCTGAGAGTATCGGTGGAGACGATACCTCCGTCGGCGATGAAATGGCGATATCTGGTACCTTCCCGGCCTACAAAGGCTACCCAGCCTCTGTATGGGAAGCTGAGTTTCGGGCATTCGCTACTCTGGCCGAGCACCCAAACTTGCGTCCGACAGGCAGTATGGCGGAAGCCTTTTACACCATTCACGAAAACAGTACACTGGATAGCCTCTATCGCGCCAAACGCGATTGGGAGCGTCTTTTTCGCTTTACTCCGGCGTTGGAAGGCGCCTGGACAGACAATCAAGCAGCCGTAGAAGACAAACTCGAGGAGCTGCAGTTGCTCACAGAACAAATGCAGGCCGCCCAGACCCACTCCGAACGCCAGGCCCTGGCCCAAAGCATCGCCCAGCGACAGGATGAACTCGTCGCGCTCCAGCAAACGACTCAGTCTCTAAGCGGACTATATGCTGACCTGATCGCTAATCGCGCTCAACTGCTGGCGACTGAACTGGCGGCTATAGAAGCCGAGGAAGTGTGGGAACAGAACCTCAAAACCGTGCTGGCACTCCAGGTGGAGCGCGTTCTGTCGGGTGCAGAAAGCTGGACCACAGAACAATACAATGCCCTGCAAGCCATTGCCGACCAGTGCCGCCACGAAGGCGGTATTGGCGTGGTGATGGCGCGCGCCGCCCTCGACGCCACCCATTAC
>CAZYEV010000013.1:0-20996 GCA_964646615.1 uncultured Saprospiraceae bacterium
GGCGGGTGGGTGGGGGGTTGGCCATGTCGCGCAGCGAGGATACTTGCTCGATGGGCTGGTGGGTTGGGCCGTCGTCACCCAGGCCGATGGAGTCGTGTGTAAGCACGTAGATGCCGCGAAGGCCAATGCGAGCGGCGAGCCGCATAGAGGGGCGCATGTATTCGGTGAAGACGAAGAAGGTGCCACCATAGGGCAAGATGCCGCCGTGGAGGGACATGCCGTTCAACAGGGCGGCCATGGCATGCTCGCGCACGCCGTAGTGGATGTAGTTGCCGGCCGGGTTTTTGGGGCTGCTGACCGTCTGGCCTTTGGCAAAGGTCTTGTTGGAGGGCGTCAGGTCGGCCGAGCCGCCCACGAGTGCTGGGATGCGCGAGGCGATGGCGTCGAGCACTTTGCCCGAAGCGATGCGCGTAGCCATTTTACCCGCCGCAAAGGGCGGCAGCGCGAGGGCTTCAGCAGGCACGTCTAAGCGCCAGCAGGCTTCGTACTCGGCGGCTAAGGCCGGGTATTTGGCCCGGTATTTTTCCCAAACCTCTTGCCAGCGGCGCTCGGCTTTCTGGCCTTCCGGCACGGCTCTGCGGGTCAGTGGCAGTACTTCTTCGCTGATGTAGAAGGGCTTATCGGTGGGTAAGCCCAGTTTCTTTTTCGTCAGCAGGGCTTCTTCTTTGCCCAAAGGGGCGCCGTGTACCTCTTCAGTGCCGGCTTTGTTGGGGCTGCCGTAGCCGATGAGCGTGCGGCAGGCGATGATGGTGGGTTTGTCCGAAGCGCGTGCCAGCGTGATGGCGGCGCGGATGGCATCGTAGTCGTGCCCGTCCACGCGATAGGCGCTCCAGCCGTAGGCAGTGAAGCGTTTGAGCACGTTTTCGCTGAACGACAGGTCGGTGTGGCCGTCAATGCTGATGCCGTTGTCGTCGTACAGAACGATGAGTTTCGACAGCCGATGGTGGCCGGCGAAGGAACAAGCCTCATGCGAGATACCTTCCTGCAGGTCGCCGTCGCTGGCAATGACGTAGGTGTAGTGGTCCACCACGCGGTAAGGGCCTTTGTTGAAGCGGGCGGCCAGGTGCTTTTCGGCCCAGGCCATGCCGACAGCGTTAGCGATGCCCTGGCCCAATGGCCCCGTGGTGGTTTCGATGCCGGGGGCGTGGCCGTATTCCGGATGTCCGGCAGTGCGGCTGCCCCATTGGCGGAAGCGCCGGAGTTCTTCTAACGGCAGGTCGTAGCCATACAGGTGCAGCAAGCCGTAGAGCAACATGCTGCCGTGCCCTGCCGACAGCACAAAGCGGTCGCGGTTGGCCCACGCGGGGTTGGTCGGGTTATGCTGCAAAAACTCTGACCAGAGCACAGCGGCGACGTCGGCCATACCCAAAGGCATGCCCGGATGGCCGGAATTGGCCGCTTCTACGGCGTCAATGGCCAGACCGCGAAGCGTGTGGGCTATCTTCTTCAGTTGTTGATTTTTCATGCGGCGAAGGTACGCCGATGCGCCAAGATGACGCCGTTTGCCGCACTTGTGTGCGAATACGCGCGCTCACCGCTGAGGGGTTCCTCCTCAGCGCTTTTTCTCTTTCCTCACTTCCACGACGGTATCAGCCCGCGCAGTCCCATATCTACGATGCGTTCGTTGGGAGTGGCGCCGTCGCCATAAAAGTCGAGCTGGCCATTGCCGTTGGTGTCTTCCCACTCGAAGCTGCGGTTGACGGAGAACGAGAGCGTTACGGTGATGTCCTGCTTTTCGCCGCCCGTAACAACCAAGGGTTGGGCGAATTTGCCTGTAACCACGCAAGAGCCAGGCGGTATGGGGCTGGTGGCAAAAAGCGGATTGACCACCGTGGTAGCGCCCGCCGGCGCCTGACCGCTGAAGATCTGGGCGCTGATGGGCACATCCAGTACCCAAAAGCCCTGGCGCCGGTTTCCGTTGACGGCTAAGGCGCGGTCTTTGGGCTTCGCTTCGCGGATATAGGTGTTGAAGCCCACAAACGAAGCCACATGACCAACCTGCCCGTTCAGATCGCCCACGACAGGCAGCTTTTTGATGTTGAACACGACGTCATAGTTCTGGTACGTAACGCTGGCGCGCACCCACTCGTAGGTGCCGGGCGGAACATCTTTCAGGTTGATTTTGACCATTGTCTGGCCCTGGCCTGCCCGCGCGGCGCGGTCGAAGTCCACCGCTGCCTCGCCGCCGAGGGTTACTTCGGGCGCGTGATAGACGATGGCGCCCTGGCCCAGTGGGGTGAGAGCACCGGGGGCCAGTTCGATGTAGTGGATGCTCATTTCGCGAAACTGAGGCGTCTGTGCGGCGTGCCCCGGCGGTATCGCAGCCGGCTGGCCGAGGTTATTGAGCCGCGGCTGATTGGCGTCGAACTGCACAACGAAATCGAGCACTGGCCCAGGGGGATTGTCTTTGGTGCAGGCGAACAGCAAAAGGGCAGCGGCAGTGGATGGAAGCATTTTCTTAAGCATAAACATCGCTGGTTGTTGATGGTGGGACAAACAGCGCTCACCACCAGGATATTGCTTGTAGCTTAGGTGAAAAAATGCGCCGGAAGCCAGGCCTTCGAATAAGCCCTTACCGCTTCACCATGCGCGCCACGCGGGTTTCGGCGCTGCCATCGAGCAGCCACAGGCAATAGACGCCCGGGGGCAGGTCGTTCAGGTCGAGGTGGTTGTCGGTCAGGGGGCTGGCTTGTTTCAGGGTGCCCAGTTGGTCGGACAGTCGGTCGCGGGTTCCAGGCGCGAAGCCGATGTCGTGGTAACGGATGCCGTCGGCACTTCGTTCGATGCAGAAGCCGGCGTTGTTGCGTTCGATGGCCGTTTGCCAGTGGAGGCGCACACCCGCAAGCTCGCGGTGGGCGGTGAAGCGGAGCAACTTAACGGGCAGGGGCTGGTCGGAGGAGTTCCAGATGGTGCCGAAGTCGCCTACGACCCATCCGGTGCTGCTGTTGAGCATCCAGATGCCATTGAGCGTCCGGCCGGTGGTTTGCAAGTTCCAGGTCTGACCTGCCGACCGCGTGGGCAGCAAGTATGCCCAGGCGGCCAGGCAAATCGAGAGGAAAAGCAGTTCCATTTCATGGCTGCAGCAATTTAAAGGTTAGAAAATGGAGGTGCCTGGGGGCGTTCTGTGTGCTATTCTTCTACTTTTACGATGAAGGTGCGGCTGCAAGAGACAGGCTTGCACTCGGCGCCCTTGCAATAGAAGGAGATCGTAATCTCGTACGTCAGCGGTTTGGCAGGATTGTGAATAAAACTGTAGTAATGTTCTGCCGGCGGAAGTTTGCCGCCATCAGGTTTTTCCTCTATCTTACGCACGTGTGTCCCTTTGGCTTCTACTTGCGGCAATTTTGAGTCTGAGTTTTTATCATCGGTATAAACTTCACAATCAGATTTTTTTGCCGATTTTTTCAGCTCTTCCAGTTCACGTTCTTTGGCTTTGATCGGGTTCTCCAATTCAGCCAAAGCGGCTTCGGCTTTTTCCTTTTTTTCTTTTGCCTTCTGCACTTCTTTTCCCAATTTGTCCAATGTTATCCGATTTGGATTTTTTTTGACCTTCTCTTCCGCCAGTTTGGCCTCTTTTTCATCCAGTTCCCTTTGTGCTTTGTCCAATGCCTCCTTGGCCTTGCTGATCTTGCCCGCGTTGTCGCGTTCTGCTTTTGCCAGGTCTTTGACGGCCTGCTCGATGGCTCCCGTCCATTCGGTGCACGGGCAGTCAGCCTTGATATTTCGGACGGCAATCAAATACTCGTCATCGTTTGCGGGACGATTAGGGAGCTTGCTTTTTAGGATGGATACTGCCTGAGCAGATTGGCCCGGCGCAGCGCTACCAGAAACGGTCTGTTTGTGCGGGGAACCTTTGGCTACGTTTTTCCCAGCGCTATCTTTTCCCCATGTCCATACTTGTAAATCAAATGAGACCGATCCGCATTCGCATTTTTTTTCACCCTGGCGCTCTTGCTTTGGCCTATTCTGAGCCAGTACGGGTGGCTCTTCAGGTCTGGTTGTCATTTGCTTCGGATCACTCGGTGTGGGCGCTGTAGTAGTCCTCTTCGGCTTGCCTCCGCCCTGGCGGTACGAGTCCCAGAAGTCGTCCATTTTCGGCTCTGGGCGCGGCGCCTTTGGCAAAATCTTCGCCTCTGCGCCCGTGGCCGTGAAGGCCTCCCAGAAGTCGTCCACGCCTTTGTCGAGTTTGTCTTTCTGCTCGGGCGGCAGGCTGTTGTAGGGTCGGCCGGTGTTGTTCTCGAACTGTTTGACGGTGTTGTCGTGGAAGTCCTTGTACACATAGGGTTTGCCCTCCAGCCCTGCCGAATACACCCAGAAGGTTTGCTGGATGATGGATTCGCGTTCTTTGGGCGGGTTGTTAGAGAACGGCGTGGTGAGCGTGCCCTGAAGCTGGTCGTAGGCGTCTTCGATGCGGCGTATGCCTTCCAACAGGATGGGTATGAACAGCCCCGGGTTTTCGGAGGCCGTGATGGGCGTCCGTATGGGGGTGTTCGTGCCGGGCAGGAGGGGTTGCCCGGGTGCGGGCGGCAGCTGCGGGCAGTCCCATTTGGAAGCGACAGGTGGTAGGGGGGGGGGTTCCATCGCCCGGATGACCTCGGAGAGCGGCGGCGCTACGGCAGTCGGTATGCGTACCACGTTGGTCTGGTCGGGCACACCTTCCTCTATCAGGGTCGTGATCCATTCGCTGATGGAGGGCATGGTATTGCCTGCGGGCACCGGTGGGCGTCGCACATCGGTGCAGTAGCCGTGGATAGGCGTGGTGGTCTTGCCTTTGGGTGGCACCGGTATCCGTGGCAGGGAGGGTACTACATACGGCTGGGCCGCATCCGAGGAGGGGATGTAGGCGCCGCCACCGCCGCCGATGACGACGTATATGGGCAAGTCCGTGGGGTTAGAGACGGTAATGTTGCCGATGTGGCCTGTGGTCTGGCCAGTGCTGCTCGCGGTTATCGTAGGTCGCACGGCGCCGGGTGCGGGTGGTGTGGCCGGTTGCACGGGCAGGATGGGCAGAGTGGGTTGGTAGCCCGGCAGTCCGGCTTCGCGTCCGGTGGTCAGTATGGCGTCCACCACCTGGGCGATGGCGTTGGGTATGGCGTCTTGCGGCACGCCGGCTTCTTCCATCTGGCGGCGCAGGCGGGCGCAGGGGTCGTAGTCTGCTGCAAAATCCCAGAAACTGTGCTGTACAACGATGCCCGGGTCGTCGAAGGGCGTGCGGATGACGCCGTGGTCGTGCAGGCGTCGGGCGGTGGTTTCTAAGGTACGCACTGTTTGCGGCGTGGGCAGTACGCTGGGGGGCCAGTCGGTCAGGCCGGGCAGCGATGTGCCGGGCGGCGCTGCGGGCAGGTCGGGGTGGGTGCAGTAGCCGTCCAGCGGGATGGTAATCGTCTGGCCGGAAGGCACGGTTACCTTGCCGGGTGTGGTGGGTATGGCGTAGCCCTGGTGTCGGCCGTCGGATGGTATGACGGCGGAGCCGGAGAGGGTTACGTCCATGGGTTTGGAGGTGGGGTTGATGAGTTTCAAATCTGCTACGTGACCGGTGGTGCGGCCGGTAGCGCGAATTTGTCCCGTCGAGCCGGGAGGGGAAGGGGACGGGTTGCTGACGTTTTGCTGTCGCAAGGCATTGGCGTTTTCAGCCATATTACGCCGGTTTTCGGCATTTTGGCGAGCGCCGTTAGCCATGTTACGAGCACCTTTGGCTTTGTCAGGCTGCCCGGCTTTTTCATACGCTTTGGCGGCTTCTTCGTAGAGGCGGGCTGCCTCGTCGAAGTGTTTGGCCTGGTCTTCGGGCGAGCGTGTACTATCGTAGCCTTTTTCGTAAGAGTCCCAGGCCTGGCGTTCGAGGTCTTCGCCTGTTTGTTGGCCAAAAGCCATCTGGCTAAAGCAGAGCGAGAAGAGAGTGAGCGAGAGAAAAAACAGTATTCTCATGGCAGTAGAAGTTGAAAAGGTCAGAAAAAAAGGATGTCAGGGAATAGACTCAATAGTTACCGCGGCATCGCCGGTTCGGTGGGCATCAGGCTCATCGGTTGTTGTCGCCCTTGAATGGGCAGATAGGCGCGCAAATAGGCGCCCCATTGCCAGCGGTAAGGGGTGAGTGTGGGCAGCAGCGACAGGCGCATGCCCGTTTCGATACGTATGTGTCGGCCCAGGGCGGCCTCGAGGCCGCCGCCGGCGGCGAGTTGCGGTAGTTGCTGGCGTGTCGCCGTGGGTGAGGGCGGCGGCAGGTGTGTCAGGGCCAATAGCGACTCGGAGAAGAGCAGCCAGTTGGAGCGGCGGGTGGTGGCGGGCCAATAGCGCCGATAGCCTGTGCTGAACTGCTCAGCGCCCACGATGGGCATTCCGCCCGGGCTGAGGCTCAGGTACGGCCGGTATTCTATGCGCGCCTGGCTGTGCGGGCCAACAGGTAGGGCCAGGGAGAACCCCGGTGCTGCCGGCCAGAAGGCGGCAGGTGTTGGCGCCGGATGCTCGGGGCCACCCACGGCCGGCAGGCTCATGGGCGCTCCGCCCGCGTTCAGGTTCAGCTGTGGCGGGCCAACCAGTCCGCCAGGGAAGAGGAAGACGAACACTTCGTTGGAGGCGCAGCCGCTGCCGCCCTGATCTACCACCCAGATGACGTACTCGCCCATCGGCATGTTTGTAATCTGGAACGTATTAGTACCGGCGGTGCCAATGGGCGTGCCGTTCACGAAGACCAAAAAGGGCGGAATGGACCACGGCGGCGCGGGGCCTACCTGCAGCACCACGCGCCCGTTGTTGGCGCTGGGGCTGGTCGGGTGGATCACTTGCAGTACCGTCAGCGTCAGGTTGGGCGTGTTGCCTACCGTTACGGTGTAGATGTCGGTGCATTCCTGGCCCACATTGGTGATGCTGACGGTGTATGCACCCGGGCATACGTTGTTGAGGTCAGGTGTAGTGTGGCCGGTATTCCATAGATAGGTGTAACTGCCCGTAGGGTTGACAAATGTGTTAACGATGCCCACGCAGCGCCCGCATACGGGCGTGCTGACGCCAAACATGGCCGTGAAATTGCACGGTACATTGACCACCACAATGGGCTGCGTACACGAGGCCGTATTGCCGCAGGGGTCAGTGGCCACAAAGGTGCGGTAGATGACGCCGGTGCAGTTGGCAAACTCGGTGTTGTTGTCGCTGTACGTAATGCTCACTGGCCCGCCGCAGTTGTCGGTAGCGGTGGGCTGGCCTGTGATGTTGAGGTTGTTTTGCTGGCCACATTGCACCTGCACCACGTCGGGACAGATGATGGCCGGCGGCGTCTGGTCGCGGATGGTGATGGTTTGCAAGCAAGTGGTCGAATTGCCGCAACTGTCGGCGCTGTTGAAGGTGCGCAGCACCTGGCCAACGATAAAGTTGACGCAGGTGGAAAACGTCGTACTCTGGTCGGTATGTGTCACAGAAGCACCGTTGGCGCAAGCATCTTTGGCTTCGGCCTGGCCGGTGATGCTGAAATTGTTCTGCTGGCCGCAATTCACGGTAACGTTGGGCGGGCAAACGAGCACCGGTGGGTCGGTGTCGGTAACGCCGACCTCTTGGGTACACGAGCTGGCATTGCCCGTTGGGTCGGTGCCTGTCCACGTGCGGACGATTTTGCCGCTGCAACCGCTAAAGGCGGGTGGGTTGTCGGAGTAAGTGATGAATACGGTGTCGGCGCAGTTGTCAATAGCGGTAGCGCGCCCGGTGAGGTCCAGGTCGTATTGTTTGCCGCAGGCCACATCGGCGGGTGGCGGGCAGGTGATGGTCGGTGGCTTCTGGTCCACGACGGTGATGGTCTGCAGGTACGTGGCGGTGTTTCCGCATTCGTCGGTGGCCGTCCAGGTGCGCAGGAGTGTGCCGCCGCAAGGGCCCAGTTCGCTATCGGTATAGAAGGGGTCGGCACCAAGCGGGTTGCAGGCGTCAGTGGCCTGGGCGCGTCCGGTGATGTCCAAATTGTTTTGCTGACCCAGTGCCACGGTGATGTTGGGCGGCGTAACGGTGAAGACAGGCGGCTCTACGTCGCGAGCCTGGATGTTTTGGGCGCAGACGGCAGTTTTGCCGGCGGCGTCGGTGGCCCTCCAGGTGCGGAGGATGAGGCGCGCGCAGGGAGGGCCAAGGATCTGGTCGGAAAAGACGACGGTGGGCAGCGGTGGGCAGTCATCGGTTGCTGAGGCCTGGCCGGTGAGTGCCGGGCTGGGTTCTTTGTCGCAGCTGATGGTGGTGGCAGGCGGGCAGGTGATGGTGGGCGGCCCGGCGTCGAGTACGGTTACGGTGATGGTTGCTGAAGCCGTACGTCCCAGGCTGTCGGTGATGGTGTAGGGCACGGAAAAGGTACCAGCACCGAGAGCACTGATGCTCACCGCACTGCCTACGGCGGCAGCGCTGATGCCAGCAGGCGCACTGATGTTGCTCAGAGCGATGCGGATGCCAGAGTCATTGGCCAGAGGATTGATGCTCGTCTGTCCGCCGCAGTTGAGGCTGACGGCGTCGTTGACGGCCACGGGCGGAGGCGGCGGCGTGGGCGTTGGCTGGTCGCGCTTACGCGTGGCAAAGTACACGACACCGCCGACGACGGGGATACCCGCAGCGGGTATCCACCAGGGGAAGCTTTTGCGCGGCCCGGCAGTGGGCGTGGTCAGCGGCGTGGTGTGTTTCCATTGCCCGCCCGTGAGGGCTAAGGCTGCGGGTTGGAAGGGTGCCGCAGAGCGGACGGCGTCCATAGGGTTGGGCAGTTTCAGGAGCGGGTTGGTCTGGCGGCAGCAGGCGTCGTACCAGGACTGGTCGGCGATGGCTTTCAGGGCGCGCCATTGGGCCAGGAAGTCAGGCTGCTGGGGGCGCAGTGCGGCGGCGGTGTGCTGAATAGCGGCGTTGGTTTTGCCGTACAGCGTGGTCAGCAGACGCTGCCGTTCATCGGGAGGGATACCCTGGCTGGGCGGGCTTCGCACCCAGCCGATGGCGGTAAGGGCCTCGCGCACGGCAGTGGGCGACTGCGGGTCAATGCGGTCGGTCAGGTGCTGGAGGGCGGCGCGCCACTTTTCCAAGCTGGCCAGCGCCAGCGCCTGGTACTCGGCGGCGTCGCCGTGGCTTTGAAGGAACACCTGCACAGGCGTAAGGCGCTCGATGGCGTCGGGTTGAGTGGGCGTGGTGCCGCGCAGGCGGTCGAGCAGCGCTGTGCCGACCTCTATGGGTTGCCCCGTGGGTTCGGGGCGTAAGGTTTCGGCACGCGGTGCTGTGGAAGGCGGCACCAGTTTGGCAGTGGCGCCTACAAGCGAAACACTGGCCCACACGTCCTGGCTCTGGCGGTCAAGCGCCTGGCGTACGTCGGGCGCAAAAGCACTGGCGGGCTGGTTCAGCTGGTGCTCGGCCTCTTCGAGCAGCTGGGCGTGGAAGTGCCCCTTGCCGTAGGTCTTGCCCTCTAAGCGCGCGGCTTGCGCCCATACGCTTTGCTGGATGAGGTCTTGCCGCAGGCTTTGCAGCGAGCGGCCCATGCCGGCAGCATTGATCTTGCCTTCGCGCGCCAGCTGGTCGAAAGCCTCGCCCGCTGCATAGGCCGCGTGTAGCAGCAGCCGTGCGCCGTGTTGGGGGTAGCGGTTGAAATCGAGCGCGTACGGCATCGGCGTCTGCGTGCCCGGGTAGGTCAGCGCCAGCGGGTCGTCGGGCACAGCGGTTACCAACACAAACGGCGGCCCCAGTGGCTTACCCGCCTCGGGCAAAGGCGCTGCCGCCGCCCACGAAACCCATTGCGACACATCGGGCAGCGAACCACCATCCGGCGCCGGCGGCTGACCCACATTGACGCAATAGCCTTCCAGCACCACCGCCGCCGAACTGAAGGGTGCTACGTCAACCGGATACGTCTGTGGAATGATGTAGCCCTGATGCCCCGAAGCAGCTGGAATGAAACAATCGCCCAACACCACCCGCATCGGCGCAGGCGTGGGGTTGTACACCCGCACATTCGCCACCGCTCCTGTGGTGCGGCCGGTGCCGCGGGCATCGTAGTACAGCTGAGCGCCTGCCGAAGTGCAGAACAACAGGAAAACAACTGCGCTCAGCGCGTGCAAGGGCTGACCTCCCAAAGGCCGCCAGGAGTTCAGGCATTTCATAGCAGTAAAGGTTAGGAAGTGATGTAAAAATTCTGCCTTCAGTGCGAAATTTAAGAACTTTTAAGGTGTCTGATACATCCAATTTCTTTTTTGTTGTATTTTTCTTACGGTTTTCATTCAAAAAAAACTTTCGCAGGAAAAAAACGAAATGTCTAACCCATTCACCCTCTGATACTTCGGAGTGCATAATACCAAGGGCCTCCCTATGGCGGGAATGCTCAAAAAATTGCCGGCTTTTTGCATTTGGCCCACCACTTCGCTTAAGGGCGCAGTATTTCGCCATGGGTCTCTGCTCGTACCTTCGCCTCATGAAAATAGCATTAGCCCAGCTGAACTACCACATTGGCAACTTCGAGGGTAACCTGCAAAAGATGCTTCAGGCCGTCGAAGAGGCCCGGCGTCAGGGCGCCGATTTGATTTGCTTTGGCGAACTGGCCGTGTGCGGCTATCCGCCGCGCGACTTTCTGGAATTTGCCGACTTCATTCGACGCTGTCAGGCCTCCGTGCGCGCATTGTGCGAAGTCAGCCACGGCATCGGCATCGCCGTGGGAGCACCGACGAAAAACCCCGCAGTGGAAGGCAAAGACCTGTACAATTCAGCCTACCTCTTGTACGAAGGCGAAGTGGTGGGCGTGCAACACAAAGCCCTGCTGCCCACCTACGACATCTTCGATGAATACCGCTACTTCGAGCCGGCGCGCGAGTTTCGGCCCATCGAGTTCAAAGGCTATAAAATCGCCTTCACCATCTGCGAGGACATCTGGAACGTAGGCAACGACAACCCGCTCTACACCATTTGCCCGCTGGACGAAATGCGGCCCTATCGGCCCGATATCATTCTGAACCTGTCGGCCTCGCCCTTTCACCACGGTCGGGCGCAAGAGCGGCTGCACGTCATTCGGGTCAATGTAGAGCGCTACGGCATCCCGATGTTTTACGTCAATCACGTGGGTGCGCAGACGGACCTCATCTTCGACGGCGGCAGCGTGGTGATGTCGCCCGACGGGCAGGTGTTTGATGAAATGCCCTACTTCGAGGAGGCCCTGCGCATATACGACCTGCAAGAGGTGCTGCGCGGCGGGCGGCACTGCGAACAGCCCAAAGAAAAAATCGCGCTCATGCACGACGCCTTAGTGCTGGGCATCCGCGACTACTTCGGCAAATTGGGCTTCCAAAACGCCATCCTGGGCCTTTCCGGCGGCATTGACTCGGCCGTAACCTGCGCCTTAGCTGTAGAAGCCCTCGGCGCCGACCACGTGCGCGTCCTGCTCCTGCCCGGCCCGTTCAGCAGCGAGCACTCGCTGACCGATGCCCGCCAATTGGCCGAGAACGCTGGCATCCAGTACGACGTCGTGCCCATCTCCGGCGTGTACGACGCCTTCCTGCAGACGCTTAAACCCCTGTTCGCTGACCGACCTTTCGATATTACGGAGGAGAACATTCAGGCCCGCATTCGCGGCACGCTGCTCATGGCCATGAGCAACAAATTCGGCCATATCCTGCTGAATACCAGCAATAAAAGTGAAATGGCCGTGGGCTACGGCACCCTCTACGGCGACATGTGCGGCGGCCTGGCCGTGCTGGGCGATGTGTATAAAACGGAGGTCTATGCCCTGGCGCATTACCTCAATACCCTGCCCATTGGCCGCTACAGCAAGCGCGGCATCATACCGGAAAGCAGCATCCGAAAGCCCCCCAGCGCCGAATTGCGCCCCAATCAGAAAGACAGCGATAGCCTACCCGAGTACGAGGTGCTCGACCAGGTGCTCTTCCACTACATCGAAGGCCGACGCGGCCCGCGCGGGTTGGTGCAAATGGGCTTCGACGAGGCTCTGGTGGCGCGTGTGCTGCGCTTAGTGAACATCAACGAGTTCAAACGCGAACAGGCCCCGCCCGTGCTGCGCGTCAGCCCCAAGAGCTTCGGCATGGGTCGGCGGATGCCCATTGTAGGGAAGTACCTGTCGTAAACCCCAGCAGCACGCGCAAGACAATGCACGAGTTGGGTGGAATTCCAAAAAAAGATTGATTGCTCCGGAGGCGCGAACTATTCATCTATCATTCGTGCATTCGGGGCGACTTTACCTTACTCAACACCTGACATTGCACATTCGCGTTTCAAAAAGGGCTGGTCTGAAGCCATGTTACAATGACGGCAGTGGCATTCCCACCTCTGTATAGCACTACTTGCGCCCAAAGTCTGCCGGGTTTTCGCCCCATTGCTCGGTGTCCCATTTTAGAATGGGGTTGGTGATGGGGTGCGTTTGCAGCCAGCGTTCGGCGCGCTCGATGAGTTCAAAGATTTTTTCGTTTTCCGGCGTCGGCTCCAGTTTGGTGCGGCACTTTTTTTCGCGCACCCATTTTTGCGCATTGTGCGAGTCCGAATAGATGGGCACGTTGGGCAGCCCGCGCTGTTGCAGCCAGGCCAGCGCGTGCACGAGGGCCAGAAATTCACCGATATTGCTGGTGCCGCCGGGCCAGGGGCCGCCATGGAAGAGTTCTTCGCCGGTCGCTGTGCGCACGCCGCGGTATTCCATCAGCCCCGGGTTGCCGCTGCAGGCGGCGTCCACGGCGATGCTATCGAGGCGCACGCCCAGGCGCTGGAGCTCAGCGGGCGTTTTGGTTCGGGTGGCGCGGGTGTTTTTACCGGCGTAATTCCAGTAATTGCCCCGATAGGCTGCTTCGGCTTCTTCGCGCGAGTCGAAGCGCTTGTATTTAGCGCCCGGGTAGTTTTGGGTCTGCTGGCGGGCTTCGTCCCACGAAGTATAGATGCCCGGTTGGGCGCCTTCCCAGACGACGTAAAAAGCGCGCGGTTTGGCCATGGCGTCAGATGCCGAGCAGGTTGAAACTGTAATACAACGAGATGCCTTGCATCGAAATGCGTCCGTTGCAAAAGGCGCGATCGCGGCAGTGGCGGCTGTAGAGGGCATCCAGGTCAGACAGGCCCAGATTGGCCCGCAGGCCAATGGTGCTGCCGATGTCCTTTTTGCCCGGCTTGAAGCGGTACTGCAGGCCAGCGATGATACCGAAGTCGTTGTTTTTGAAGTCGTTGTTGGCGTCAAAAAGGCGGTTTTCGCCGGATGGCTTCTCTTCGCCTGAAGCGCCGCTGAAAAGCAAGCGCCCGTAGTATGGCCCGGCCATGACGGAAAGATTGCCTTCGCGCCGCAGGCTGACTTCGGGCACGGCAGCCAGGATGGCCCACACCTGGTGATAGTGCACATCGCGCACGTAGTTGATGATGCTGCTATCGGTAAAGGCCGTAAACGACGCCTTCGAGCGCGCCGATTTGCCGATGAGGCCCAATTCAAAATTGACAATCAGAAAACCGCCCGTGCCCTTAAGGCGAAACTGGGTGCCCAATTCCCAGCCCAGGGCCGGCCCGGTCTGCGGGTTTTTGGCTACAAAGTCGGGGTCGTCCGACGAAGGGAAATTGCCCGTAGCGCGAATGGTGAACACGTTCAGCCCTCCGCGCAGGCGAAACTCCGTGCTGGGAGGGGCAAACTCGCGCTCATAGACGAAATCTTCGGTGATGGTGCGGTTGCCGCGCTTGCCCTCGATGTACACCTGCAGTTCGCGGCGGCCCAGCAGGCGGTAGCGGATTTTCTGTGGGTTGTCCTGGTCTAAGTTTTCAAACCAGTAGCCTTCGCGGTCGGCCAGCACCAATTCGTACGGAACGGGCCGGTTGTTGTTCAGCCCGCGCTGGGTCAGGTAATACATAATGGTGTCGCCCCGGCGCTCGATGCGCATGCTTTTGAGCAGCACCGTGTCGCCGTCTTCGGCTTTGATGCGCACCTCGCGCCCTGCGAGCGTGCTGTCGTTTTCCAATTTCCAGATTTCCAAGCGGTCGCCCCGGTCCTGGGCCATAAACCACACGCCATCCAGGACGCGCAGCTCGCGGAAAATTTGCGGCGCATCCTCAATCTGAGCCGACAGCATCCAGGGAAAACAGGCGCACCAAACGGCGCACATCCATACTCGAGTTAACATAGTTACTGTGCTTTGTGCGCAAAGGTACGCGCCGCGCTGTGCGGCATGGCGCGTATCAGCGTGCAGGTGTCAAAAATAGCCCAAAGCCTCAAACAGGGCGTCTATTTGTTCAAACGATTTAAAGCCGGGGCGCTCTTCATCGCTGCCGCTAACAGCAAACCCCGCCGGCTGCACGGCCCGCAGCAGAGCGGCCAGGTCTTCCGCCGGCAAAGGCGCATCCAGCAAAACCGGCACCTGTGTGCACACCTGTTGCCAGGCGTCGGCAACGCTGCTGGTTCGCACAGCTGCCCGGGCGCTTTCTGGCGTCAATTCCACAAGCAAACAGGTGGCATAGGGGTGCGCCTGCTCCCAGGCAGCAGCCACCGCTTCGGGGCCTTCGACGCCACTCAGGCGCAGCAGCACCTCCAGGCCCGCCAACTCGGGCAATACCTCGAGCCGGCTGACTTCAACGGCATCTAAAGCAAAAAACGACGCCGCTTCGCGCACCACCGCCGCCGGCGACTGCTCAAACTCACCCACCACCCGCGGGCCCTCCACCCACTCGCGAATGGCGCGCATGATGCCCGGCTCGATGAAGTGAGCGCGCCCCTCCTCCAGACAAAAACCCAGATAATTGACCTCCCGCGCTGCAAAATAGCGGGCATCGGTCAGGTTCGCAATACGCGAAGCTTTGATACGCATGCAGACCGGCGTTTTTTAGCGGCCCAAAAGTAGGCGCTCCGCCATTCTTCGGCGGTCTATTCTGTCGCTATACCGCGAAAATGGCCGACCTTTGGGCCGTTTTACACAAAAATTTCAACCCAAAACGTTGGGCGGCATCCATTGGAAGGTCAAATGCCGCTCGCCCTATTGTTTAAAAAAAGAACACCCGTGAAGCGTTATTACCCCTGGCTTTTGCTCCTCATTGCCATAGGGCTTATTGGCTGGAAGTTGTACGACAATCAGCGGCGTCGCCATGAAGAAGCCAGACTTTCTCAGGTAGAGCGCTCCTTCGTGCCCGTGCGCGTGGCCGCCGTCGAGGTCGAGTGGCTGACGCCACAGTTGGAGGTGAGCGGCATGCTCATGCCTTTTCGCGAAATGCCTGTGGTCTCCGAAACGGCAGGCCGGGTGCTCAGCGTGTACAAGCGCCGGGGCGACCGCGTGGCTGAGGGCGAGCTCATCGCCCAAGTGGACGACGAGCTGCTGCGCGTCAAGCTGGAGGCCATCGAGGCCAATCTGGCCAAACTGCGCAAAGACCGCGAGCGCTTGAGCAACCTCATCGAGGGCGAGGTGGCGCCCCGCAGCAAAATCGAAGACCTCGACCTGGGGCTGATGGCCGCCGAGGCAGAAAAAAAACTCCTCCAGAAGCAGCTGAGCAACACCAGAATACAGGCGCCCATGAGCGGTACGCTGACCTTTTGCGCCATCGAGCGCGGCAGCGTGGTAGGGCCAGGCACTCCTGTGGCCTACATCACCAACTTAGACCGGCTGCTGCTGATGGTCAAAGTCTCTGAGCGCGACGTGCTTCAGATAAGCAAAGGCCAGGCCGTGGATGTGCGGGCCGATGTGCGTCCTGATATGCCGCTGAGCGGTCGCGTAACCAACGTGTCGCCGCGTGCCGATAGCGCCTTTACCTACCTGGTCGAAATCGAAGTGCCCAACCCGCCCCAGGCGCCCCTGCTGGGCGGCATGCACGCCAAAGCGCGCTTCCTCTTCGAGCAAAAGCGCCAGGCCCTGCTCATCCCGCGCCGCGCCATCTCCGGCAGCCTCCAGGATGCGCGCGTGTTCGTGGCCGTATCCGACACCACCGTTGAGGAGCGCACCGTCCAACTCGGCCAGATCTCCGGCGAGCGCGTGGAAGTGCGCTCCGGCCTCACCGCTGGCGAGCGCGTCGTCGTGGCCGGCCAGACCTACCTCTTCGAGGGCGTGCGCGTGCGGATAACCGAGTGAAAGTGCGCAGTAAAGCCGCAACGGGAAGGGTAAAAAAGCAGCACAGAAAGCCCAATAACCCGTTTTTCTTCCGCGGCCCTTGCACGCCTTCGGGGCTTTTAGCGTAAAATTTTGAACAAACACCAAAACTTTAAAACGCACTACCTTTGCCTGCGATGTCGGGAACGTCCGGCTTCGTTATCGCACCTGGAGAGTCTTGTCTTGTTAATCACTGATGAAAGTTTCGCTGAATTGGCTTCGAGAATTTCTCGACATAGATAAAAAGCCTGAAGAAATTGCCGATATACTGACCTCGCTGGGACTGGAAGTAGAAGGATGGGAACAGGTAAGCCCTTCGCCCATAGATTTAGAACGTGTTTTTACAGGTGAGGTGGTGGAGTGTTCGCGCATACCGGAGAGCAACCACCTGTCAGCGACGCGCGTGGATGTAGGCGACGGGCAGCTGCGCTCCATTGTCTGCGGCGCGCCCAATGTGGCGGCAGGCCAGCGCGTGCTGGTAGCCCTGCCCGGCGCGCGTGTCCTGGGCAAAGATGGCCAACCCTTCGAGATAGCTGAGCGCAAGGTGCGTGGCGTGCTTTCGCAGGGCATGATTTGCGCCGAAGACGAGCTCGGCATTGGCCACGACCACTCGGGCATCCTGGTGTTGCCCAAAGATACCCCGATAGGCATGACGGCGGCAGCGTATCTGGGCCGGCATTCCGATGTGATTTTTGAAATCGGCCTGACGCCCAACCGCGCCGACGCGACTAACCACCTCGGCGTCGCCAGCGACCTGTTGGCGTGGGTGCGCTATCGCGAAAATCCTCAGGCCCAACTCCGCCAACCCTCAGCAACGCTGAACCTGACCCAGGGCCTTCACCCCTATCCCGTAACCGTGGAAACCCCCGAGGCCTGCCAGCGCTACATGGCGCTCCTCATCCGCGGCGTGCGCGTACAGGAAAGCCCCGAATGGCTCCAGCAGCGCCTGCTCGCCCTGGGCCAGCGACCCATCAACAACATCGTGGACGTTACCAACTACGTTCGACTCGAACTGGGCCACCCGCTCCACGCCTTCGACGCCGCACGCATCGGCGGCCAGGCCATCCGCGTCCGGACGCTGCCCGAAGGCACGCCTTTCACCACCCTCGACGGCGAACAGCGCACGCTATCCGCCCAGGACCTGATGATCTGCGACGCTAACGCCCAGCCGCTGTGCATCGCCGGCGTCTTTGGCGGCGCCGACAGCGGCGTTTCGGAAAACACCACCGACGTCCTGCTCGAATGCGCCCGATTCCACCCGGCCTGGATACGCCGCACCATGCTGCGCCACAACCTGCGCACCGACGCCGCCTGGGCCTTTGAAAAAGGCGTAGACCCTAACGGTTGCCCCCGCGCCATGCAGCGCGCCGCAGCCCTCATTCTCGACCTGGCCGGCGGCCAAATCGCCTCCGACCTGACCGACGCCTATCCCGAACCGCTCCAGCCCGCGCGCATTCTGGTCCAATATGAGTACGTGCGCTCGCTGAGCGGCGCCGACCTGTCCGAAGAGGCCATCGAGCGCATCCTCTCCGCCCTCAATATCGGCGTGGAGGACAAAACGGCCACAGGCTTCACCGCCGTTGTGCCCACCAACAAGCCCGACGTAACGCGCCCGGCCGACATCGTGGAAGAAATTCTGCGTGTCTATGGCTTAGACAACATCCCCGCGCCCGCTCGCATGCGCACCAGCTTAGAAATCACCCGGCACCCCGCGCGTGAGTACGTGCGCCGCTGTGCCGCCGACTTTCTGGCTGCCAACGGCTTTCTGGAGTGCATGAGCCTGTCGCTGACCAACTCTGCCTACCACGTCGGCCCGCAGGCCTTGCTGCCCGTGCCGCCCGAGCAATTAGTGTTCGTGCACAACACGGCCAACCAGGGCCTCGACTGCATGCGGCCTACCATGCTCTTCGGCGCCTTAGAAAATGCCCGGCACAATCAAAACCACCAAAACCAAGACCTGCGCCTGTTTGAATTTGGCAAAGTCTATCGCGCCCCGCTCAACGAAACCTCCGAAAGCGAACGCCTCAGCCTGCTCATTTGCGGCGCCCACAGCCCCGAAAGCTGGCAACCCGCGCCCAAGCCGCAGGCCGACTTTTACACCCTGAAAGCCTACGTAAGCCAGCTCCTCGAACGCCTCGGTGTGCGCGGCTTCCAGGAGACCACCCTCCAGCAAGAGCAGCCTTTCCGCTATGCCCTGCGCTACCACCGCGGCCCGCAAACGCTGGCTACTTTCGGCGAAATAGCCCCCGCACTCCTGCGCGCTATGGACGTCAAAGGCCCCGTCTTTTACGCCGAAATGGACTTCGATGCCGTGTACAAAGCAGCCGCCACCCAAAAGGTGCAGTTCAACGGCGCCAGCAAATTCCCCACCGTGCGGCGCGACCTGGCCCTCGTGCTCGACCAGCAGATAACCTTCGCCCAAATCCGGCAATTAGCCTTCAAAACAGAAAAAAACTTGCTCCGCGAGGTCAACCTCTTCGACGTATTCGAGGACGCCCAAAAAATTGGCCCGGGCAAAAAATCCTATGCCGTCAGTTTTTTGTTTGAAAGTGCCGAACGCACCCTACAGGGTAAAGAAATAGATGCCATCATGCAGCAACTGCAGCAGGCATTCGAGCAAAAACTCCAGGCCTCCATCCGAAAATGACCCTGAAAACCACTCAAAACCCACTATTCGTTCACTGATTTAATTCGCATCGCAATGGAAATCGTAATAGGAGTAGCCATAGGTCTTCTTATCGGAGGCGCTGTGGCGTATTTTCTGGCCAGCCAGTCCTTCAAGCGCGCCAACCAAAAGGCCGCTGAAGAGGGCAATCGCCAGGCCGACCTCATCATTCAGGAGGCGCGCCTGTCGGCCAAACGCATCACCGACGAGGCCACGGTAAAAGCGGAAAAAATGATCAGCCGCGCCGAGTCGGAAAACGAGCGCATCAAGCAGCAGAAAATTCAGGAAGCTAAAGAGCGCTACGCGCAAATGCGCGCCCAGTTTGAGGCTGAAAAAGCCCAGCACCAGGTCAAACTGAAGGAAATGGAAGTGGAGGTCGTCAGCAAACAAAAAGACCTCCAGATGCAGCAAGAGCAGTTCCAGGCACAGGTGCGGGAGATGAATGCGCGCAAGGCCGAACTGGAAAACCGCGAGGCCGAACTGAACCTGCTGCGCGACAACTTAGAAAAGCAGCTCAAGATCGTTCAGAAGAAGCGCGAAGAACTCGACGCCGCCAATGAAGAGCGCATCAAAATGCTGGAAAAAATTGCCCAGCTGAGCCAGCAAGAGGCTAAAGAGCAGCTGCTGGAAGCTGTGCGTGCCAAAAGTGAAAGCGAGGCGCGTGCTATCATTCAGGAGGTCATTACCGAAGCCCGCAACACAGCCAACAAAGAGGCCAAAAAGATCGTCATCCAGACCATTCAGCGCACAGCCGCCGAGTTCACTATCGAGAACACCGTGTCGGTCTTCAACTTAGAGAACGACGACATGAAGGGCCAGATCATCGGCCGCGAGGGCCGCAACATTCGCGCCTTAGAGGCGGCCACTGGCGTCGAAATCATTGTGGACGATACGCCCGAAGCCATCGTGCTCTCCTCGTTCGACCCCGTCCGCCGCGAAATAGCCCGCCTGGCTCTCCAGCGGCTGGTGGCCGATGGCCGCATCCACCCGCAGCGCATCGAAGAGGTGGTGGCCAAAGTGTCGCGCCAGATAGAGGAGCAAATCGTCGAAATGGGCGAACGCACCGTCATGGAACTGGGCATCCACGGCCTCAACCCCGCCTTAGTACGCATGGTGGGCCGCATGCGCTTCCGCTCCTCCTACGGCCAAAACCTGCTCAAGCACTCCATCGAAACGGCCAACCTTTGCGCCATTATGGCTGCCGAACTGGGCCTGAACCCCAAGCAGATCAAAATGGCCAAGCGCGCCGGCCTCCTGCACGACATCGGAAAAGTAGCCGAAGAAGAAACCGAACTGTCGCACGCCATCCTCGGCATGAAAATGTGCGAACAGTACGGCGAGCACCCGGTGGTCATCAATGCCGTAGGCGCCCACCACGATGAAATCGAAATGGACAACATCATTTCGCCCATCGTGCAGGCCTGCGACGCCATCTCCGGCGCTCGCCCCGGCGCTCGACGCGAAATACTGGAAAACTACCTCAAGCGCATCGGCGAACTGGAAGAACTGGCCATGAGCTACGAGGGCGTCGCCAAAGCCTTCGCCATGCAGGCCGGCCGCGAACTGCGCGTCATCGTCGAGGCCGACAAAGTAACCGACCAGTACGCCGACGACCTGTCGTTCCTCATCTCCAAGCGCATCGAGGAGGAAATGCAGTACCCGGGCCAGATCCGCGTAACCGTCATCCGCGAAAAGCGCTCGGTGGCCTACGCGCGTTAAGGCCCATCTCCGAAAAGGGTAAAATTTATGAGCAGCCATCCGCCGTTGAGCGGATGGCTGCTTTCTTTATGCATTTCCTCTTGCAGGTGCTGGCTCTCACCACTGGCCGGCAAGTCGCTTATCCTACATGCGAACAGACCCTCACTATCCTACCGCATGTCTCGATAAAAAAACTTTTCAGAAGACCTCTGACAGTAACATTTCTCACCAAAGTCATATAATCCCGTAAAGACCGGATCTACCAACACATCACATTCACTAAATCAAAATCGTACGTAAAGCTATGAAAGCCTTTTTGTTAGCATTGCTTGGCCTGGCACTGATGTCCTTTTGGGTGAACAGCTGTAATGAAGAAAATATGTTTTTCACACAGCCTATTCCCGCAGACAGTCCCTCCATACAGGAGTTCCCGAAAGAGATAGCGGGCGTCTATTACCGTAAGAAATATAATAGACATTATGTAGATTTGAAGTTATTGATTATCAGGATATTTTGGTGGGTTTGCCATTACCCTAAAATTATGTAATCCCGTGCAGGTGATGAAAATGGTCTCCCTAAAGTTGTCCTTATACACCCTGCACTCATCC
>CAZYEV010000014.1:0-111006 GCA_964646615.1 uncultured Saprospiraceae bacterium
GGAGGGTCGTTTGTTGCGTTCGTGGGTACTTTCGGCGGGTGTTCAGCAGTTTTGGCTGCCGCTGGAGGGCTTGCCGGCAGGGACGTATTCGGTGGAGTGCGAGGACAGTGCGCTACTTTTGCTCAAGAGGTAACACCGCCCACTAAGCGAGGTGTTACCTCTCGAAAAACACCTTGCTTCGATAACGCCTTCGCCGCTACCTTTGCCGGTCAACAACGCCTATTTGTGAAAGTCGTCATACCAGTAGCTGGCGCTGGCGCTCGTCTGCGCCCACACACTTACACGCAGCCCAAGCCGCTCATGCCTGTGGCGGGCAAGCCCATCATTTGCTTCATCATTGATAAGCTGGTGGAGGCGGGGCTGAACGATTTTGTTTTCGTCATTGGCTACTTAGGGGAGAAGGTGCGCGACTTTATCGAGCGGCAATACCCGCACCTGAATGCCGAGTTTGTGTATCAGGAAAGCCGCGAGGGTTCGGGTCATGCGGTCTGGACGGCGCACGAGGCCATTGAGGATGAGGAGGAAATTTTTATTGCTTTTGGCGATACCATTTTCGAGGCCGATCTGCGGCAGATGCTCGACTGCCCGTATTCCTGTCTGGGCGTTAAGAAGGTGGACAATCCGCGCGAGTTTGGGGTGGCGGAGCTAAATGCCGACGACTTTGTCGTGCGCGTGGTGGAAAAGCCGCGCATTCCTAAGACGAACATGGCGATTGTAGGGCTGTACAAAGTGAAGAATGTGCCCTTGTTGTTGCGCAGTGTGGAGTACCTGATGCACGCCAATGTGCGCACCTTTGGCGAAATTCAGCTGACCGATGCACTCCAGTTCATGATTGAACAGGGTGAGCCGTTCAAGGCAGTACCGGTGCAGAACTGGTTCGACTGCGGGCGCAAAGAGGTATTGCTGGAAACAAACGCCATGCTGCTCAACCAGCGCGGGTATGCCGCGGATGCGCTCACGCTGCCCGTCTTTGACAATACGATTATCATTCATCCTGTGGCCATTGGCAGCGATTGCCGCATCGTGAACAGCATCATTGGGCCTAACGTTACCATCGGTAATGGCGTGAGCGTGAGCGACAGCATCATTCGCGACAGCATTATTGGCAACCAGGCGTCGCTGGAAGATGTGGTGCTGCGCCACTCCGTCGTCGGCATCGGCTCGTCGGTGCGCGGCCTAAACCTGGCGCTCAACATCGGCGACGATACGGAAATTGACTTCCGCTAACCACCCGCCGGCCTGCCGGCGGGTGAGCGACCTGCAAACCCTTGTCCCTTCACACGTGTATGCTCCATGCTATTTCTCCTATTGACGGCCGCTATGCCGCAGCCACGCGCGAACTGGCGGACTACTTCAGCGAATACGCGCTCATCCGCTATCGGGTTTTTGTAGAAATCCAGTATTTCATCGCCCTGTGCCAGTACGGACTGCCGCAATTGGCCGACTTCGATGAGGCCAAAATAGACGACCTGAACGCCATCTTCGAGCGCTTTAGCGAAGCCGATGCCGAGGCCATTAAGGCCATTGAGCGCACGACCAACCACGATGTGAAAGCCGTCGAATATTTCCTCAAAGAGCGCTTAGACGCCTTAGAACTGGGCCATCTGCGCGAATTTGTCCACTTCGGCCTTACCTCGCAAGACATCAATAACACAGCTATACCGCTGCTATTCAAAGGCGCCTTAGAGGAGGTGTATTACCCGATCCTCCAGCGTGTGCGCGACTACCTTCACCACCTGGCACAGGAATGGGCGCACGTGCCCATGTTGGCCCGCACGCACGGACAGCCGGCATCGCCTACGTTTCTGGGCAAGGAACTGGCGGTTTTTGTCGCTCGATTGGATGAGCAACTGCGCCAGCTGAAAGCCATCCCGCACCGAGCCAAGTTCGGCGGCGCTACGGGCAACTTCAATGCTCATTACGCCGCTTATCCGGATTACGACTGGCACCAGTTCGGCGACGATTTCGTGCGCGAATTTCTCGGCTTAGAGCGCTCGCAGCCCACCACGCAAATCGAGCACTACGACTGTCTGGCTGCTCAATGTCATGCCCTGGGCCGCATCAACACCATCCTGATAGACTTTTGCCGCGATGTGTGGACGTACATCTCCATCGAGTATTTCCGCCAAAAGGCTGTCAAAGACGAGGTCGGCTCGTCGGCGATGCCGCACAAAGTCAACCCGATTGATTTTGAGAATGCCGAGGGCAACTTGGGCGTGGCTAATGCCCTGTTGCAGCATCTGGCCGAAAATCTGCCTATCAGCCGCCTGCAACGCGACCTGACCGACAGCACGGCGCTGCGCAACCTGGGTGTGCCGGTGGCGCATACGGTCATTGCTCTGAAGGCCATCCTCAAAGGGCTGGGCAAGCTCACGCTGAACGAGGGCAAGCTGTACGATGACCTGGAAGACAACTGGGCCGTAGTAGCCGAAGGCATTCAGGCCATCCTGCGCCGCGAAGGCTATCCGCGTCCTTATGAGGCCCTCAAGGAACTGACGCGCGGAAGGGCCACCATCACTTCAGCGGATTTGCATGCGTTCATCCGCCGCTTAGAGGTGCGCGAAGAGGTAAAGGATGAACTCCTGCGCCTGACGCCCCACAATTACACCGGGCAGTGGCGCGTAGTGTAGCCTGGATACTACTTAGCGCCAGATTGAGTAAATAATAAACGCGCTAAGTGGTCAAAAAAAAGACTTAGCGCCAGATAGAGGCAACAATGGGTGCGCTAAAGCGTTTTCAGGGCTAAAAACAGGTGTATGCACGGGTTGATTGGTCGCTCTAAGGAGATTTCTATGCTGGAGAGGCGGTACCGGTCTGCTGCCGCTGAATTTGTGGCTATTTATGGACGGCGGCGAGTGGGCAAAACCTATCTGGTTCGGGAGGTTTTTCAAGACCGTATCACGTTTCAGCATACGGGTGTAGCCAATGCGGGTTTGCGCGATCAGTTGGATCGCTTCTATGCCTCGCTGTTGCGCTATTTTGACATGGAGGAGCGTTGGCGTCCGCCTCATAGCTGGTTTGAGGCATTCGATTTATTGATTTCGGCGCTGGAGCGCAAAAATGGTCCACAGAGGAAGGTTGTTTTTCTGGACGAGCTCCCCTGGTTGGACACGCGCAACTCGAAGTTCTTACCGGCCTTAGAGCATTTTTGGAACAGCTGGGCCAGTGCGCGGCGGGACATTTTGCTCATTGTCTGTGGCTCGGCAGCAGCCTGGATGGTCAAAAATTTACTCCAGAACAAGGGCGGTCTGCACAATCGGGTGACGGAGCGCATCCGACTGCGCCCATTTACGTTAGCCGAAACGGACGCTTTCCTCAAAGCAAAGGGAGGTGCCTATGACCCCTACCAGACCGTTTTGCTTTACATGACGCTTGGCGGTATTCCCTTTTATTTGGAAAAAATCAGCACCGAGCACAGTGCGCTGCAAAACGTCAATGCGCTTTGCTTTCAGCCGGATGCTCCTTTGCGCGACGAGTACGACAACCTGTACCGCTCGCTCTTTGACCAGGCCGATAACCATTTGAAAATTGTGGAGGCGCTTTCGGCCAAAAAGAAAGGCCTGCATCGGGCCGAGATTGTGCGCTACACCGGCCTTTCTGACGGTGGCGGGCTAACGCGCATCCTGCGAGAGCTGGAGGAAAGTCATTTCATCCGCAAGTACCGGGCCTTTGGCAAAAATCAAAGAGACCCTCTGTACCAGCTGGTGGACCCGTTCTCGCTGTTTCATCACACTTTTATTAAAAACACCGACCCGGACGATGAGAATTTCTGGCTAAACGCCCACCAGACGCCTGCCTATGCCGCCTGGAGCGGGTATGCTTTCGAGGTCGTCTGCCTGTTGCACCTGCCGCAAATCAAAGAGGCTCTGGGCATCCGGGGCGTCCAGACCTCCGTGGCTTCCTGGCAAAGTCCGGAGGCCCAGGTTGACCTCATCATTGACCGCAAAGACCAGGTCGTGCATCTATGTGAAATGAAGTTTTCCCTTGCTCCCTTTGTCATCACCAGGGCTTGTAGCGAAAACTTGCGTCGCAAAATCAGTGCTTTCCAAACGGCAACGGGTACGAAAAAAGCCATTTTCCTGACGTTGGTCAGCACCTATGGGCTGGCGCCAGGCCCTTACGCCGACATGGTGCAGAACGATATCCGAATGGAGGCGCTATTCAAAGAGGTCGAATAGCCGTCGGGGGGAGAGTGTGAACAATATTCGGCCAAACGAGTTTGGCCGTTGCGGTACTTTTGCTTTTCACCAACCTGAGGGTGCTTATGAGCATTTTCTACGCCTCTTTTTTGCGTTCCGTGGCGGCCCGTTTTCATCGGAAAACACTTCCGACCGTTTTGGCTCTATTTTGGGCGCTGCTGGCCGCTTTTTCGGCGCAAAGCCAGCCTTTTCCCATCGGCACGCGCACCATCACTTACCAGGACCCGGCGCGCAACAACCGCAGCATCCAGACGTACCTGTACTATCCGGCTACGGCGGCGGGTGCCAACCAGCCGGTGGCTAACGGGCAGTTTCCAGTGGTCGTCATCGGCCACGGCTTCACGATGAACTACGCCCCCTACGTTTTCTGGGGCAATGCGCTGGCCGAAGCGGGCTACATCGTGGCCATTCCCAACACGGAGACGGGCTTTTCGCCCAGCCATTCGGCCTTTGCTGCCGACATGGCTTTTCTGGTGGCAAAACTGTACTCGGAAAACAACAACAGCAATTCGCCTTTCTACCAGCACGTGCAATCGGACGCCTGCATCATGGGGCACTCCATGGGCGGCGGGTGCACGTATCTGGCCTCGCAAAACAATCCGAATGTTTCGGCTACCATCACCTTTGCGGCGGCAGAAACCAACCCTTCGGCCATCGCGGCGGCGGCCAACGTCAGCTGCCCCAGCTTAGTTTTCAGCGGCTCGGCCGATTGCGTAACGCCGCCAGCCCAACACCAGATACCGATTTACAATGCGCTGCCCGACTGCAAGGCTCACGTATCGCTCGTGGGCGGGGGGCATTGCAATTTTGCCAATTACAATTTCAATTGCTGGTTTGGTGAGTCCACCTGCAACCCCGCCGGCCCGCCCATGCCCGCCGATACGCAGCGCGCCATTACGCTCCTGTTTGTGCGACCGTGGTTGGACCGCTTCCTGAAAACAGACTACTCGGCCGGGCTGCTGTTTACCACGCGCTTTGCTCAGTATGAGTCTGCCGGCAAAATCACCGGCTCCATCGCCTGTGCGCCGCTGCCTATTGAGCTGATTTCGTTCCGGTTGCGAAAGCCCCGAAGCGGAAGCATTCGCTTAGAATGGCGCACCGGCTCGGAACGCGACGCCCATCGCTTTGTCGTGGAACGCAGCGCCGACGGCCGACAGTTTGAACCCATTGGCACCGTTCGGGCCAACAATGCGCCCTCGGAATACGCTTTCGACGACGACCGCCCCCTGCCCGGCGACAACTTCTATCGCCTGAAAATGGTGGATTGGAACGGCCAGAAGACCTACTCGCTGGTGGCGCGCGAACGCATGGAAACCCGCACCTGGCGCGCCTCATTCATCGTCAGCGAGCGCGCGGTGCTGCTCCAGGCCGACGATAGCGCGGCGGCGCCTGTCGAATGCCTGATGCTCTACGACGCTGCGGGCCGCCTCGTCTGGCACCAACCTCTGGCAGGGCAATTCCCGCCTGTTCGCGTACCTTTGCCTGCCCTGACGCCAGGGTTTTATCGAATGGATATTCAGACAGACCGTTTCATTGTGCCTATTCCCGTCGTTTTCCCATAAAAAACACTCGTCGGATGCCCTGACGGCATTCCATACGGCCAGACAAAGACACACGCCTCCGCTACTCATGCCACGCCTGCTGCTGCTTTTCGCCCATCCGTCCTACGACCACTCGCGCGCCCACAAGCACCTGCTGCAACACCTGCCCAATGACCCGCGCCTGACGTTCCGCGACCTGTACGAACTCTACCCCGATTTTTACATTGAAATAGAGGAAGAAAAGCAATTGCTGCGCGAGCACGATGTCATCGTGTGGCAACATCCGATTTATTGGTACAGCTGCCCGCCGCTGCTGAAGCAATGGATGGATTTGGTGCTGGAGTTTGGTTGGGCCTACGGTCCGGGCGGTGTGGCCTTGCGCGGCAAGCGCCTGCTACAGGCCGTCTCGACGGGCGGTGGCCGCCATGCCTATCAGCCCGAAGGGCTGCATCAGCGCTCTCTGCGGCAGTTCCTGGCGCCCTTCGAGCGCACGGCTCAACTGTGCAGCATGGAGTACCTGCCTCCCTTCGTTGCCTTTGGTACACACCGGCTGACCGATCAGGCACTCTTCGACGTGTCGTTAGACTACGCCCGCCTGCTGCGCCACCTCATGGACGACGAGGACGGCTCGTTTGCCCGTCATCTGGCGCGCTGCGAATACGCCAACGACTGCCTGCCGGCACTGCACTCTGCTATGCCCTCTGTGTCTTAACTACGGCTGCTATGCCCTCCGTTTTTGGCCACGTGCTGGCCTCTACCTCACTGGGATACGCGCTCTTCTCCCACCAGGCACAACGCCGCGCCCTGCTGCTGGCGGGGCTGTGCGCCGTAGCGCCCGATGCCGACGTGCTGGCTTTCGCCTTCGGCATCCCGTATGAAAGCATCTGGGGACACCGCGGCTGGACGCACTCGCTGGCCTTTGCCGCCATGCTCGGGCTGGCCACAGGCTGGCTCTGCTACCGGCACCAGCGCACCTGGCCGCGCATGGCGCTGTACTTTGCTTTGGCTGCGGCTTCGCACCCGCTGCTGGACATGCTCACCACAGGCGGCTTAGGCTGTGCGCTGTGGTGGCCCTTCAGCCAGGAGCGGCTGTTCTTCCCGATACGGGTCATCCGCGTATCGCCGCTGGAGGTGGGCGATTTTTTGAGCAAATGGGGCCTTAAGGTGCTGCTCAGCGAGGCGTTCTGGATTGGCTTGCCAGGGGCGGTGTTGGTGGTGGTGCGGTTGTTTTGGGCGGAGCCCAAGAAATAGGTTTTGCCCGAGGCGGGAGCCTTGAGCAAGCTGCAGAGGAATAGTGTACTACCTTTGGCCCTTGATGAAAGACGTTGTTTTCCGCATTACAGCCCTGTGGGCTTTTTCCGAATGCGCTTTAGGCGGGCTGATGCACGCCTTTAAGATGCCGTTCACGGGCATTTTTGTGGGTGGCTTTGCAGTTTTGTGCGTGGGTTTGCTGGCGCACGTCAGCGGGCGCAGTGCGTCGGTTATTTTGCGCGCCACGCTGTTGGTCATTTTAGTGAAGGCTATTGTCAGCCCACATTCGCCTCCACAGGCGCATGTAGCGGTGGCCTTCCAGGGCGTGTTGGGAGCGCTGATGCTGGGCTATGTACGGCCTTACGCGGTGGCGGCCTTTCTGTACGGTATGCTGGCCATTGCCGAGTCGGCGTTGCAGAAGCTGCTGATGCTCTATATTTTCTTCGGCAAGCCGCTTTTTGAGGCGGCAGATTTGTTTGTGGCCGATGTGTTGAAAAAGTTTGGTTTCCAGTCCGACGTGTCGTGGGCCTGGTCAGCCGCTGGAGTGTACGTGGGCCTTTACGCCCTTTGGGGGGCAGTGCTGGGCTATTGGATACCGAAGTTGCCTGGCCTGCTGGAGCGCAGGGCACAGCAATATGCGGATGTAGAAAAGGTAGCGGAGGCCGACAGCCTGCCTTCGCGGCGCAAGCCTTTATGGCAAAAAATGGCCCTGCTGGCCGGTGTGCTGCTGTTCATAGCGAGCACCTTCCTGCTGACTGGTGCCGAGAAGGGCGGCGGGGCGCAAAAGGCGCTTTACGCTGTCGTTCGAACGCTGGCAGTGCTGGCGGCCTGGCTGTTTATGGTGCGGCCGTTGGTGCAGATGCTCATCCAGCGCTGGGCGAAGCGGAAATCGGCAGAAGAGCAAGGCGCTTTGCAGCAGTTGCTGGCCACTATCCCTGACCTTCAGGGAAAGGCGCGGGGGCTTTTCGCCGCGGTCAGCCGGCAGCACAAAGGCTGGCGCCGATGGACGGAGTTTGCGCTGGCGCTGCTGTCCACAGCGCTTTACGAGCCGTCGGCCGTCAGTGCTCGTGGCCAATGATGCGCCGCTGGTCGGGGATGGTTACCACGATGTCGGCGTTATTGTCTAAGATGACGCACTGACATCCTAAGCGGCTTTCCAGGCGCGGATTGATGGCGCGGTCAATGAAATCCTCCTCTTTTTCGGAGATTTCTTCGAGAAACTCCTCGCCTTTTTCGATGTAAACGTGGCACGTCGAGCAGGCGCACACGCCGCCGCAATTGTGGTTGAGGTGAATATCGAACTCCTCCGTAATCTCCAAAATCGAGCGTCCCTCCAAATCGCCGGTAATTGTTTTTTCAGGGATGGACGTATCTTCAAAGAGAAAGCGTATCGTAGCCACGGGTGCGGAATGGTTCAGGTGAAATCAGGTGAAAATGTGCGCCCTTAAACACGCCACAAGCGGAAAGGTTGGGGCATGCTGAAGGAGGCATACACTTGCTGGGTACTAATGTCCTGCTTGCATGGCCCTTCGGAAGGTTAGATAATGGGCGATGGGCCATCCAGCGGGGTATGGGCTTTTCTATTTTTCGCGTCTCTGAGATGCTATTATGCGTTTTTTCTGGAGGCCGCGAATGCGTGAATGGTAGGCGAATTATTTGGGCGTTCGTGGCGGTGCTTTTAGAGATATCGCCTTCTCGTTCCTACACCTCGAGTGAGGCGACATCTCCCTCGGGGAGGTGTCGCCTCGGGGGGGGTATTGTGTCATTCGAGATGTCACCTTCTCGTTCCTCGAAGATGACACCTCGGGGCGCCGCTCAAATTGCGATTGACCTGGTTTCTTGCGCGCGTATTTCAGCGCCATTTTATGGCTTGCAGATGCGACTCTTCGCTGCGTTAATTTAGCGTTACCTGTCTGTTGGCCCGATAGCGCTTTCCTACCTTTGCCGTTCGTTACAGCAAAACTTGTATAACTACCCATTCACGCCTGCATGGCTCGTTTTTTTATTTTTCTGTTTTTCAGCGTTTTATCGGGCGTTTTGAGCGCTCAAACGGTAACCCTGAGAGGCTTCGTTTCGGATGCTGACAACAATGCGCCCATTGCGGACGCCTCGGTGGTGCTTTCGCAGAGTGGCCTTTTTGGCGCTACGGATGCACGCGGGCGCTTCATCATTCTCCAGGTTCCGCCGGGCAATTACACGCTGGTGGTCTCGCGCGCAGGCTATTTGCCGACGGAAGTGGATATTGTCGTTTCGGCAGACAGGGAAGAGCAGATAACGGTGCAGTTGAAACGCGATCCCAAGAGCATTCAGGCGAACGTAACAGACATTCCTACCATCTTGCTGGAGGAGGCCCAGGAGAGCGACGGCTATGGCGAAATTGCCAACCTGTTGCACTCGGCGCGCGATGTGTTTCAGACGGCGGCCAACTTTGGTTGGAGTACGTTCCGCTTTCGCGAGCGCGGGTACGACTCGGAGCATTTCCCGCTGTTCCTCAACGGTTTTAATGTGAACGACCCTGAGTCGGGCATCACGTTCTTTGGCGAGTTGGGCGGCCTTAACGACGTGCTGCGCGCGCGTCAGAGCGTCATCGGGCTGGAGCCGGCCGAGTTTGCGTTTTCGGAAATCGGCGGCGCCTCATACATTGATACCCGGGCCAGCATTCAGCGCAAGCAGATACGTGTTTCGCACGCTATCAGCAACCGCACCTACCGGCATCGGACGATGCTGACGGCCAACACGGGCCTGATGCCCAAGGGCTGGGCGGTGTCGTTTTCGGCCAGCCGCCGCTGGGCGCAAGAAGGCTGGTACGAGGGCACTTTCTTCGACGGCTACGCCTATTTTCTTTCGGTGGATAAAAAGTTCAACGAGCGCCACGCCCTCAACCTGACCATCCTCGGCTCGCCGACGGTGCGCGGCAGGGTAGGAGATACCTTTCAGGAAATGTACGACCTGGCCGGCACCACGCGATACAATCCGTTTTGGGGCTACTGGAACGGCGAAAAGCGCAACGGGTATGTTAACCACAGCCACCAACCTATGGCTCTGTTGCGCTACGATTTTAAGCCTGCGCGCCAGACCAGCCTCATGGTGGTGGGCTTTGTGCAGGCGGGCCGAAATGGCTCTACACGCTTAGACTGGTTCAATGCCAACAACCCGGAGCCGGACTTCAACCGCCGCCTGCCCTCTGCGCTGACCAACCCGGAGCAAGCTGCTGAGTGGGCGGAAATGCTGCGCCAGAACGAAAACCTCCGCCAGATTGACTGGGCTGGCCTGTGGGAGGCCAATACGATTTCAGTGGAAACGATTGAAAACGCCAACGGCATCCCGGGCAACAGCGTTACGGGCAAGCGCTCGCAGTACGTGATTGCCGATTTTCGCAGCGACTCGCGCGAATTTGGCCTGAACGCCGTGCTGCGCCAGTCGCTCAGCCCGCGCTTCACGCTGCACGGCGGCGGCAACTACCACTACTATTTGGGTCGCAACTTCAAGACGGTGGACGACCTGCTGGGTGGCGACTTCATCGTGGACTGGGATCGCTTCGCCCAGCAAGACGTGCCCGACAACCCCTCGGCCCGCGACAACGACCTGCGCACCCCCAACCGCATCGTGCGCCAGGGCGAAACGTATGGCTTCGACTATGACGAGACCATCCACAAAGGCATGACCTGGGTGCAGGTGCAGGGCAACCTCAAGCGCCTGTTTGTCTTTGCTGCCGCCGAAAACCTCTTCACCACGTTCTGGCGCACCGGCCACATGCAAAATGGGCGCTTCCCGGACGAGTCGCTGGGCGACTCCAAGAAACACACCTTCATTACTTACGGCCTGAAAGCGGGCCTGACCTACAAGCTCAGCGGTCGCCATTATGTGTATGCCCACGGTTTCCACGGCACGCGGGCGCCGCTGTTGCGCGACATTTTCCTGTCGCCGCGCACGCGCAACCAGGCCATTGACGCCACACCTTACACCATCAACAGCGTGGAGGGCGGCTACCTGTGGCGCGCCCCTCTGGCCCGCGCACGCCTGACGGGCTACTACACCACCTTCGAGGGCGAATACGACAACTTCTTGTTCTACGCCGCTACTACCGGCGTCTTCGGCTCTACGCTGCTGACCAACATCAACCGCCGCCACGCGGGCATTGAGGCTGCCGTAGAGGTGCGTCCTGTAACACCCTTGACGCTCACTTTAGCCGGAAACCTCGGCGAATACATCTACACCAACCGCCCTACGCTTTACCTGACCCAGGACAACACCGCCGACGTCATTCTGGACGGCGTAACGGTCTATCAGAAAAACTTTTACGTGCCGCGCACACCGCAAACGACGGCCTACGCCAGCGCGCGCTACGAGGGCAAACGCTTCTGGTTTGCTTCGCTGACGCTCAACTGGGCCGATAACTCGTGGTTCCTCTTCGACCAAACGCGCCGCACCGCTGGCTTCGTCGAACCCTTCGAGCGCGGCTCCGACGTATGGAACCTCATCCTCCACCAACAGAAAGCACCCGCAGCCTTCACGCTGGACTTCTTCGGCGGCAAATCGTGGCGCATACAGCGCAATTACTTCCTCTATTTCAACATCGGCGTCAACAACCTGCTGAACAACACCAACATCATCGTCTCCGGACGCGACGCCTATCGGAATGCGTACCGAAACGACACCACGGACCCGCGTCTTTACACCACGCAGGTGCTCTATGCTCCGGGCATCAACTACTTCGCCAGTCTGGCCCTTCGTATGTAAAAGGTTTTTGGGGAAAAAACACGTCGGAACTTTTCAAAAAATACTGCTCAACCACTCTCCTTTTATGAATAAGCACTGGTTTCGCGCGGCGTGGGTCGCGCTCTTAGCCATCGGCCTTTCGGGCTGCGTAAAACGCGAATTCGACGAACCGCCTGTAGGCGGCGAGCCTATCAACGTTACGCCCAACATCTCCATTGCTGCGCTGAAGGCGCTGCACGTAACGCCGGGCGGCTTCGACACCATCAAACAAGACCTCATCATCGGTGGCGTCGTGGTCATGGACGACCGTTCGGGCAACTACTACAAAAGCCTCGTCATTCAGGACACCAGCGGCGGCATCGAGGTGCGCTTCAACGATGGCTTCCTGTACAACCAGTTTCCGGTGGGCCGCCAGATGTTTATCTTCTGCAAAGACCTCATCCTGACGGACTACAACAACCTGACCCAGCTGACGGGCAGCGCGGTGGAGCAAGGCGGTGTGCTGGACGATATCGGCCTGACCGAGGCCCAGGTGCGCCGCAAAATTGTCAAAGGCCCCATGGTGGGCGCCCCAACACCGCGCACGCTGCGCATCAACGAGCTGAACAGCAAGCACATCAGCACGCTTATTCGCTTAGAAGGTGTGCAGTTCATCACCGCAGATGTGGGCAAGACGTATGCGGAGCCTATCACCAAAAACAGCCTCAACCGCACCCTCATGGACTGCTCGGGCAACAAGCTGGTGCTGCGTTCGAGTGGCTATGCCGACTTCGCCGGACAGCTGACGCCCACCGGCAACGGCTCTATCGTGGGCGTTTTGAGCGTATTTGGCACCACGCTGCAGATGTACATCCGCGACCTCAACGACGTGAACATGACCGGCGACCGCTGCAGCGGCGTGGGCGGGCAACTGATGAGCATCCGCGACCTGCGTTCGCTCTTCACTGGCTCTACCACGCAGGTGCCATCGGACCGCAAAATCCGCGGCGTCGTCATTTCTGACCGCATCGCCAACAACACGGACGGGCGCAACCTCTTCGTGCAGGCGCTGGACGGCTCGGCGGGCATCGTGGTGCGCTTCACAGCCAACCACAGCTACAACCTGGGCGACGAGGTCGAAATAGACATTTCCAGCCAGGAACTCAGCCAGTTCAACGGCTTACTGCAGGTGAACAACGTCGCCGTGGACCGCTCGGCCGTCGTGGCTTCCGGCCTGACGCCTGTAGTGCGCACCGCCACTATTGCCCAGATAAACGCCAACGGCGAGCAGTGGGAAAGCACGCTGGTGCGCATTGCAGGTGCCTCTATCTCGGGCCCGGGCACACCGCTCTCTGGAACCAAAACGGTAACGGACGCCACGGGCAATGTCCCCATGTTTACGCGCACCGCTGCTACCTTTGCCAACGCAACGACGCCTTCTGGCGCCGTAACGTTGACGGCTATCGTTTCCGACTTCAACGGTCGCCAGATTATCCTGCGCAACCTCAACGATATTCAGCCCTGATATTGAACACCTTGCGTTTGTCCTTCCGCTTGAGGCGCTCTGCGCTGTTAGCCGCTTTTGGGCGGAAGGGCGCGCTGTTGGCCTGGCTGGCCGTATGTGGTACCTGTATGCCGACGGCCAGCCGGGCACAAATGCCGGACTCTACTGACGTAACGATGCCCTCGGAGCGCCCGGGCTTCTTCCGACGTACTTTTGGCAACTACCCCAACCCGCGTACGGCTGTCGTCCTTTCCTTAGCCCTGCCCGGCGCTGGCCAGGTGTACAATAAAAAATGGTGGAAGCTGCCCATCGTCTATGGCGTGCTGGGTTATCTGGTCTATTCCGAGACGGTCAACGTTCGCCAGTATCGCGTCCTGCGCGACAACTACAAATGGTTAGTGGACGACGACCCGACGACCAACCCCACCGAGCCACCCTTCAACCAGATGAGCGCTGCCGCCCTGCGCCAATACCGCGACCAGTGGAAGCGCCGCGTCGAAATGAACGCGCTGGGCATCGGCCTGGCCTACTTCCTGACTGCCGCCGACGCCTTCGTGGATGCTCATCTGGCGCGCTTCGACGTGGGTGAAAGCCTCAGCGGACAACTTCGACCCAGCCTGCAACCCGGCCCCGGTGGTATGCCAGCCGTAGGCGTAGGTCTTTCGGTGAGAATGGGGAAGTGAAGAAAATTAAAGGTGAGTGACAGGCTCGATAGAGCCCTTCAGGCTTGAGCCTTTTAACTTTGAATATCATGCGCAAACAGACTACGTCGTACATTTTAATGGTTCGGCCGGCCCATTTTGGGTTTAATGAAGAAACGGCTGCCAGCAACGCCTTTCAAACGCGCGACCATCGGCTGACGCCTGCGGAAATTCAGCAGCGTGCGCGCGAAGAGTTCGACCAGTTCGTCGCTCGCCTGCGCGAGGCGGGCGTGCAGGTGTTGGTCGCCGAAGACTCGGAGCAGCCGGTAAAGCCCGACGCCGTTTTTCCGAACAACTGGGTAACCTTTCACCAGGAAGGCTTCCTGATTACTTACCCCATGTACGCGCCCACGCGCCGTCTGGAGCGCCGTGAAGAGGTGATACAGGTGGCCCTGCAGGCCGGCTTTCAGCCGAAAAAGCGGCTGCATTTGGAAAACAACGAGGCCATCGGACGCTATCTCGAAGGGACGGGAAGCATCATTTTTGACCACCCGAACCGCATCGCTTACGCTTGCCTCAGCCCGCGCACCGATGAGCACCTGTTTCGCGAGCTGTGCACCGTGTTGGAGTATGAGCCGGTGGTATTTCACGCCGTGGATGCTAACGGCCAGGAGATTTACCACACCAACGTCCTGATGGCCTTAGGCGAGACGTTTGTTGTCATCTGTTTAGACACGGTGCGCGACGCCGCCGAGCGCGCCTTGCTGGAAGAAAAGTTCCGCACCACGGGCAAGGAAATCGTGCCGATTACCCTGGAGCAAATGCAGGCCTTTGCCGGCAACATGCTTCAGGTGCGCAACGACCGCGGTGAGACCTTTCTGGTCATGTCGGAGCAGGCCTTCCGCGCCCTGACGCCCGAACAGGTGCAGACGCTGGAAAAGCACACCCGGCTGCTGCACAGCCCGCTGTACACCATCGAAACCTACGGCGGCGGCAGTGCCCGCTGCATGATGGCAGAGGTGTTTATGTAATGAAAGCGCCGGCAAGACCCTAAACGCCTGTTTGCTCACCCAAACCGCTTGGTTATGCGTCCTGTTTTTCAGCATTGGCTTACAGTGGTCGTGGCCGGCCTGTTAGGGTTTTCTGTTCCCGTTTATGGTCAGTTGGTGGAGGACTTCTCCGACGGCGATTTCACCCAAAACCCGACGTGGGTGGGTGATGTGTCGCATTTCATCGTCAATGCTGCCGGCGAATTGCAGCTGATGGCCCCGCAGGCGGGCAGTTCGATACTGGCAGTGGGCTTAGACGTTCCAGACAGCGCCGTGTGGTTGCTCGATTTTCGGCTGGAATTTGCGCCATCTGCTACTAATCTGCTGCGCATTTACCTGATGGCCGACCAGCCCAACCTGTCGCAGGCCAATGGCTACTACATCGAAATTGGCGAGAATGGCAACGCCGATGCCCTGCGCTTGTTTCGGCAGTCGGGCACAACGCGCACGCTGCTGTCGGCGGGTACGGCTGGCCTGGTAGCCTTCGAGCCGGTGGTGGTGCGCCTGCGCGTTCGGCGCAGCAAGGCCGGCCTTTGGGCCGTAGAAGCGCGTCTGCCCGGCGGTACGTTTCAGGCCGAAGGCAACGCCACCGACCTGACGCACCTGCCCGGCGCAGGCAAGTACTTCGGATTTTATTGCCTCTATACCAGCACGCGGCGCGACCGCTTTTTCTTCGACAATATCTCCGTCCTGCCCGATGTGCCGGACACTGCACCGCCGGTGTTGCTTTCGGCCAATGCAGCAGCCAACGGGCAAGCCGTGTTGCTGACGTTCGACGAGGATTTGGACACGCTTTCGGCGCTCCAAGTGGCGCACTACACTGTGCTGGGACAGCCTGCGCCCGAAGAAGCTCTTTTTGACGGAACACCCAACCGCATTCGCCTGCGCTTAGCCCAGCCGCTGACCACAGGCACCTACGAGGTGCAAACGCAGCAGATTGCTGACCGGGCGGGCAACGTCAGCGGCCTGCAGAGCGCTTTTTTCAACTACCTGCGCACCGAGGCCGCTGGCGAATTTGATGTGCTCATCAACGAAATCATGTCCGACCCCACGCCCTCCGTTGGTCTACCGGAAGTCGAATGGCTGGAACTATACAACCGCAGTGCGCGCATCATAGACCTGAATACCCTGTTCATCTCCGATGGTGGGCCGGCGCGTCGCTTGCCGCCCTATTTGCTTTACCCCGACTCGTTTGTGGTGCTGACGACCACGGCGGGCGTTACGGCTTTGGTGCCTTTCACGTCGGCAGCCGTGGCCGTCTCGGGCTTTCCTTCGCTCAACAACACCAGCGATACGCTCATCCTGACCGACACGGCCGGGCGCATCGTTGACCGCGTTTTTTACGCCGCAGCCTGGCACGAAAACAGCGCCAAACGCGACGGCGGCTGGACGCTGGAGCGCATCAACCCAAACCTGCCCTGCTTAGAGCGCGAAAACTGGGTCTCCTGCCCGGTGCTGCCCGGCGGAACGCCCGGGCGCCGAAATGCCGCCGCGCAAGCCGCGCCCGACACAGTGCCGCCGCGCCTCCTGGGCGTCTTCCCTTTAGCCGACAACCTCATCGAGATAACCTTCTCCGAAGGCTTAGACCGCACCGCCGCTGCCCATCTGGCCGGCTATCAGATAGACCCACCGCTGGCATTGGCCTCGGCAACCCTTCTGCCGGAGAGCCGGCGTATCGCCCAGCTGGCCCTGCAGGAGCCGCTCGAAACGGGCGTCGTGTATCGGCTCTGGACGACGTCGGCCCTCCGCGATTGCAGCGGCAATGCACAAGCGCGCACGGACACTTTCCTACTGGGGCTGCCCGAAGCACCTGCACCGCTGGACATCGTGGTCAATGAGGTACTCTTTAACCCTGAGCCTTTCGGCTCCGACTTTGTCGAACTCCACAACCGCAGTCGAAAAATCTTCGACCTGCGCGACTTTTTCATCGCCAACTTCTACGACGGCAGCAACGTGCGCAATATCGGCCTCAGGCGCCTGCTGCTGCCGGGCGAATACTTAGCCTTCACGCCCAGCCCTGATGACATCCGGCAGCGTTTTGCCCTCACGCAGCCGGAGTTCCTCTTCCCGCTGGCGCTGCCTTCTCTGCCCGATAAGGAAGGCAACGTTACGCTCTTCTGGTCGAAAGACGGCCAGCAGGTTACGGTGGACTCGTTCGTCTATTTCGAGACTTACCACAATGCTCTGCTCACCTCCTCGCAGCGCGAAGGCGTGTCGCTGGAACGCATCCGCATAGACGGCCCTACCAACGACCCGGCCAACTGGACGTCGGCAGCGCGAACCGCCGGAGGCAACGGCACGCCCACGCGCCCCAACAGCCAACGCACAGGGCTGCCGCCTGTTGGCTCGGGCATCGTTCAGCTGGGCGCCCCACGCTTGTCGCCCGACGGCGATGGCTACGAGGACTTTTTGGACATCCGCCTGCGCCCACCGGCACCCGGCTATGCCGCCACGGTGGTCATCTACGACTCCGAAGGCATCCCTGTGCGCTACCTCGTCCGGCAGCAACTCGTCGCCACGGATGGCGTCCTGCGCTGGGAAGGCGAGATGGAAGACGGAACACCCGCACGGCCGGGCATCTACATTCTGCTGGCCGAACTATACGCCTCCACCGGCGAAGTGCTGCGCGAGCGCCTGACCTTCGCCTTAGTACGACGCTTTTAGCCCCCCGGTAACCGCCAAACTCGTTTGGCCCCAGTACCGACCAAACTCGTTTGGTCGTCCCATGCCCCCTATGAGCACAACCTCAGCAAGGCGCAGCTGTCTGCACCACCACTTTGCCCACTGTTTTTCCGCTTTGGAACAACAGGATGGCCTCGCGCATCTGCTCGAAGGGAAAGGTGTGCCCTACGTGCGGAGGCGTCAGGTGCATTTGTTCCAGGTGGGCCAGGATGGGTGGCAGCATTTCGATGCGTTCGTACAGGTAGATGAGGTTGAAGCCCAGCAGGCCGCGGTTCTGTTCGGGCAGGGCTTGTGGGTCAATTTTGGGCCGTGTCAGGTAGTGCCACAGCAGTCGGAAGATGTTGGGCCTGTCGCCCACGCTGGCGTAGCGCGAGGAGCCGGCGACGATCATGCGGCCCATGGGGGCCAGCATGTTCCAGGGGATGGTGAAGTAGCGTCCGCCGATGGTGTCGAACACGAGGTTGAGCGGGCGACCGTCTAAGGCTTCGCGAAGTTCTTGCTCGAATTTTGGCCCGCGCACCAGCACGCGGTCGCAGCCGTTGGCGCGGGCAATGTCCATTTTGGTGGGGTTGCCGACGGTGCCTACCACGAAGCAGTTTTGGGCTTTAGCGATTTTGAGCGCCTGCAGGCCTACGCCGCCGGCCACGCTGTGCAGCAGTATGTTTTGGCCGGGTTGCAGGGCGCCTAAGTTAAACAGGCCGTAGTAGGCCGTAATGGTTTGCACCAAATAGGCGGCGGCGGTGCTGCATGTCCAGTCGTTGGGAATGGGCACGACGTACCGCTCCGGGATGTTCAGCCCGGTGGCGAAGGCGCCAAAGCGCGTAATGCCCATGACGCGGTCGCCCGGGCGGATGCGGGTTACTTCCGGACCGACGGCCAGCACGACGCCGGCGTATTCCAGGCCGGGTGTAAACGGCTCTTTAGGCGCGGCTTTGTAAAGCCCCCAAATGGAGAAGATATCGGCAAAGTTCAGGCCGATGGCTCGGACGGCGATTTGCACCTCGTCGTGTTGTGGTGGCGGCAGGGTATCGTCCTGGAGCTGGAGGTATTTCAATGAGCCAGGGCGAACAGTGTATCGCTGGATTTCCATGCGCGCAAAATTAGCGGACGTCTCTGGCTGTAGAGCGCTTATTTAGGACTGGAAGTTGGGCGACGCATGCCGGCGCAGGCGTTTGCCACTAATTTTTGACCAAAAATAGCCAAAAAGCAAAAAAATGTTGCACTCATTTATGAGATTAATTTTACATTTGCTCCACTTTCTTTCACTAAATGTTTTCTGTATTATGCTACACAAATTGCTACTCACGGGTTTCCTTATTATGCTGAACCTCGCCCTGTGGGCGCAGGGAACGGTCGTCTGGTCCGAGAACTTTGACGCAGTAACAACCCCGCTGCCGGCGGGCTGGACGCAGCAGACCTTAGCCACAGATGGTGGCTGGAAGGTGGCTACTACGACGGCCCATTCTTCGCAGTATTTTACAGTGCCCTCGCGTCCGGGGCGCGTGATGGGTACCAACGACGACCAGTGTAATTGCAACAAGAGTAACGAAATCCTCCGCATGGCGCCCTTAGATTTGAGCGCTCAGATCGGAGAGTTGCGCTTGCTGTTTGATCTTTTCTTCATCAAAGGATCTTACCAGGGCAAAGTAGAGTCGTTGCAATTGCTCGCCTCTACGGACAGTGGCGCCACCTGGAAGGTGCTGCGCGACTTTAACGGCGTGGGCGACTGGCGCCTGACCATCGTTGACCTGACGGAGTTTGCCGGCAAAGCGGATGTACGTCTGGCTTTCCGCTACGACGATGCTGCAGACTGGCTTTATGGGGTCATGATTGATAACATGCGCATCGTAATACCCGATAACATCATTCGCGCTCGGCTTTCGGGGGTTTCAGCGGGCAAGTACATACCCGCCGTGCCCGCAATAGTATCGGCCTACACTAAAGTGCTGCCCGGGCATCAGGTTGCCCTGCGCGGCGTGGTGCAGAACAACGGCTTTCCCGACATTACCTCTTACGAGATTGAGGTGAAGTTCCCGAACGGAGACATAGAGAAGCACGTCTTTCAGAATCTGAATATCGGCCTTGCCCAAACGCATACCTTCTTTATTCCGTATCCTACCCAGCTGGGACCGAATGACTTCTCTTTCGATGTGCGTCTTTTGAACGTGAACCAGGTGGGTGACGACGACGACAGCGATAACACGGGTAAGGCCTCTTACAGCGTGGTGGGCGTTGAGCCGCAGCCTAACCGCAAGGTTGTTGTCGAGGAGGGCACTGGTACGTGGTGCGTGTGGTGCCCGCGAGGTGCGGTAATGATGGATTACCTGGCGAAAGAGTATGAGGGCATGGTGATACCGATTGCCGTGCACAATGGTACTTCCAACCCAATGCGCTTGACGGCATACGACAATGAATTTTCCAAGCTGATAGCCGGTTATCCGGGCGGTATGGTAGAGCGCGAGCAAGACATTGATCCGCTGCTGGTTTCCTCATCCGGAGAGCCTAACTTCGAGATGAGCTTGATAGAGCACCTGACGTGGCCTGCGAGGGTCATTATCACGCAGAACGTGGATTGGAACCCTACCATTCGCCGTGTAGGCATTCGCAGCTCGGTACAGTTTCTGGAAGAGATGAATGGCGACTACCGCCTGGCAGCAGTGCTCATCGAGGAAGGCGTGCGAGGGACGAGTTCTGGTTTCAACCAGGCCAATGCCTATGCCGGCGGTTCGCGCGGCCCAATGGGGGGGTATGAGAACCTGCCTAACCCGGTGCCGGCTGCTCAGATGGTCTATAACCACGTTGCTCGTGCGCTGCTGGGTGGCTTCCAGGGCGCTGCTGGTAGCGTACCTGCCAACAACCCGGCAGGCTCGGTGATGTCGTATGATTTCGCGGCCATTGTACCGGCGACGCAGAACATCAACAATATGTATGCCGTTACGATGCTGATTGACCAGGCAACGGGGCGCATCATCAACGCCGAAATGACGCCCATTCCGTTTGTCTCCACTTCGGCGCCTGAAATTGCGGTAGAGCCGCTGCACCTGTCCATCGCGCCCAATCCGGTGGCAGACGAAGCCATGCTGACCGTGCGCGTGGAAGGCACCGCCGATGTGCACATCCGCGTGTTCAACGCGATGGGCGTGCAGGTGGCCGAGCGCATCTACGACAACGTTTCGGGCCGTCAGTTCTTGCCTTTCAATGCTGGCACGCTGCCCAATGGTATGTACAACTTGGTGGCTACGGCGAAAGGGCAGGTGGTCTCCACGCCGTTCGTCATTCATCGCTAAGCGCACCCACTTGATTTAAGCAAAAGCGGCGGCCAGCTTTTCTGCTGGCCGCCGCTTCATTTTTGGTGTGGGCCTCAGCGCGGCTCTTCGTCCAGCATGACCACTTCAGACAGGTCGGTGCATTCCATGTACAGCTGGTCTATGGGTTTCTTAAGTATAGGATGTTGCAGGTCAGGTGCCAGTTCGAGCATGGGAGCCAGCACGAAGGCGCGCTTGTGCAGTTCGGGGTGCGGTATTTCCAGGCCCTTGTCGCGAATGACGCGGCGCCCGTAGAACAGGATGTCAATATCAATGGTGCGAGGGCCCCATTTTTCCTGGCGTTGGCGGCCCAGTTCGCGTTCGATTTTGGCGATGGCCTCCAGCAATTCGCGCGGCGAGAGGGTGGTATTGACCATGATCACCCGGTTGAGGAAAGGCTCCTGTTGGGTGTTGCCCCAAGGCTCGGTTTCATACACATGGCTGCGCCGCGCAATTTTACCAATGGAGCGCTGGATAAGTTCTTGCGCCTGGCGCAGGTTGGCCGCGCGGTCGCCCTGATTGCTGCCCAAGGCTAAATAAACGTTGATGTATTTGGCGTCTGGTCGTGCAGGCATAGGAAAGGTCGGGTTAGGAAAGGGAAAAAGAGAGCGGGTGTTTTTCAGGGGCTAACCAACTACTGGCTCGATGCTTCCACGGCGGCGATGCAGTCTATTTCGACGGCGCAGCCGTAGTGCAGCGCACCGCAGGGTATAACAGCGCGTGCAGGCCGATGTTCGCCCATGGACGCAGCGTAGGCAGCGTTAACGCGCGGCCAGAGTTCCACATCGCTCACGTAAATGTTCACTTTGAGAATAAGGCCCATCCGGCTGCCGGCAGCGGCCAGAATGGTCTCGATGTTCTGCAGGCACAATTGCACCTGCTCTTCCACACTGCCCAGCTGTACCTGCCCGGCGGCATCTATGGGCAGTTGGCCGGAGACAAAAACCAGCCCTCCATGCACTACGGCGGGCGAGTAATGGCCCTTAGGGACGGGTAGGGTAGTGGGCTGAACGTATTCCATGGCGGATAACTTTTGGGCAAAGGTAGGCCGATGTTGTGGCTTTCGGGCAGGAGTTTGCTTCCTGTGATGCAGGCGGATGCCGCAAAGCCGTTATTTCGTCCTATAAATGCTTAAAAAAAGCCAACGCGCCGGGCACACACCCTGCCCATCTTTGCCGTAAACAAAAATTAAGGGAGTATGAAACAGCATTATCAAATTTTGATCATCGGCGGCGGTAATGCCGGTATTTCGTTAGCAGCCCAGCTTTTACGCAAAGATAAGAAGCTGGATATTGCCATTATGGATCCCGCTGATAAGCACTATTATCAACCTGCATGGACGTTGGTAGGCGGCGGTGATTTTGATATTCGCGATACCGTGCGGTCGGAAGCAGAAGTGATGCCGCGGCAGGTAACGTGGATCAAAGAAGCCGCTACACAGCTGGACCCCGGCCAGAACGCCGTCACGAGCCAGACGGGAGCGCGCTATACCTATGATTACTTAGTCGTTTGCCCGGGTATTCAGCTGGACTGGCACAAAATCAAAGGCCTCAACGGCCACTTGGGCAAAAACGGCATCACCTCCAATTACACGTTTGATACGGCACCGTACACGTTCGAGTGCATCAAAAACCTCAAGCGCGGCAAGGCGCTGTTCACCAACCCAAACACTCCGGTCAAGTGCGGTGGCGCGCCGCAGAAAATCATGTACTTAGCCTCCGACTATTGGCGCAAGCACGGGGTGCTGAAGGACATTGACGTGCATTTTTACTCAGGCGGAGGGGTTATCTTCGGTGTGAAGAAATACGCAGAAACGCTCCAGCAGGTCATCAATCGCTACGGCATTAAGACTCACTACCTGCACAACCTGGTAGAGATTGACCCCGAGAAAAAGCAGGCGACGTTTGATGTGTACAAAGATGGTCAGGTGGTGGATCGCGTTACCGACACGTACGACATGATCCACATTACGCCTCCTCAGAGCGCCCCAGATTTCATCAAGAACAGCCCGTTAGCCGTGCCGGGCAACCCGTTGGGCTGGGTGGATGTGGACAAGCACACGTTCCAGCATGTGCGCTATCCGAATGTGTACTCCATTGGCGACGCTTCGAGCACCCCTAACGCTAAAACAGGGGCGGCCATTCGCAAGCAGGTGCCGGTACTGGTCGAGCAGCTCCTGAGCCAGATACGCTCGGGTAAGCCCGCCGCCGCTCAGTACACGGGCTACGGCTCCTGCCCACTCATCACCGGCTACGGCAAATTGGTGCTCGCCGAGTTTGACTACAATAACGAGCCTGTGGAAACCTTCCCCTTCGACCAGTCGAAGGAGCGCTGGACGATGTACCAGCTCAAGCGCCGCATCCTGCCGTGGCTGTACTGGAATAAGATTCTCAAAGGCACGGCCTGATAGAAAAAGAACTATAGCAGTACGTTTGTTTTCAAGGTTTGAAGGTGTGCGCCGGGGCGCCGTAAGGCACGCCGGCGCTTTTTCTATCAGAACTTGCGACCACTGCGCACGCGATTGACAAAAGCATCGGCCAAAGCCGGGTTAGCGGCAATGATCTCATACACCTCGCCATTGGGCATTTTCAGCTGCGTGTCTTTGGGCTTTAGCGCCAACAGGGCTTCGTTGAAGCGCACACTGCTCGACACCACGTTGAGCGCGCCTGCCTGATAGCCAAAGAAATACCACAGGTCGGCTGAGGCCTTGATGTACAGGTAGAAACGGTCGTCGCGATTGCCAGGCATCTTGTATTCCACATAAGCCGTCAGCATCTTCTGAATAGGCTCGCCGGCGATGGAGACTATCGGAATGCGGTCTTCCGTGCTGAGGAACGACTGATATTCCGGGTTCCAGATAACCGGGTGGCGCCCCAACAGGAAGGTGTACTTGTTGTCTTTGCGCGGCAGTTGCAGGAAGTTGCTGTTCAGGTTGTTAAATGCCTCCACTAAGTCTGTAGAGTCGGTAACAAATTCGCTCAGCGCCTGGCGATAGAACGCCTGTTGGGAGTTGAACGGCGGCACGGGCGCGTCGAAGCTGGAGGCCCGGATGTCGTTGAGCATCAGGTCCACGAGCACTTTCGGTATGGTTACCTCGATGCCGGTCATCAGTTCGCCCGTGATGACGTAGGTGGCCGTATCCGGGATATTGAACTCCGTTTTCAGGCGGCCAGCGCCTTTGATCTTCATGAATTCTAAGCCCTGACCCAGCTGTATCGGGCCTTCAGTCGAGAATGTGCCGGTGCGGTTGTCGTAGGTGAGCTTCGAGCCGCGCAATTGCGCGGCGGAGAAGACGCGCGCCGAGTCGCCGAAGATGAAGCGGTCGTTTTGTTGTTCGTAGCGGAAATAGCCTTCGCCGTTGAAGATGACCCGGTCGAGCACAGAGGTAGGCGGCTGCAAGAGCGATGGGTACATCTGGCCCGTTTCGCGCGATTGGAAGACGCCCACAAACAGCGGCTCGCCGTTGCTGTCTTTGGGTTTGGTTACCCGAATGATGGGGTTGTTCTTGTCCACCTCCGAGTAGATGGAAAACCAGGGCACCTGGGTGAAGTTGGTCTGGATTTGCGCCAGCCCTTCGAAGCGCAGGTTTTGCTCGTTGGCTTTGAGGATAACTGTTCCGGCAAAGCGCGTTTTGGCATCAATGTAAAAGCTGTCGCTGGCGCGCACTTCGCCACTGGCTGTGGTGAGCACCTTTTTAGTGGCGGGTGTTCCCGGGCCGTAGCGTTCACCGACGATGTTGTTGAAGAACACTTCCTGCTGGCGGCCGGGGAGGTTGTACTCGTAATAGCCTGAGGCCTTGTAGTCTTTGCGTCCCAGAATGTTGACCGTGGCGCGGTTGATGGTGTGGTACTTGTTGGAGGTGTCGGCCACAATGCGCGCCTCTGAGATTGGTCGCATAACGCCGCCTGGGTCAATGTCCACGTTGCCATCGGACGGATAGATGAAGGCATCGGCGGACTTGATGACCTCCACACCGCCGACTTTCAAGCGGCTGTTGCGCATATCGTAGAGGGCCGTTTTGCCGCGGAAGTTGAGGGTGTCCTGTTTCGGGTCCGTCGAGACGAAGTAGCCTGGCTCGCGCTCGTCGCTCTTGAAGGTTACCGTCTGGCCCTTCATGTCCCAGGTGAATTCGTTCATCGAAGTGCGGTAGCGGTTAAGCGGCAGGTCGGTGTTGGCGTCGGCGGTGTTGGCCTTGAATTCGCCCAGCTGGCGGTCAAAGTCCAGCTCGCCGCGCACGTTGCGCGAGTCAAAGACGATGCCCTGGCCGTCGAGGGCCTTGATTTGCAGGTCTGCCGTATCGGAGCTGGCCTGAAACGGCCCATAGGAAATCACGCGCGCCGTAAGCCGCCCGCCAAACCAGTCAAACTCGCCGCGGCCTTTCAGGCCCGAAGGCGTGAGCACCAGCATGCCTTTGTGGTAGTAGCCCGGCTGACGGAACAGCTCAAAGGCCTTGGCCCGGCTCTCCACATACATCGAGTCGCGGTAAGGCAGCCAGTTCACCTTCACGTCTTCGCCTTTGGCCTGAGGCACCTTCACCTCGCTCTTGCGGTCTTCTTCCATGAAGAAACGGCGTGCCGTGCAGGTCATTTGTTTGGGGCGGAATACGATGTCTTCCGACTCGATGTCGGCCGTCAGGTACTCTACTGTTCCGACACCCAGGAAGCCGCTGTTGCTCAGGTCAATTTTGCCTGTATAGTTGCCGCGCCGCTGATAAACGGGATAGCCCTTAGGCGGTGTTTGGTGAATGAAGCCAAAAGAGCGGTCGTGCTCGCGTACAATGATGGTCTCGCGGAAAGGGTCAAAAATCTCCGCCGACGTCATCTCGCCTTTGAAGCGCAGGCGGTCGGCCGTATAGCTGTCTAAGCCGTTGAAGGTGAAAGGATCTAACTTAAAATAAAAGGAGTCGCGTTTGTACACTCCGTTCTGGATGGTCGAGTCATCGTAGAACACGAACGAGTGTTTTTTGGACTCCAACGAAGGGAAGATGTCAATGTCCACCTTGCCCGATTTGTTGTTGGGCGCATCCACCAGCAGGAAGCCCGACACCTTTTCGATGTAGGAATTCATCGCATCAGCAATAGGATTGCCCTTGTCGTTGGTTTTGCCGGTGGGTAGGTAGAAATGCAGACGCCTCACGGAGTCAAACTGCACGTGAAACCTTTCGTAGTTGAAATACATGCTGTCGCCCAGGAAAACCGCAAACCCTGCAAAGAGGCGTCCGCCCATGCGCATGTCGCGGTTTTCGAGCAGCGTAATTTTTTCGCTGGGCACGATACCTACGCGCTGGCGCTCGCTCAGCTCCACGCTGGACACACCCCTCACAGACGTTTCTTTGGTTTTCAAATCCAGAGTAGCGCCCGGCCCAGAGGCCTCATTCGCCTGAATTTTGATGGCGTCATAGTCGCGTTTGCCCTGGCTGGCCAGCGCATAGAGGGCCAGTTTAGGGCGTGGCTCGATTTCGTGGCGCTGGAAGTTGTAGTTAATAAACCCTTTGGCCACCATTTCGGCCAGCAACGTCTGGATGCTGGAGTAGTCGAACTTGGGGTCGAGTGCGCGGGCAAAGACGTCGTCCGAAATGATCTTAGTCATGCGCGTGCTGTCCCAGGGCGTCTCCTCCGCTAAGCGATGCAGCACAGAGATGGGGTTGACGCTGGTGATGTTCTGCATGCGCACGTATTCTGCCGGGTCGAAGCGGTTGCTGCTCTCGAATTCCACCTTTTGTACCCCACCCTTAGCGCCCGCAATGCTGGAAGAAATTTCCAGTGAGTCCTTGAGCACGTGCCAGGATACCCGTTCTGCGTTCAGGTTCATATTGTAAAACGACGAGAAGAACGGGTTGCGCTCCGGCCCTTTCTGTCCGCGCGTCAGGGTGATGATCTGATTCGGGATGTCTAAGCGGAAGTTGACGGCCGGGTGATAAATGCTGTCTTTGTCCATGAACAGGCGTGCCGTTATGCCCTCGGCAATGACGCTTTCCTCCCGGCGGATAATAAACAGGTCGCCTATGCCGAAGAAGATGCGCTCGCGTTTGTTGTTGTACACCGTCAGGCGCGCCGGTTGCCGACCCGAGCCGTATCCGTACACCGAGCGGCCCTCGATGCGGAAGCCACCCTCGTACTCGATGCCCTGACCGATGCGCGTGATTTTCAGTGTGCGCTCGAAGGACTCAAATTTCGGGTATTCCACCGTCATGCCTTTGGTCAGCACGACCACGTTTTCCTCCAGCTTGCCCCACAGGCTGCGGTTAGGGAAGAGCACCGGATAGAAAAACTCCGCCGAGTCGCAGGTGAACATAGGCTTTTTGGCTTCTACCGTGTAGTTCGTCAGCCGCGCATAGACCGTAGAGTCTAAGCCCGTGCGCGTCCAGCCTAAGCGGCCTCCTGTGCCACGCCAGGTTTCTTCATACGGGTAATAGGCGCCAGAGGTGCCCTGAATGAGCGTGGAGTCGTTTTTGCGCACGCCCACCAGGTCAATGTTCTGACAGCGCAACACAGGTGTTTGATTTTCAAAAACAAAATCCACCTTTCCGCCGCGTACTTTCCAGATGATGAGGCCTGCCTCGCGCGCCCAAAAAGCGCGTTGGCTGAAAAAGTCTGCCGAAAAGTCCAGAATTTGAGAAATAGGCTTGGTGCGTCCCTGTTCAATGGCCGCAATGGCGGTCTCCAGATACGTATGCCACTGGCGGAACAGGATAGAGTCTCCTTCGGCTTTGGCAGCCGTCAGGGCATTGACGTAGCTTTTGTAATAAGGATAGGCGCTCAGACGCTGCCCGGCCAGCAGGTTACAGAGCCGGATAACGCCGGCCAACTCATCAGCCGAATACAACCCGCTGCGGTACTGCTTTTTGAACACCGCAAACGCCTCTGCCATGTCAGGCCGCTTCGAGGCGTTCATGAACTGATCCAACTTCTCCACAAACTCGTTCGGGTTTTCGGGAAAGGTCGTTACCTGCGCATGCAGGCGCCAGCCAAACCAGACGAGCAGCAACAGGGCGGTCAGTACGGATTTTTTCATGACAAGAAACCGGATGATAAAGGTGAGCAAAAACGGCATGGGAAACGGAAATCGCCGGCCCGAAAGTACGCAGTGCCGATGGACAAAGGCGCCAACAACGGCAAAGAGCGCGCTAACGGCGGCGAAGGCTGAAATAAGCGGTACGGATGAAATGGGCGCCCTATCGAAGTCCTCTAACGAGCAGCTGTTTTTTCAACTCCTCGCGAACTGGCACTATGTCTTTTCAAAAGTCAGGCAAAGCCACGGCCCGCGTTCGTCGCGTTTTTGCAGAGTAAAGCCCGCCTGTTCGGCGGCAGTCCGTACTGTGTCGGCATCTGAAAGAAGGATGCCCGAAACGAGCAGCCAGCCGCCTCGCCGCAGGCGTTGGCTCAGGTCGGGCAGCGACGCCAGAATGACGTTGCGGTTGATGTTGGCCATGATGCCATCAAAAGCGCACTCGGGCACAGCGCTCAGGTCGCCCCAATAAGGTTTCACCCGTGCGGCCACACCGTTGGCCGCGCTGTTTTCCGCCGTGCTTCGGAACGACTCCTCCTCGATGTCCACGGCAGCAACTTCCGTGGCGCCCAATCGGGCCGCCAGAATGGCCAGCACGCCAGAGCCGCAGCCGAAGTCGAGCAGGTGCGCTCCGGCACAGGGCAAATCGCGCAGGGCCCGCAGACACAGCCACGTCGTCTCGTGGTGGCCGGTGCCAAACGCCATCTTAGGCTCAATGACCAGTTCGTGCGCCACGCTGGCGATAGGGGCGTGAAAGGGCGCGCGCACGGCGCAAAAATCTTCGATGACGACGGGCGAGAAATTGGCTTCCCAGATGGCATTCCAATTTTGGGCGGGCAAAAATTGGGCTTCCCACGCAAAGGGAAACTGCCCCTGCAGTTCCGACAAAAGGGCCTCGGCACTTTCGCGGTTGCCCGGGGCATCGGGCAGGTAAGCGTCGAGGCCCTCGTCGGTGTCCTGAAAACTATCGAAAGGCGCTTCGGCCAGAAAGGCCACCAGGATTTCTGCTGTGGTGCTGTCGTCCGTCCGAAGGCGATACTTCCAGTAATTCATCGGTGCCTCAGAGCAGCTTGCGCACCTCCTCCTCTAAGTTGGCGCGCGGGTTGATGGCGGCGATGTTGCCGTTGCGGTCCACTAAGAACGTGGCCGGTATGGCATTGACGCCGTAGAGGCGCGCCGGGGCGGAGTTCCAGAATTGCAGGTCGCTGACGTGGTTGTCCCACACCAGACCATCCTGTTTGATGGCGGCAACCCAGGCGTCTTTTTGGCCCGGGCGGTCGAGGGAGACGCTATACACGTCGAAGCCCTTGTCTTTGTACTTGTGGTAAATCTCCACCACGTGCGGGTTAGCCATGCGGCACGGGCGGCACCAGCTGGCCCAGAAGTCAATGAGCACCACTTTGCCGCGCAACGACGACAGCGAGCGCACCTTGCCGTCGGGCCCCGGCAGGCTGATTTCGGGCGCGGGCTGGCCAATCTTGATAGGTCCGGCAGCCTGTGCGGCCTGCATCTGTTGCAGCTGTTGCTCGATGCTGGTCGTAATCTGAGCAAATTGCGTTGCATAGGCATTGCCCGGCATGGCGCTGGAGAGCGCTTCGCTGGCTGCCTTAAATTCGTTCAAATGCTCGCCGGCATTACGGCCCATCAGCTGTAGGGTAAAGAAGGCCTTCATCAGCGGCGAACAGCTTCGCTGCACGAAATCCTTCGCCATCTGTGGCGTGATTTGCCCGGCCCGCACCATGTCCTGCACTAAGCGGGCGTAGCAGGCCATTTCCTCAGAGCCTTCGACCGAGATTTCTAAGCGATCCATGGTCTCCAGGTCGCCCTTGAACGAGACGGCTTTTTCCTTGCCGTCCAGCATGAAGAACATCCGGCGGGCGCCCACCGTCAGGCGGTAGATGCCCGGGGCAAAGGCCTGTTTTTGCTCAATGGCGAAGCGACCCTCGGCGTCGCAGGAGACGCGCCCCAGCGCTACGGGCGGCGTGTTCTGGTCGAAAAAGACCTGTTCCAGCAGCACCTGCATGTTGCCGGCTTTCGCAATAGCACCTTTAAAGGTGTAGGTGTCGTTGCCTGCGCAAAGGCTAAAGACAAAGGCCGGGATAAGGAGCCAGATGGATGTTTTAAATAGCGTTTTCATTGCTTGCTAAAAAATTTTTTATTCATAAATGTGGACAGCCTCCGAAGGGCTTATAGGCGCTCGAAGGCTGGCAGTGTGTCATTGCATAATTTCTTCTAAGCGATGCTCATATACCTCCTGCCAGTCGCGCACGGCGCCCCAGTCTTCATCGTCTATGCGAACGCGGTCGCCCTGTACATAACCGAGCAGGGTAAATGGCTGCCTGTGTTCGCGCAGGAAACGCTCGAAGGCCGCTGCCTGTTCGGGCGCTGTGCTGACGACGACGCGGCTTTGCGCCTCGCCGAAGAGCCAGGCGTCTTTGCGGAGGTCAGACGGGCTGCTGACCGCAAAGCCCAAGCCGTAAGGCATGGCGCATTCCATGAGGGCCACGAAGAGGCCGCCGTCCGAAACGTCGTGGGCGCTTTTGAGCAAACGCTCGCGTATCAGCTTGCGCAGCGTCGTCAGCAGGTGGTATTCCTCCTCCAGGTCGAAGTGCGGGCAAGGGCTGTGCTCTACGCCGTGCACTTCGCGCAGGTATTCGCTGCTGCCCAGGTCGTTGCGGCTGATGCCGAGCAGATAGATGTGGTCGCCTTCGCTCTTGAAGTTCAGCGTCATCAGTTGTTCCCAGTCATCTAAGATGCCCAGCATGCCGATGGTAGGCGTGGGGTACACCGGGATGACCTTGCCGTTTTCGGTGTACTGGTTGTAGAAGCTAACGTTGCCGCCCGTAACGGGAGTGTTGAGTTTTCGGCAGGCTTCGCCCATACCTCGAATGGCCTGGGCAAACTGGTAGTACACCTCCGGGTTGTAGGGGTTGCCGAAGTTGAGGCAGTTGGTGATGGCTACGGGCTCACCGCCGGCGCAGGTGATGTTGCGCGCGGCTTCGCACACGGCGATCATGGCGCCGCGGTACGGGTCGGCATAGACGTAGGCGGAGTTGCAATCCGTCGTCATGGCCAGGGCTTTGCGCGTGCCCTTCACATAGACCACCGCGGCGTCGGCGGGGCGGTTGGTGGTCATGGTGCCGGTGCGCACCATCGAGTCGTACTGGCGTGTTATCCAGCGCTTTGAGGCGATGTTGGGCGAAGCCCAGAGCGTTTGCGCTGCCTGGCGCAGGTCGGCAGGTTGTGGGATGTCTTCTAAGCGGAAGCGTGCGATGTCGGCCAGATAGGCAGGCTCGCGCTGTTCGCGCACATACACGGGTGCGCCGCCGCCCAACACTAAGGACTGCGCTGGCACTTCGGCCACTTTTTCGCCGTGCCAGTAGTATTCCAGAATGCCGCCTGCGGTGGTTTCGCCGATGCGCTCGCAGGGCAGGTCCCATTTGTCGAAGACCGCCTTCAGCGCGTCTTCGTGCCCGGGCTTTCCGACGATGAGCATGCGCTCCTGGCTTTCGGAGAGCAGGATTTCCCAGGCTTTCATGTTGGCCTGGCGTTGGGGCACTTTGTCCAAGTCTATGCGCATACCGCATCCGGCGCGGGCGCTCATTTCGGAGGTAGAGCAGGCGATGCCGGCGGCGCCCATGTCCTGCATGCCGACGATGGCGCCGGTTTTGATGGCTTCCAGCGTGGCTTCGAGCAGCAGTTTTTCCTGGAAAGGGTCGCCTACCTGCACGGCAGGCAGGTCTTCGTGGCTGTCTTCGGTCAGGTCGGCAGAGGCGAAGGTAGCACCGTGGATGCCGTCTTTGCCCGTGGCGGAGCCAACGATGAACACCGGATTGCCCGGGCCACCGGCAGTGGCGCTCACCGTTTCGCCCACGCGCACAATGCCGACCGACATGGCATTGACCAAGATGTCGTGGTGGTAGCAATCGTAAAAATAGACCTCGCCTCCAACGGTGGGCACGCCGAAGCAGTTGCCGTAGTCGCCAATGCCTTTCACGACGCCTGCGATGAGGCGCTTCATGCGCGGGTTGTCAGGTTTGCCGAAGCGCAGGCTGTTGAGCGCTGCAATAGGTCGTGCGCCCATGGTGAAGATGTCGCGGTGAATGCCGCCCACGCCCGTGGCTGCCCCCTGGTATGGCTCGATGGCCGAAGGGTGGTTGTGGCTTTCAATCTTGAAAGCGCAGGCCCAGCCCTCACCGATGTCCACCAGACCAGCATTCTCTTCGCCCGCGCTGACCAACAGGCGCCCGCCACTGCGCGGAAGGGTCTTGAGCTGAAGGATGGAATTTTTGTACGAGCAGTGCTCGCTCCACATCACGGAGTAGAGCGATAACTCGGTAAAGTTGGGAATGCGGCCCAAAAACTCGATGATTTTCTCAAATTCTTCGGGAAGCAGGCCAAGACTTCTGGCGGTATCCACCGTGGGCAACGGCTCCGTTGTAACCATGAAATGTAGAGTAAGAATAATAAGGTGTGCTGAAAAGCGCTGCAAAGGTAGCGAAGCTCTTTGGGCTTGCCCGATGTTCTCTGTCAGCCTCAGGAACGGTTTTTTATCTTTTTTGGAAGCGAAGGCATGTGGGTAGGCAAGGGGAAGTGGCCCGAACGATATGTCGGGCAGTCCCTTCGCGTTGGGCGAAATGAGCAGAGGCACTTAGATTAAATCGCGCAAGACGACGACTTTTTTCAGCCGCTCGCCGCCACGCTGGATGGTCAGGCGGATTTTTTTGCCGGGTTTTCGCTGGAAGACGTTCATCAGGTCGCTCAGGGTGTAGAAATGCGCTGGCGTGTTGCCGATGCGCACGATCTGATCGCCCGGGCGGATATCGGCCTCTGCTGCCGGGGAGTCGGTCAGTACGTGCTGGACGATAAAATCGCTGAGGCGTGGCCCATGGGCCAGCACGACCATACCGCTGCGGTCATAAACATAGGTGTTGCGGAAGTAGCGCGCGGGTTTGAGCCAGACCTGGCTGCCGTAGTAGTCCAGGATGACGTGAAAGCGGTGGAGCAGGGCGTTGCCGATGAGGCCGTCGCGCTGGTTGAGGTATTCCAGGCTTTGGGTGGTGTCCAGTTCCTGAAAGTACGTGATGATGCCCGTCTGGGTGAGTTCACCCAAAGTCAGCTGGTGTACGCGGCCGGTGAAGCCCTGCAGGAAGCCGCCTAAGCCCAGGCCGATGCTGGTCGGGATGACTTTTTCGGGCGGGCGCACTAAGGGATGCGAATTGCTGAACATGAGCAGCGGCATACCCGCGCCGGTGTCTATGAGGAGCTTCACGGAAGCGCTCACCTCAGGCGTCGGGCGCAGGGTGGTGCGCACGTACATTTTGTTTCGGGCAATCTCCACCGGTATAGAGACATAGCCGCGCTCTTTGAGGTGGAAGGACTCGCGCTCGTGCAGGGTGAGGGTCTGCCGGTCGTAGTTAATCTGGATGATGAAGCGCGAGAAGGCATTGGCCGATAAAATGCCGTGGATAGGAATGCCGGTGAATTCCTCAAAGCGCAGGTAGTCTTCTTGCAGTACCAAAATGTCTTCGCTTTCGGAGTAGGCTTTGCCCGGAATGTCGAAGCGCACGCGCCGTACTAAATAGGCAATTAGTGTAGTGCGCAGGTCGGAGCCGGCTACCCTGAACTCGCGTTCATAGCGCATACCGAGCAGGTCGGTTACTTCGCGCTTGGTGATGATGGTGTGTTCGGCGCCGGTGTCAAAGATGAATTTAAGTGGCAGCACCCCGCCAAATCGCACTGACAGGATGATGAAGTTGTTGGCGTACTCGAATGGGATTTCCACACTCTTCTGGTCGCCCACCAGGACATAGCCGTACTGGGCCTGTCCTCGATGGGCGGCGAAAAGCCACAGGCAGATGGCCCCCCAAATGAGCATGGCGCGCGACATAGCAGTGTAAGAGGTCAGGGTTTGATAATGGCCGGGCGTTGCGAAATTTCGTGATAGCAAAAGACCCCCTGGGCGTAATAGTGGCAAACGATGCTTCGGCGGGTAGCACCCGGTCGGGCAATGGGGCTGCCGCCGTGCAGGAGGTTGGCGTGCCAGATGAGTACATCGCCGCGCCGGGCCAGGTGCAATTTCTTTTGCAGACCGTGCTTCCGGATGAGCGCCTCGATGTGGTCTTCGTAGCGGCGATTGCTGTGTCGGCCTATGGTCAGGCGCGTATTGCCCGAAGGATAGTCAGCCGTCGTTACGTAGGGTAGCCGGTGGCTGCCGGGGTAGTAAAACAGCGGGCCGCTGTCTTCGTTGCAATCTTCTAAGGCTGTCCAGGTGGCGATGAGGTAACCTGGTGGCGCTGTGGTCATGTGGATGGAGTCAGAGTGGGCGCGCTGTTCGCTGCCCTGCACAAAGCTGAGCGACTGAAAAGGCAAAGCGGGCTTGCCCAAAAGGAAAGACAGCAGCCGCAACAGCTCCGGACGGCGGAAGAAGCGCTCGTTGGCCAGCGCACTTTTTTCGTGGATGTTGAAAATCTTGCGGCCGGTGTAGTTGAAGCCGACCTGTCCGCTGCCCAGCAGGCGATCCACTTCGGCGTTGAGGGCATTGGTTTCCTCGGGCGTATAAAAGCCCTCCAGCACGCAGTAACCTTCGCGCACGAACTGGCGCGCCGCTTGCTGCCAGGCGGCAGGTAACTTGCCGAAGTCGGGATGGCTTTCTAAGCGCGCCAACGCATCGGGCTGGTCCAGCCAGGGCAGGTCAGTTGGTGGAATATCTTTGAAATCGGCGCTGCCAATGGGCGCCAGCACGCTCTTGCGTATGCCTAAGCGCCAATAGTGCTGGCGGTTGGGCTTCAAATAGCGGTAGTTCAAGGCATTGTTCAACACATAAACCGCCTTCAGGCTGCGCAAAAAACCGCGATATCGCTCAAAAAGTCGTTGAAGCATGGAATACGTCGGAAGATTGGTTTCACGCCCTAAAACAAAGCCGGAATGTAAAGGTATGCGCATCCTCTACATTCCGGCGAATGGTCGCAGTGCCTGCGTTTTTTACTGAGCCATATCGCGCACTAAAAGCTGGAAGCCGTTGCCGTGGATGTTGACAATTTCAATAGCGGGGTCTTTCGACAGGTATTTGCGCAGTTTGGTGATGAACACATCCATTGAACGGGCCGTAAAGTAGTTGTCTTCGCGCCAGATTTTGATGAGCGCTTCCGAGCGCGGCATGACGTCGTTCATGTATTTGCAAAACATGCGCAACAGCTCCGACTCTTTCGGGCTGAGTTTCCACTGGTTTTCTTCGCCCGGCAACGCATCGGTGTAGGTCAGGAGGCGCAGGGGGTAATTGAAGTGGTATTTACCGATGATAAATTCCTTCTGCTCGTCGCGCGGGTCGGGTGCCTTGCGCGTGCGCTTGAGCACGGCCTGGATGCGCAAGAGCAGCTCTTCGGAATTGAAGGGCTTGACGATGTAGTCGTCGGCGCCGATTTTAAAGCCTTGCAGAACGTCTTCTTTGAGCGCTTTGGCCGTCAGGAAGATAATGGGAGTTTCGCGGTTGCGCTCGCGTATCTCCCGCGCCAGGGTGAAGCCGTCTTTGCGCGGCATCATCACATCGAGGACGCACAGGTCGTAATCGTCCTTTTTGAAGCGCTCCCAGCCGATCATGCCATCCACGGCCAGATGGACTTCGTAGCCGTTCATTTCTAAGTAAGACCGAAGGACGTCGCCAAAGTTCAGGTCGTCTTCTACGAGCAGGATTTTGTACTTTGCGTCTGACATAAAGAACCGGTTTGTTGCTTGTTGTTGGCGTGTTGAATGGATGAGTGGTTGATTAAAGTCTGAAGGCGCAACGTTCGGGCGCTATAACGCACGGCCTTCTGGATACAGTATTTGAGCGAAGCGCTTCCTTGCATCTCGTCGTCGAAGCCGTTGGGGCGTTGTACTTTAGCGCCCGTTATGGCAAAACCTGCGCGCAAACCTGCAGCCCGTTCAAGGGCTGTACCCGCGGCGGTCAACCTTCCGCCGCCCGTTTTGGCCGCGTCTGTTCCGGCTTTTTTTCAAAACGCTACGCTGCAAAGCGTCCTGCTTTTTGCCTTTGCTCTGCTGCTGTATGCCAACACGCTGACGCATGGCTTTGTGCAGGACGACGCTATTGTCATCACGGACAACATGTTCACAACACAGGGCGTCCGAGGCATTCCGGGCATCCTGACGAAGGACACGTTTTTTGGCTTTTTCAAAGTGGAGGGCAAGGAGACGCTGGTGTCGGGTGGGCGCTATCGTCCGCTGACGCTGGTGGTGTTTGCCCTGATGTACGAGGTTTTTGGGCCAAAGCCTTTTGCCTATCATTTGCTGGCGGTGCTGCTGTTTGCTGCTACATGCGTGCTGCTGTATCGGGTGTTGTTGCTGTTGTTGCGCGGCTGGGAGGCCGGGCGTGCGCAGGCGCCGCTGGTGGCCTGGATAGCGGCCTTGCTGTTTGCAGCGCACCCGATCCACACCGAGGTGGTGGCCAACATCAAGGGCTGCGACGAGATTGTGGCGCTCTTGGGTAGCCTGGGCGCTCTGTGGCTGACGCTTCGTTACGCCGATACGGGCCGCTGGATGTGGGCGGTGCTGGCAGGCGTGGTGTTTTTTCTGGCCTGCCTTTCTAAGGAGAATTCGGCCACTTTCGTGGCTGTCATTCCGCTGGCGCTGTGGTATTTCCGAGGGCTAAAGGCCGGCGCTGCTCTTCGTGCTACGCTGCCGGTGTGGATAGGTTTTGCGGTGTTTTTCGTCCTGCGCGGCGCCATTCTGAACTGGAAATTTGGCGGCACGCCCCTGGAGCTGATGAACAACCCGTTCCTCAAAATTGAGGGCGACCGCTGGGTGCCGTTTTCGGCAGCGGAGAAGCTGGCTACCATCCTGTTCACGTTGGGCAAATACGTGCAGCTGTTGGTGTGGCCCCATCCGCTGACGCATGACTATTACCCACGTTTTATCGGCATCAAAACCTTTGCGGATGTGGCGGTTTTGGGTGCAGGCGTGCTCTATGCTCTGCTGTTGTGGTTGGCCATTCGAGGCCTGCGTCGCCGCGAGCCGGCGAGTTTTGGCATCTGGTTTTACCTGCTGACCATCAGCATTGTATCGAACTTAGTGTTTCCCATCGGCACCAACATGGGCGAGCGCTTTGCTTTCATGCCCTCGGCGGGCTTTTGCCTGGCGGTGGCAGTGTTGTTGATGCGCCTGCCGAATTGGAAGGTGTCCGTAGGGGTGGCATCGGTAATAGCGGTGATTTTCTCCGCGCTTACGCTGCTGCGTAATCCAGTGTGGGCGAGCAACGAGCGGCTCTTCTTTACGGATGCGAAAACCTCCATCAATAGCGCTAAAATCAATAACGCTTGCGGAGGTGTGCTGTTTGAAAAAGCTGTAGCCGAGCAGGACTCGGCAAAGCGCGATGCGTTATTCCGGCAATCGCTCGAGTACGCCAATCGGGCGTTGAGCATTTATCCTAACTACAAGGATGCCGTGGTTACGCGGGCCGGCTGCCGGTTTTACCTCGGAGACTACGACGGCGCGGTGGAAGACTACCGCCTGGCGGTGGCGCTCTCCAACCAGGACGAGCGCGTGCGCACCAACCTGGCACTGGCGCTGCGCGAAACGGGCAAGTATTACGGCGAGAAACGCGGCGACTTAGCCAAAGCCCTGCAATACCTGCGCGAGTCCTGGCAGATACGCCCCGACGACCCCGAGACGGCGCGCCTGTTGGGCGTGGCGCATGGGGTGCAAGGGCAGGCGCAGGAAGCACTCCGGTGGTTTCAAAAAGCCGTGGAGCTGGCGCCCAATAACGCCAGCTACCTCTTCGACCTGGGCACGGCCTACTATCTTGCTGGAGATAAAGTCCAGGGCGAAGCCTATCGCAAACGCGCCGTGGAACTCGACCCAGGAGTCATCCGGCAAAAGTGACCGCCTATTCTTTGGCCGTATAACATTGCCGCACCGGCATTTTTTTACCTTTGCCGCGCCAAAGACCGCCCTGCCTTCGTTTGATGGGCTTCTGAACTGACTCTTATGTTTTTCTTTCAAGCAACTGCACACATGTACCGTTTCACTTTTTTGCTCCTTTTTTCCATGCTGCTCTCGGCGGCTACGGCCGAGGCTCAGACCTACAAATACGGCCATATCAACTTAGGAAACCTGTTGGAGGAACTGCCCCAAACCGCTGAAGCAGAGGCCAAACTGCGCGTCGTGGCGGATAGCCTCAATCGAAAGGACAGCCTCATGACGGCAGCATTCCAGGCGGCCTACCTGAAACTGAAAAAGGAATACGATGAGGGTATGCTTACGCCCATCCAGGTACAGCAGCGCCAGGCTGAATTGGAAAAGCAGCGCGACGAAATCCAGAACTTTGAAGAAGAAGCGCAGCGCATGCTGGAAGCCAAGCGCGCCGAATTGTTGGAACCTATCGTCAAGCGCGTCAACGAGGCCATTCAGGCCGTAGCCAAGCGCGAAGGCTATGCCATGATTTTTGACATCGGTTCGGGCGCATTGCTGTTTGCTATCGAGACCATTGACATTACGGCATTGGTGCGCAAAGAACTGGGCTTGCAATAAAGGCTGCTTCGGCAGGCTGTTTTTTCAAAACAAAAGGCAAAACAAGGCGCAGGCCATTCGCTGCGCAGGCCCAAATGGGCCGGAAATAATCTTCCTTTTTTCGCATGAATACATCGTTTCAAACGCTGAATAATCTGACGGGCTGGCTGGTGTTTGCCGTTACGGCCTTAGTATTGGGCGCATCGGTAGAGCCTACGGGCAGCCTCTGGGACTGCGGCGAGTTCATCGCCGGTGCATACAAGTTGCAGGTGGTGCACCCGCCCGGAGCGCCGATCTTCCTGCTGGTGGGCCGCCTGTTTGCCTGGGTGGCCGAAACGGTGTCGGACAATCCGTCGGACATCGCCTATGCCGTCAACCTGCTGTCGGCCCTGTGCACGGCCTTTGCGGCGATGTTTATTGCCTGGAGCACCACCATTCTGGCGCGTTTGGCGCTCGTAGGGCGCGAGGGCACCCCGACGGGCGCGCAGACGATAGCCATTCTCGGCGCGGGCGTTGTGGCCGGCTTGTGCACGGCTTTCGCCACCTCGGTGTGGTTTTCGGCTGTGGAAGGTGAAGTGTACGCCATGTCCACCTTCTTCACCTGCCTGACACTGTGGGCCACCCTGAAGTGGTACCAGCTGCCGGATACGGTGGAGGCCGACCGGTGGTTGGTGTTTGCGTTTTACAGCATCGCGCTTTCCATCGGCGTGCACTTGCTCAGCCTGCTGACATTGCCTGCCCTGGCGCTGTTTTATTACTTTAAAAAGACGCCCCGCCCGACGTTTTGGGGAGCCATTGGAGCCGCTTTCGTGGGCGTTGTCTTTATCTACGTCATTCAAAAATTCATCATTGCCGGCATTCCGGCGCTGTGGGCGACGTTCGACCGCCTGTTTGTCAATGGTTTTGGCTTGCCGTTCCACAGCGGTTTGGTAATGGTAGCGCTGATCTTCGGCGGGGCCATTTATTTGGGTTTGCGCTATGCGCACAAGACGCAAAACAGCCTGTTGCAGCGCCTCACGGTGATGATTGGCGTGGTGGTAATTGCTTACATGGCGTACGGCATGGTGGTGCTTCGGGCCAATGCCAACCCGCCCATCAACATGAACGACCCCTCCGACGCCATGCGCCTGTTGCCCTACCTCAACCGCGAGCAGTATGGCGAACGCCCGCTCTTGCGCGGCCCGCACTTCGATGCCAAGCCTATTGGGATTAAAAGCGCGCCCCGATATGGCCGCGTAGGCAAGCGCTACGAGGTGGTGGATGAAAAAATGGATTATGAGTACGCTCCGGGTAGCCAGTCGCTCTTCCCGCGTATGGGCGACTACTCGCAAGGCCGTCCGCAGCTGTACCGGCAGTGGATCAACAAACCCACTGGCGAGCCCAACTTTGTGGATAATATCAAGTTCTTCGTGCGTTACCAGCTCAACTGGATGTACCTGCGTTACTTCCTCTGGAATTTTGCCGGACGCCAAAACGGAGAACAGGGCCTGTATTCGTGGGACCCCACCTCGGGCAACTGGATAAGCGGCATTGACTTTTTAGACAAGAACCGCATTGGCAGTGTGCGCGACATGCCCGACCACATGCGGAACAACCCGGCGCGCAACACCTATTACTTCATACCGCTCATCCTGGGGCTGATTGGGCTGTTTTTCCATTACAAACGCCGGCCGCGTGACTTTGCGGCGCTCATGGTGCTGTTCCTCATCACGGGTGTGGGCATCATCGTGTACTCCAACCAGCCGCCCAACGAGCCGCGCGAGCGCGACTACGTGCTGGTCGGCTCCATCTTCACCTTCGCCATCTGGATAGGACTGGCTGTGGCAGCGCTGTACGAGCGCCTGACGGAAGCCGTAAAACTGCCCGGCGTACCCGCAGCCGCATTGGCATTGGGGGTGTCGCTGGCGGCGCCGCTGCTCATGGTTACTCAGAACTGGGACGACCACAGCCGCGCCCATCACTACGCCGCGCGCGATTACGCCAGCAACTTCCTCAACTCCTGTGCTCCCAACGCCATTATCTTCACCTATGGCGACAACGACACCTACCCCCTCTGGTACTGCCAGGAAGTAGAAGGCATCCGCACCGATGTGCGTGTGGTGAACCTCTCGCTCATCGCCGTGGACTGGTACATCGAGCAGCTGCGCCGCAAAGTGAACGACTCGCCGCCCATTGACATGATCATTCCGCAAGAGCAGCTGCGCGGCTACAAGCGCGTGCAGGTGCCTTTCTTCAACCCGCGCGGCGACAACCCGGAAATGACGCTGACCGACCTGCTCAAGTTCATCGGCGAAGACCATCCGGTGCCGGCCCAGGGCGGACGCGACTTCGACTCCTATGTGCCCACCAACCGCGTGGCCATTCCGATAGACAAACAGGCCATGATTGCCAACGGCCTGCTCGACCCGAACGAACCCAACGTGGTGGACACTATCCGCTTCAGCCTGGGCGACCGTTCGTATCTCATTAAAGACGATCTGGCCATTCTCAACGTCATCGCTGCTAACATCAACAAACGCCCCATCTACTGGGCCGTGACGGTGCGCGACGACAAGATACTGGGCCTCAACAACTACCTGCAGCTGGAAGGTCTTGCCTTGCGTTTGGTGCCCATCCAGTCACGTGGCGAAGGCGGCGCCTTTGGCAGCATCATCGGCAGCGGGCGTGTGGCTACTGACATCGCCTACGACAACATCATGAACAAATGGCGCTGGGGCAACTTCGACAAGGTGTGCACCTACGTCAACCGCGCCTACATGCCCAGCCTGCAGACGATGCGCGTTGCCATGATCCGCGTAGCGCGCAACCTGGTGCTCGAGGGCAAAAAGGATAAAGCCGAAGCATTGGCCGACCGCTACTTCGAAGTCTTCCCGGAGTGCAACTTCCCGTACGATCAGTTTGCCGCCTACATGGCCGACATCTACGCGCGGGTAGGGAATAAGGAAAAAGCCGCGGAGAAAATTCGGGCCATCGCTCGAACCCAGGAAGGCATCCTGCGCTTCATCAACGCGCAACCCGAGCACATCAAAAACGGCTACGAACAGGAGTTCCGCTTTGCCGCCGGCACCGGCCAGACGCTGATGACCATCGCGCAGTCCATGCAGGATACGGCACTGCTGGAAGAGCTGTCTAAAAAGTTTGAACCGTACGTCCCGGGACTGTCGGAATTCATGATGCCGATGCCTACGGAGTAAGAAGGCCATGAGCCGCATTGTTGCTATTGATTTTGGGCTGAAACGCACGGGCATTGCCGTTACCGACCCGCTGAAGATCATCGCCAGCGGGCTGACCACGCTGCCGACGGCGGAGGTACTGCCTTTTCTGAAAAAATACTGTGCCGAAGAGCCAGTGGAGTGCTTCGTCGTCGGTTTGCCGCTGTACCCCGACGGCAATCCCGCCCAAATTGCCGCTCAGGCCGATGCTTTCGCTCAACAATTGCGCAAACAATTCCCGGACAAGCCCGTTTTTCGGCAGGATGAGCGCTATACCTCCAACGAGGCCAAACGCATCCTCCTGCAAAGCGGTGCTAAAAAGCAAAAACGACGCGACAAAGCGCTCGTGGACAAAATCGCTGCGGCGCTTATTTTGGAACAATTCATGCAAGAACATCATTGGAAAACGCCATGATTTTGCCCATATATGCCTATGGTCAGCCGGTGTTAAAAAAGGTGGCCGCGCCCATCGGGCCGGATTACCCGGGCCTGACCGAACTCATTGCGAACATGTGGGAAACCATGTACCACGCTCAAGGCGTGGGATTGGCCGCGCCTCAAATCGGGCTGTCCATCCGGCTTTTTGTGGTGGACACCACTGGCTACGAGAAATCGAAAAAAGAGGAGCAGCCTCAGGAGCCGGGCATTAAGAAGGTGTTCATCAATGCCCAACTGCTCTCCGAAGAGGGGCCGGTGTGGTCGTTTGAGGAGGGTTGCCTGAGCATCCCGTACATCCGCGGCGAGGTGGAGCGCCCGCCCATCGTTCGCATCCGGTACCAGGACGAAAACTTTCAGGAGTTTGAGGAGATCTACACGGGGGTGAATGCTCGCGTCATTCAGCACGAATACGACCACATTCAGGGCGTCCTGTTTGTTGAGCGCCTCAAGCCGCTCAAAAAGCGCATGATACAGCGCAAGTTGGAGGATATTCGCTGTGGACGCATACAGGCCGAATACAAGATGCGCTTTGCTGCCGTTCGCTGATGAGCACATACACGAACATTACCTGGGCCGACATTGAAGCAGCGCATGCGCGCATTGCGCCGCACATTCACCGCACACCGGTGCTCACTTGCCGCAGCATAGACGCCCTGGCGGGTTGTTCGCTGTTTTTCAAATGCGAAAACTTTCAGAAAGTCGGCGCCTTCAAAATCCGCGGCGGCCTGAATGCCGCCCTGAGCCTGTCGTCGGAAGCGGCGCAGCGCGGGTTAGCCACACACTCGTCGGGCAACCACGCACAGGCCGTAGCGTATGCAGCACGCCAGTTGGGCGTGAAGGCCTACATTGTTATGCCCGAAAATTCGCCTGCTGTCAAAGTCAACGCCGTGCGCGGCTATGGTGCAGAGGTCATTTTTTGCGCACCCAACCAGGCGGCACGTGAGGCGACTTTGCAGGAAATCGTGGCGCGCACAGGCGCGGCTTTCATTCACCCTTACGACGACGACCGCGTGATTGGCGGGCAGGCCACGTGTGCTAAAGAACTGCTCGAAGACGTGCCCGGGCTGGAAGCCGTCATCGCGCCCGTGGGCGGCGGAGGGCTGCTCTCCGGCACGTGTTTGAGCGCGCATCATATAGCACCCGACATACCGGTCTATGCCGGCGAACCCGAAGGCGCGGCCGACGCCGTGCTCAGTGTGCGCTCGGGTCGCGTGGAAAAGGCTCCCTATATCAACACCATTGCTGACGGCCTGCTCACTACCCTGAGCGAGCGAACGCTGCGCATCATCTCCCACCATGTGCGCGACATCTTTACCGTCAGCGATGCCGAAATCCTGGCAGCCCTGCGGCTGATTTACGAGCGGATGAAGATCGTCATCGAGCCCAGCTGTGCCGTGCCGTTGGCGGCTGTGCTCAAACACCCTGAAACCTTTGCTGGCAAGCGAGTAGGCGTCATCCTGACGGGCGGCAATGTGGATCTGAGCCGTCTGGCGGCATGGTTTGGCCAATAGCCGCTATCTTTGTTGCTACATTCACGCACACGGTCTTCATGAGCAGCATACGCGGCAACTTTCGGAATACTGCAACCTCCATCGGCGAGCTGGACTACGTCCTGCTGGTGTGTTACGTGGCATTAGTGGCCATTGGCTGGCTTATGATTTACTCCGCGGGCGGTGCTTACAAAACGTCGCTTTTCGACCTGGGTACGAATGCCGGCAAGCAGCTGCTGTTCATCGTCGTGTGTATGGTGCTGCTTTTTTTTATTCAAATGCTGGACTGGGCCTTTTGGAGGGCGCTGGCGTTTCCAATCTATATTGTGTCTCTGATAGTGTTGGCGGGCACGCTGGTCTTTGGCCGCGAGGTCAACGGTGCCAATGCCTGGTATCAGTTTGGCGGGTTTTCTTTCCAGCCGTCCGAAATTGTCAAGTTCAGCACATGCTTAGCCATGGCCAGTTACCTGAGCGGTACAGGTGTTCATTTGCGCGATACGCGGACGCGCCTGATTGCTTCTGCGCTTTTTCTGGTGCCAGCCCTTATCATTCTTTTGCAAAAAGATACTGGCTCGGCGCTCGTATTCTTCTCGTTCCTTTTGGTGCTCTACCGCGAGGGCCTTCCGGGCGGATGGTATGCGCTGGCGTTTGGCTCGGCCTTGATGGGCCTATTGGGGCTAATGTACCCGCCGCTGAGTGTTTCTATGGTCGTCTTACTGGTAAGTGCCGGGCGTATCGCCTGGATACACGAGATGCCGCGCCCGTGGTGGATAGCGTTGCTCATCCTGGCTGCCTTTGCGTATTGGGGCGACGATTTGCTCTACTGGCTTTGGGCGCAGCCGGGGTTTGCCGGGATTAAGGGGGAACTGCCTGTGGAATTTACAGCGCTATGGGCGGCTCCCGCGCTGTTGCTGGCGTTCTGGCTGGTCGTCTTCTTCAAAAATTACTGGAAAAAGAACCTCATCATCCAGCGCCGTTTGCAACTGATTGCGCTGGTTACGTTTCTGGCCTGTGGAATAGCCTTTGCCGCCGGGTATGCTTACACGTTGTTGCCGTCACACCAACAGCAACGCATCCGGCTGTGGCTCAATCCCTCGGAAGCGGCGGCAGATACCCGAGGCTCGGCCTACAACCTGTTACACTCGAAGATGGCCATTGGCTCGGGCGGTTTGTTCGGAAAAGGTCTTTTTGAGGGCAACATGACTAAGCTCAAATACGTACCCGAGCAAACCACCGACTTCATTTTCTGTACGGTTGGCGAAGAGCACGGCTTTGTAGGCGTGGTCGGCGTGATAGGGCTTTTCTTCGTTATGCTTTACCGCATCACGCAAATTGCTGAGCGCCAGCGCTCTAATTTTTCGCGCATCTATGCCTACAGCGTGGCAGGGGTTATTTTCGTGCACGTCCTTATCAACTTAGGCATGACGATGGGCCTTTTTCCTATCATTGGTATCCCGTTGCCGTTTATCAGCGCGGGCGGCTCGTCGCTCATTGGCTTTACCCTGATGGTGGGCGTATTGCTGAAATTGGACAGCCGTCGCAATCTGGCCTGAGGAAGCGGGCCGGTGGTTAGAAAAGCGCTTGTAAAACAGACCACAAAAGTCCATAGCGGTTTTGTCCTTGAAGGGTCAGGGGGGGGCTGGTTTTCGCTGCTGTTTTCTGCACATGTTGCCCTATTTACTTCGCCGTCTATTGTTGGCCATTCCAACACTGCTCGTCGTCTCGCTGGCGACGTTTGCGCTAAGCCATTGCACCGGCGGCGACCCTATTCCTTACGATTACGACGCTCAGCCGGCAGCCTACCTGGCGCAGGCGCGGCAGCTGGAACTGGATAAACCGCTGTTTTACTTCTCTTTGCGCAGCGCCGCGCTACCCGATACGCTGCACCGGATTTTGCCCACGGAAACGCGCGAGCATTTAGCCGACCTGGCCCAAAAATGGGGCAACTGGCCTGCCATAGATCGCTATTGGAAGGCCGCCACGGCTGCCGAAGCATTTTTGCGCCCCCGCATTAGCGGGAGTGCATCAGCCGCCCTGACGGCAGTGCGGCTGGCCCATTCGCCGAAGAATGCCGCTCTGCAGGTGGTTACGCTGAATGCCTGGGCCGACACGTTGACCGATGTTGCTGTGCGCACACAGGCAAAAGAGCACCTGGCTGCCGTAGAAGAGGCTCGGGCACACTGGGCCGGGCAACCGCAGCGCTGGAAAACCCTCCTCCCGGTTCTGCACTGGCACGGCGCCGACAACCGTTATCACCGCTGGCTGATGGGCTTTCTCAGCGGCAACCCCGGCGTTTCAGTGGTTACGGGCAATCCGCTGCTCAATGAATTGCGCCCGCGCCTGTACGCCACGCTGCTTATCAACGGTGCGGCGCTGCTGCTCGCCTATGTGCTGGGCATCCCACTGGGTATGTTCATGGCCCGGCAGCGAAAGCAATGGGCCGACCGCGGGCTGCGTCTGAGCACTTTGTTTCTATATTCGATGCCCGTCATCTGGTTGGGCAGTGTTCTCATGTTGCTGCTGGCCCGTCCCGATGTGGGTCTGGACTGGCTGCGCGGCGGCTCTGCCGAGCCCTGGCTGCTCAGCGGCAAACCTTTCTGGCGTTGGGCGTGGGACAACGCCGACCGCTTCCTCCTGCCCGTGCTCACGCTGGCGCTCCATCACGGCGCCGTCATCGCCCTGCAAATGCGCACCGGCTTAGTGGAGGCTCTGCAAAAAGACTTCATCCGCACTGCTCGTGCCAAAGGGCTGAGCGAGCGCACCGTCTTCTGGAGGCACGCCTTCCGCGACGGTCTTTTTCCCGTCATTACCACATTTGGCTACCTCTTTCCGGTGCTGTTCAGTGGTTCCTTGGTTGTGGAGTACCTGTTCGATTTCCCGGGCATGGGCGTCAAGATGCAAACCTCCTTCGCCCAGCACGATTACCCGGTGCTGTTCGCCATGGTCATGTTTATCGCTGCCGTAACGCTTCTGGGTATGCTCATTGCCGACGCCCTCTATGCCTGGGCCGACCCACGCGTGAGGCTGGGAAGAAGGACATGAAGCAAAAGGAGCCGGTTATAGCCCATATTTATCTATCAGATAAATGAGTGCTGCCATGCTGGCTGTACCGAGCTGCAATTCGCGCGGGTGCACGGCCTCGAACACGTCGGCCGCCGTGTGGTGGAAGTCGAAATAGCGTTGTGAGTCGGGCCGAAGGCCAGCCAGAAGGCCCTTTTGCCCGCGCAAAGGGTTGATATCGGCCCCGGAGCCGCCGCGCCACAGCATGAGGCCAAAGGGGCGCAACACTTCTTCAAACTGCGACACCTGGTCGAAGTAGTAGTCAATCATTTCCGGGTCGGCGTCGAAGCTGAAGCCGCGCGGTGTGAAGCCGCCAGCATCGCTTTCTAAGGCGAAGAGGTGTATCTCTTCCTTTTCTTCGGCAGCAGCGGCATAGGCCAGACCGCCGCGCAGGCCGTTTTCTTCGTTCATGAACAACACGCAGCGCAGCGTGTGGCGCGGGCGATAGCCCATTTTGCGCAGCAGGTAGAGCACTTCCATGCTTTGCACGCAGCCGGCGCCGTCGTCGTGAGCACCGTGGCCCACATCCCAGCTGTCTAAGTGCCCGCCGACGAGCAGGACTTTGTCGGGCATCAGGGAGCCGCGAATTTCGCCGATGACGTTGTACGACAGCACGTCGGGCAGCGTGCGGCAATTCAACGTCATGGACACACGCACGCTCTTTTCTTCACGGAGCAGCGCGCTAAGGCGCTCGGCAGCATTGGTGCTGATGGCTGCCGCCGGGATGAGCGCATAAGCAGAGTCGTAGCGCAGCGTTCCCGTGTGCGGATAGTCGTCGAGTGCCAGACCCATCGAGCGCACCAGTACGGCTACGGCGCCGTATTTGGCTGCGCGCGACGGGCCGGATACGCGCTGATCTACGGCACCTCCGTAAGCCTCAAAGGTGTTGATGTGCCGGCATTCCATTGGGCGGTTGTAGAACACAATTTTGCCCGCAACGCCCTGTCTGCCCAACGAGTCTAAAGCCTCCCAGCTGCGTACCTCTACCACTTCGCCAACAACTGCTTTACCACCCGTGCCAACGGAACTCCCCAGCGCCAGTGCGGGCAGGCGCATGGCTTTACGCTTAGGCGTACCCACTACCTCTACTACTTCGGGCGCGCCGCGTTCCCAGTGCGGAACCATCACCGGCTGCAACCACACGCTGTCTAAGCCGCAGGTGTCGAGGACAGCCTTTGTCCAGCGCACGGCTTTCTCTGCCCCTACACTGCCGCTCAACCGGTGGCCAGCGCCATAGCACAGGTCGCGCAGCCACAGATACGACTGACCGTCGGCCAGAGAACGGTTAAAAATCTCTCGGAGGAAGGCCTTATCTGCCGCCCAGGGGTCTTTCTGGGCCAGTAACCCAGCCGGAAGTGTAAGGTTTACAATAAGGAGGCCAATCCAGAAACGCTGGATGCCTTTTGCGCGGAGCCAATTAGTCAGATACTTCGCTGTGGTGTTTTTCATTGCTAAATAAAAAAATGCCTTAATGAAGGATGCGGTGCTTAAAGCGGTGTCTTTGATAATCCATAATTTGGTTTTATGGTTTTTTGCGAAATTTAGTTCCAAAGTTGATGTGCTCGATTTTCGTTCGTCGAAAAAACGCAAAAAAATCACCGTGTTCTTGTGTGAATTACACAAAGCCCTTTACCTTTGTAGCGTAAAAAGCCGGGCGAAAGTACAAAGAGCAATAATTTGGTTTTATTTGGTTAGGGCTGAGGTAGTGCTGTGGTGGCGCTACCTCATTTTTTTGTAGGGCAAAGAAAGGGCAGTTTGGGTGGATACAGGTCTTCCGCGTCGTCTTGGTGGAGAGAGAGCAGGCGTTCAGCTGTTCTTTGGGCGCACGGTTGGCCATGCGTTGAAGAAAGGAGACCGGGTCAATACTGGCTAATTTTTCCTGCACAGGTTGGGAGAACAGGGAAACCATTACTTTAGCTAAAAGCTGAAAAATTGCCCTTATGCGCTTGATATCAAACCTGTGTTGTATTGCTGCATGGTTTTTCGGAGTCATTCTTTGCCCGGTAGTGATGGCCCAAAAGCCGGCCCTGGATTATTACCTGCCTGCAACATCCTACGACCCTGTGGTGCCCAAGCCCGCCGACATGTTGGGTTACGAAGTAGGTGAGTGGCACGTTTCACACGACCAGCTGGTTACCTACATGCGCGAGTTGGCTCGCACCAGCCAGAAGGTTGTGCTGCGCGAGTACGGACGCACGCATGAAAGGCGGCCATTGGTTTACCTGACCATTACCTCGCCAGAAAACCACCGGCAGTTAGACGACCTGCGGCAACGGCGGCGCTTGCTGGCCGACCCCACCCGCAGCGGTGGGTTAGACCCCGCGGCTCTGCCTGCCGTGGTGATGATGGGCTATTCCATCCACGGCAACGAAGCCAGCGGAAGCAACGCCGCCCTGTTGGTGGCCTACTACCTGGCGGCAGCGCAATCGCCGGAGGTCGAGCAACTGCTGCAAAATACCATCGTTCTCCTCGACCCGTGCTTCAATCCTGACGGCTTGCAGCGCTTTTCCACGTGGGTCAACAGCCGCCGCAGCCAGACGCTAATGCCCGACCCGGCGCACGAGGAGTTTCACGAACCCTGGCCCGGCGGACGCACCAACCACTACTGGTTCGACCTCAACCGCGACTGGTTAGTCATGCAGCAGCCGGAGTCTGCCGGCCGCGTGGAACTCTTTCAGGAGTGGCTGCCCAATGTGCTGACCGACCACCATGAAATGGGCACCAATGCGACCTTTTTCTTCCAACCCGGCGTGCCTTCGCGCGTGCACCCGCTCACGCCAGCCCTCAACCAACGGCTGACGGCCCGCATCGGCGAGTACCACGCCCGCGCTCTGAGCGAAAAAAAGGTACTGTTCTACTCCGAAGAGAACTACGACGACTTTTACTATGGCAAAGGCTCCACATACCCTGACATCAACGGCAGTATCGGCATCCTCTTTGAGCAAGCCAGCAGCCGTGGCAGCGCGCAGGAGAGCAACTACGGTTTGCTAACTTTTCCCTACACCATTCGCAACCAGGTAATTACGTCGCTCTCTACGCTGCGTGCTGTCGGCGATATGCGCGCAGAGCTGAACAAATACCTGCGCGATTTTTACGCGGATGCGCTCAACGAAGCACGCGCGGATAAGATAAAGGGCTACGTTTTCAGCGACCCAGGTGGCACCAACTTTCGGCCCGTACGCGAATTTATTCGCCTGTTGTTGCGCCACCGCATTCGCGTGCATCCTGTATTGGGAGCTGTGGAGGAAAAAGATGCGGAAATGTCTGCTGGCCAGACCTGGGTGGTGCCCACAGACCAGCCGCAGTATCGCCTCATTCAGGCCATTTTCGAGCACCGGACGACCTTTCAGGACAGCATTTTCTACGACATTTCTGCCTGGACGCTGCCCGATGCTTTTGGCCTGAACTGGTCGTCTCTGCAAGCAGGCGCTCTGTCGCTGACGCGGCTGGGCTCACCTCTGGAACGCGAACCGCAGTGGCCTGCGCTGTTGGTTCCGGAAGCCTCGCCCGACGTGTACGCCTATGCCGTGGGCGCCGAGGGCTACGATGTGCCGCGTTTACTGGCGGCCTTGCACCGGGCGGGCATTCGCGTAATGGTAGCCCAGCGCCCGTTTGAGGCGGAGGGACAGGCATTTCGCGAAGGAACACTGCTCATTCCCCTCGACCGGCAGGCTATGAATGCCGAAACCATACGCCAGCGCATACTGCAGAGTGGAGCGGAGGACGTGCGGGTGTTTGCTCTGCGCAACGGCCTGACGCCCAAAGGGCCAGACCTCGGCAGCGCCCATTTTGCCGTCTTGCGCTCACCCAAGGTAGTGCTGGTAACGGGCCGCGACGCCGGCACAGCGGAAGTGGGCGAAATCTGGCACCTGCTCGATGTGCGTTGCGGCATGCCACCGCTGTTGGTGGATGCGGAGCGCTTCAACAACCTCGACCTGGCGAAGTACAACACCGTCGTGCTGGCTGGGGGGAATTTCAGCCGCCTATCGGCGGATAAAGTAAAGCAATTCGTCTCGAGCGGCGGCACGCTCATTGTGCAGGGTGCGGCCGTGCGCTGGGCCAAGAATGCCGGCCTCGTTTCCTGGGATTTGCGCCCTGCGCCCCGCATAGAGGAGAACACGCGGCGGCCTTACGCCAGCATGGAGGAAGATGCGCGGGCTTTGAGCCTCCCGGGGGCTATCCTGCGGGCAGAATTGGACCTGACGCATCCGCTGGCCTATGGCTATCGGCGGGCGGCCATACCCCTATTTGTTACGGGCGATGTGTTTGTGCAGCCGCCAGCAAATGCTTATTCCACTCCGGCAATTTATAAGGCTCAGCCCATGATAGCCGGTTACTTGCATCGGCAGCATCATGCTTTAGTTTCCGGAGCAGCGGCCATAGTGGTGCAGTCCTCTGGTAGTGGGCGTATCATTGGGTTTTGTGCGAACCCCACTTTCCGCGGCTTCTGGTACGGTACTGACCGCCTGCTGGCAAATGCGGTATTTCTGGGCAACATCATCCGCACCAGCAGCCGTCCCAGTGACGAGGATTAGGCCGGCTCACGGTATCTCCAACGGCTGTCGCGCTTCGCCATAGGGCGTTTTTAGAGCAACGACATAGCGGCCTGGGGCGCGAAAGAGACGCCGCGGCAGCGATATACTGTGGCGTCCGGCGGAGTAGAAGCCATTGATGGTGTGTGTGGTAGTTCCCAGCCCATCTTTTACGTCAATGCTCAGGGTGGCGGCCTCCGGTAGGTAAAAAGTAACCTCTGCGGCTTCGGGCGTGAGGGTGGGCAGGTAGAGTGTCAGCGCGGTGGGCGTTTTCGCATCTGCCGGTTGTGGCAGGCGCGGCGTCTGCACGGGGATGAACGTTACGGCTGCGGCCAGGCCGGAGAGGTCGTATCCGGCAGCCTGCAGGTCGTGGAGACGCACGGTATAGAGTGCGCCGTCGTCGAGTGGGGGTAGAGCAGGCTGACTCACATCGGGAGAGACGTGTATGGTATTTCCATTGACCGACAGGCTGAAGGCCAGGTCAGTTACGCGCGTTTCGTCCACCCACAGGACGGGGCGGGCCGTGGAGAGCTCGGGCAGCGAGGCGTGGGCGAGGGTAAAGCGTACGACGTAGGGCAGGTCTGTGGGGTGTCGCTTACCGTTGCTGCTCTCTACCGAGGTGAGATAGACGTTTGTCCATTCGTGCATCAAAGGCCCCCACTGTAGGCGTGCGCGGTGGGCGTCGCGGTGGCGGCGCAGGGCTAAGCGCGGGTCATTTTCGTCCACTAAGCGCAAGATATGTTCATAGAGGCGGTCATAGCGGCTGGAGTAGAGGCTGAGGGTGAGGAGCGCTCCTGGCCGCAGCAGAAAGCGGTACTGCCTGGCATAGTGCAGGATTTGCTGATAAGCCTCCGGGTCGCTCAACAGGACGCGCGAGCCGTGCTGTGCACCTCCGGGCTGGGTAATTTGCACGTCGGCATAAACGGGCTGCGGCGACAGGTGCGGCTGCCATTCGACCACGGGCTGTTGGCGCAGGATTTCCAGCACCTCGCGCGGCGTGAAAAAGTCGCGGTCTAAAACCTCGTGGCGCTCCAGGCCCCATTGCACATTCGCCACCAGGTTTTTGTTGAGCCAGGAGACGGGATAGCGCTCCGATGGGACAACGATGGCGCCATCGGAAGCGGCGGCCGGCGGCTCTTCTAAGCGGATGTCAATGGTGCCCACACGCTCAGGAGTAAGCGCCAGGTCGGTAATGGCAAAAATTTGCCCATGGGCTATTTTGTCCGAAAAGCGCTCGTAAAGTTCTATGGCTGAGGCTTCGTAGTCCTGTTGGCCGCGCGTGGCTATTACGGGCAAGCCGTTGAGGCGAAAGGCTACCCGTTCGGCCATGGTGCGCCCGTTCCACAAGTAGGGCGCTTGTAGGAGCATTTGCCGGAATTCTTTGGGCTGGAGCGTCCATTCGGCGCGGTACTGATTGTCGGCGGTCAGCGCTGCTTGCGCAGTGCCCCAGTAGAAGATGAATTTTTCCGGTGTTGGCGTTCTGGCTGGCGAGCCATCGGCTGTCTGGCCGAGCGCTGGGGTTATCAGTCCGAAGGCCAGCAGGGCTGTGCAGCAGGAGATGAGGTATGTGGTCATGGGCGCGTCCTTTTAGGCGAGAAAACGGATATACATGTTTCCCATTATCTTCAAAGGACGGGCCAGAACGCTGTCTGCGGCACTCGGATGGCTCAGGAGGCCAGCGTTGCCACGTGCTCGTTGCGTTCGTCGGACTCGACCAGTCCATCGCGCAGGCGCACAATGCGGTAGGCGTGCTGGGCAATGTCGGCCTCGTGTGTAACCAGCACAATGGTGTTGCCGGCGCGGTGGAGTTGCTCAAAGAGCGCCATGATTTCGCGGGAAGTTTTGGTGTCTAAGTTGCCCGTAGGCTCATCGGCCAGGATGATGGCCGGGTCATTGACTAACGCGCGGGCAATGGCTACCCGCTGGCGCTGGCCGCCAGAGAGTTCGTTGGGCTTGTGCAGCATACGGTCGCCTAAGCCCACTGCCTCCAGAGCGGCGCGGGCTTTTTTCAAACGCTCTTCTTTGGGCAGGCCGGCGTACACCAGCGGAAGTGCCACGTTTTCCAATGCCGTCAGGCGTGGCAGCAGGTTAAATGTCTGAAAAACAAAGCCTATTTGCTTATTGCGCACTTCGGCCAGCTCGCTGTCGCTCATGGTGCTCACCTCGATGCCGTTGAGCCAGTATTTACCGCGCGTGGGTGAGTCTAAGCAACCGATGAGGTTCATCAGCGTGGACTTACCACTGCCCGAAGGGCCCATAAGTGCTACGTATTCGCCGCGGTCAATCTGCAGGCTCACGTCTTTGAGGGCCTCGACCTTTTCGGCCCCCATGATGTAGGTCTTGTTGAGGTGTTCGATGGAAATCAGCATACGAGCACAAGCAATTGGAAGGGATGGAACGATGCAGTCATTTTTTCTTTCTAAAAAACAAACCCAACACCACCACCAGAAGCCCTACGAGCCATTGCACAAACTCCTGAATGAGTTTTGGGAAAAAAAGGTAACCCGCCGCAATGACGAGCGCCACCACCACTGCGGTGATAAGTAAGGCGGTGCGGAACGTAGCGTTGCCAGCCATGTAGAATGGTATAAAAGGTGAGGAATTCGTTTCGGGCGCTAAATACGGCGTTTTTGCCCGGATACCCGCCACAAGGTTAGATAACCAACGGCGACATTTCGGCCAACACGCCCTGGCGGACGAACAACGGAAGAAAGCACCAGCGCTATCGGCGTATTCAGCAGCCTAAAATTTATGCGCTTTTTTGAGGCATCGCAGGTGTATCCATGCGCCTTTCAGGAGCGCCCCCGGCCTCTTCTACAGTGCTTAACCTGCCTCATCAGCAGACGGCCCGGCCCACTTCAGCGCGGTGGCGTACTTTTGCCCGCCTGAAGCACACCGCATAAGATGACGACATCGCCGACCACGCTGGTTTTTGCCACCCAAAATGCCCACAAGGCGCGCGAAATTGCGCAAATCCTGGGACCACAGTACCGCATCCTGACCCTGCCCGACATCGGCTGCACGGAGGAAATCGAAGAAACAGCCCCCACGCTGGAAGGCAACGCCCTGCTGAAGGCCCGCTACGTGAAAGAGCGCTATGGCTACGACTGCTTTTCGGAGGACACCGGCCTGGAAGTGGATGCGCTGGGCGGCGCCCCGGGCGTGCATACGGCGCGCTATGCTGGCGAGGCCAAAGACCCGGAGGCTAACATTGCCCTGTTGCTGAGTAATTTAGCCGGGCACGACAACCGCCGAGCGCGCTTTCGTACGGTCATTGCCTGCATCTTTGGCGACCGCGAGGCGCTGATTGAAGGCGTGTGCTACGGCCGCATTGCCCCAGAAAAACGCGGCACGGGCGGCTTTGGCTACGACCCGGTGTTCATCCCCGACGGTTGCGAACAGACCTTTGCCGAATTGGGAGAGGCCATTAAAAACCAGATCAGCCACCGCGCTATGGCCACGGAGAAATTTCGCCTGTGGCTTCAAAACGCCTGAACTGCCGCTCTGCCCGTTTCATGCTTCGCCTGCTGCGCTATTTTCGCCCGTACAAACGCCTGCTGTTGCTGGCTGTGCTCAGCAATTTGCTCATGTCGCTGTTCCTGGTCGTGAGCATTCCGGTGCTTCAGCCGTTTTTGCAAATCCTCTTCGATATCCCCGGCAAGGCGCCGACACCGCAGGCTCTTTCAGAGGCGACGGGCTTTCGGACCGTAGAGCAGGCGGTCAGTGGCTACTTCGCAGACCTGGTACGCACGCACGGGCGTGAGCAGGCGCTACTGTGGGTGTGCGGGCTGTTGGTGTTTACGTTTTTGGGCAAAAATCTGTTTCGCTACCTGTCGCTCTACTTCCTGGCGCCGGTGCGCAACGGCGTGGTGCGCGACTTGCGTAACCGATTGGTCGCTAAAGTTTTGGAACTGCCGCTATCTTATTTCTCGGATGCGCGCAAAGGCGACCTGATGAGCCGGGCTTCGGCCGATGTGCAGGAGGTGGACAGCAGCATCATCGGCGTAGTGGAGTCGGTAGCACGCGAGCCGATTGTCATTCTGGGCAGCCTGGCGTTTATGCTCTATGTGTCGCCGACGTTGCTGGGCTTTGCCCTGTTGCTCATGTTGTTTTCGGGCTTAGTAATTGGGCGTTTGGGATTGGCCTTGCGTCGGCAGTCCAAAGAAGCGCAGGGCAATTTGGGCCTGGTATCGGCTATACTGGAGGAGACGTTAAGCGGCCTGCGCATCATCAAAGGGTTCAATGCACAACGCTGGCAGCAGGCGCGCTACGAGCGCGAAAATGCGCGCTATGCGGCCCTGCTGACCCGCATCAGTCGGCGGCGCGACCTGGCGTCGCCGTTGTCCGAGTTTCTGGGCATTGTGGCGGTGGCCATTATCCTGTGGTTTGGCGCCCGGCAGGTGTTTTCGGGCGAGATGACAGCGCCCACTTTTATCACCTTTCTGTATGCCTTTTACAACATCATTGAGCCGGCCAAGCACCTGAGCGCGGCGTCGTACAGCATCCGAAAAGGTCTGGGCGCATTAGAGCGGGTAGAGGCACTGCTGGCCGAGCCTGTCTCCATTCGAGACCGGGAGGACGCACAGCCAGTGCGGAACTTTGAGCGGGCTATTGAATTTCAGAAGGTCTCTTTCCGGTATCCGAATGCGGAGGGCTATGCGCTGAGGGAGATTGACTTAGTCATTCCGAAGGGCAAGATTGTCGCTCTGGTAGGTGCTTCCGGGGCGGGCAAGAGTACGCTGGCCGATCTGTTGCCGCGCTTTTACGACGTTACGGAGGGGCGCATCCTGCTGGATGGCGTGGACATTCGGCAGCTGCGCATCCGTGATTTGCGGGCGCTGATGGGCATCGTGAGTCAGGAGGCCATTCTGTTCAACGATACGGTGCGCAACAACATCGCCTTCGGGCTGGAGGGCGTCTCGGATGCCGACATTGAGGCCGCGGCGAGGGCTGCCCATGCGCACGACTTCATCACGGCGCTGCCTAATGGCTACGATACCAACATCGGCGAACGCGGCACGAAACTCAGTGGCGGCCAGCGCCAGCGCCTGACCATCGCGCGCGCGCTGCTCCGAAATCCGCCTATCCTCATCCTCGACGAGGCCACTTCGGCTTTGGACAGCGAGTCGGAAAAAATCGTGCAAGCCGCCCTGAACCGACTGCTGCAAAACCGGACGGCACTGGTCATCGCTCACCGGTTAAGCACGGTACAGCACGCCGACGAAATTCTTGTGCTCGACCAGGGCCAAATCGTCGAACGCGGCAGACACGATGACCTCATCCGGCAAAGCGGTATCTACCGCAATCTGGTCGCCCTTCAGGCGCTGTAAACCGTACCGCAACGCTAACGCTGTCCTTTTGGCGGCATATTTGCTATTTTTATCTCCAGGCGCAACCCAAAACCGTGCTAAGGTATCTTACCTTTGAGGCTGCTATTTCAGGCCTTTTCGCTAAGACCCACCCTTTTACCCACCACATTTTTTTTATGAAAGGAATGCTACTTGCTGTACTCTCCACGCTCTGGCTTTCGGCCGTCGCCCAAATCACGATTACCAATGCGTACTTCCCGACCGTCGGGGATACGCTGCGCTACACCACGCTGGCCAATGCAGCCACGATGTTGGAACTCATCACGCCGCCTGGCGAAAACCAGCAGTGGGACTATTCCTATCTGAAATCGAACCAAAACACCGTCACAGCGTATCTGGCACCTTCGGCAGGCAACAGCGCGGCCTCTTTCCCGGGTGCCGACCTGTTGGTCAAGACCTTCGGGGGCGGAGAGTCGTACTATAACGTAACCAACACCCAGTTTGAATTTATGGGCTTCCTGGGCGGTGCGGCCATCCCGTTTGTGCCCACGGCCATTGGGCGCTACAGCCCGGCCCTCGTCGAGCGGCGCGCTCCGCTGAATTATCAGAACGTCCACAGCCAGACTTCCAACCTGACCATACCCTTTGCGGTCTCCGACTTGCCGCCCGTCTTCGACTCTATTCTGGCCGGCATACCGCTCCAGTTTGACTCCGTGCGCGTGCGCGTGCGCTTCCAAAACGCCGATACGGTGGACGCCTGGGGGCAGCTGAAAATTCCCAATGCTAAGGAGTTCTACCCCGTGCTGCGCCAAAAACGGACGACGAAGACGCGCAATGCCGTCGAAGCCCGCATCGCCGGACCTTTCCCCTTGTGGGTGGACATCACGGCCTTCCTGGGCGGCACCCCCTTCGGCGGATTTACGGGCGCGGACTCCTTCGTAGTGTATCGCTTCCTGAGCAACGAGCATAAAGAAGAACTGCTGACCGTTACCGCCGACTTTTTCGAGGACACTATCCGAACCGTGCGCTATAAAACCCTGCCGCTGAGTGTTTCCGTAACGCTCCCTTTCGAAGACGCCCCCGGCACGGCCAGCGTGCAAGCCCTGCCCAACCCGGCCGTGGACAAGGTGCGCTTCGAGTGCAACAACCTGCCTTCCGACGAGTACACGCTGAAAATCTTCAACTTAGTGGGCAAAGTCGTCTGGCGCGAAACCTTCCAGGCGTCGGGGCGGCGCGTTATCCACTTAGACTTAGACGACTTCAATAAGGGCACCTACCTGTACAGCCTGTCGAACAAAAAGGGCGAGATCATCGGTACCAAGCGGCTGATTGTAGTAAAGCCCTGACACGGCCCAAAATCATTCCCAGCACGCATAGGGCCCGCAGCAAAACAGCAAATCCAACGACGACAGGTCGGGCTGGAAGCCAAAGCGCTCTTCAAACACCTGCGGATAACGCACCAGCGGGAGGAGGGGCGGCCTGCCCCAGGCGATTTGCCCGCGTGCGTCGAGGACGGCATTTGCGGCCTCGTTTTTCGAAGGTGCTGTGTAGCGCTGTGTGAGTCGAATTGCTGCCTGGCAATTCGTTTTTTGGGTTAAAAAGAGCACGATATCGAAATTGAGGTCGAACAGGAACTCGTAGCGTTTCTCAAAAAAAACGGCTACTTCATCGGCGAAATGCTCGAAGAAGGGTGCGCTTCCGTAGGCCGTCCGGATGGTGCGCCAGTGCGAACGTTGCCAGGGCATGTCGTAGGCGATGCGGACGTCGCGGATGGACATCTGGTGGTTTTTGCCTTTGCGCAGCGGGACGCTCAGGCGCTGCACACCATTGGGGCCGGCGATGCAGCAGCGGTTGCGGTAGCTGCCCTTCTGGTAGTGTTCGCAGGCCTCCATCCAGAGCACATCGGCCTGGTGGGCCAGAGCCAGCCACGAGACCGGAGGCCAATAGAACAGCTCGAGCAATACTTCACGGGGCATGTTGCACGATGGGTTTGATGCTAAAGCCCAGCCGCTTGATGAGGCGCAACATGCCTTTGCCGCCGGCCAGATGAGCGGCGCCCACGGCGGCAAAGAGGCTTTGGTGCCGCGCTATGTCGGCGAAGCGCCGGGCTAAGCGTTCGTTGCGCTCCAGCAGCAGAGTGCGGCGCATCCAGCGGGCGTCGCGCCGGCCAGCCTGATACAGCTGGCGGATGTGGCCCTGCTGGTACCAGCGCAGCATCTTTTTCAGGCGCTCGTGCTGGCGGTTGTAGTTTGTGATGAAATGCGTCAGGCTTTTCAAATGGGCTTCGAGCGGGATACGGTGCAAAATTTCCACCTGTTCTGCAAAGGTTTCCAAACCCGTCGTGGCTTTGCCCTGCGCGGCAGCGTATGCCCAGAGCGCTTCATCCAGCGATTGCGACTGCTCTTCGCGCAGAAGGCCGGTGGTCAGAGCAGTTTGCACCTGCATAGGGTGGGCGTGTCGGAAAGTTTCTACCGGAACACCGAGCTTTTTTTGGGCGTAAAAGGCCAGGTTTTTCCAGGTGCGGCGGGATAGCATCTGCTCTAAAGTGGTCTGTTCGGGCAGCGCCCACGCGGCGGCTATGGCTTCAGGTTCAGCCTGCGAAAAGTCAAATTCCGCGGCGAATACCTCGCATTGCGTTAAGTGAGCGCAGGCCAAATCAAACCACGTAAAGGCGCGCAAATCGCGCACATGCATCGTGCCGAACAGATACGACACCGGGCCGCCTTCAAGCGGGGAGACTTGCCACAGCAGGCTATCTTTTTTGCGTTGCGTCATTCTACTTTCAGAGAAGAGCAGGGCGTTTCCTCCCAGTGCTCGCCGTTGCGACTCCAGGGTTTTACCTCTAAGCGCCACAGGCCGGCCTCGCAGGCGCCTACGATGCCCTCGCAGAGGTACAGCGCCAGCTGCCGCTGCGTATGCCGGTGATTAAACATAGGCACATGCAGTTCGGCCATGGCCCAGTCATCGAAAAGCAGCCTCCCGGTCTCCTCTTGAGCGTACTGCTCCCAGATGGAGCGCCGCGAAGGAGGAAGCAATGCCTCCGTCCAGACGTAGAACCCGGCCTCCGGCTGCGTATTCGAGTACATCTTCCACGAAAACGCCTCTGGCCACCAACCCACGAGGTTAAATGCCGGCGACAACCACACCAGCCCCACAACGACTAAGCTCGTGCGGCTCCGCATCCACCAGAGTGAGCCGCCCCCGTAACGGCCAAACTTGTTTGGCCAGGCACCCGCCCTGCCCGTCTGACTCGGCGCCCCCAGCACCCACACCATTCCGGCCATGGCTACATTCCACGGCAGCACCACCGCATTCCATCCTAAACCCAACGGGCTTAGTGCCAGCACGATGAACGCATGAAACCCTACCGCCAGATACCGAATGAACGGCCGCGAGCGCTCCCACAGCAGCCCTACCCCCAGCAAAGCTTCCCCCACGGCCACGGCATAGCCCAGCTCCGGGTACTGTCCCAGCGGTTTCGTCCAGGCGAATGCCTGGCAAAACCACGGGAAGTTGTCTTCGACAAAATAAGGCGTCAGCTTGTGCAGCCCGCCCCATACGTACACGCCCGCCACCAGCAGCCGCAGCGTTGCCGCCGGATTTTTTCGCTCAAAAAAAAGAATGCCCCACGCCAGCAAATAGAAATGCGTCCACGGCTGCAGCCGGTTGAGGTCCTGAACGACAAACGCCAACAGCGCCAGCATGCTGCCCAGCAACAGCCGGCGATCGTTGGGCCACACAAAGCTGAGTACCAGCGTGAGCACCCATATTCCCAGAAGCAGGGCTTCACTTATGTGTTGAACGGCAACGGACGTGCTGCCCCACAATTCCGCGGGCAAATGTGCCTCGCCCCATAGCGGCAGCAGCGGAAACGTGCGCTCCATTCCGGCGTACCACAGCCGCCACGACAGAGCGATGTGAGCCAACAGCGCCAGGGCTATCAAACGAACAACGGTAGCAGATACCAATCTCATAATCCACGAACGTTGAGCCGCACCCGGCCTTTTGAGTACACATCGGCTCGAATGCCGGAGGGCGTGATGAGCGTGCGTTCGACCGCCACGGTGTCCACCGTGCCCGTCAGCACCACGCCGGGCTGGATGACGTATTGCTGAAGCGCCTGCTGCGCCGAGGTGCGCAGAGCCTGAAGGTCTTCGTCTAACGGAAAGACCAACGCCTCTCCGATGCGGCGCTTGAAGGTGCTGGAAAACAGCCACGAAGCCGTTCGGTGCAGAAAGTTGCGTGTTTCAGCGTGAAATTCCAGATCGGCTACCTCCACGCGGTTTTTGATCACATTGACGATGGGCTTACCGATGAGGTAGATATCGCCGTTGAAGGTGCCCGTCAGTGCCGTATTCACCACTAAGCGGTCGCCGTTGCCCCACAGGCGCAGGTTTTGCACCGTTACTTGTTTTTTCCCTGAAGAAAACGACTGCCCCACGACCATGCTGCGGGCGATGCGTTCGGCTTCGGCGAAAGGGACCTCCGTTGTCAGGCGCACTTGAAAGCCGTCGGGAGCTTCGCTCAGCAGGCGCAGGTTGGGCAGGGCGCTGTTGGGCCGAAACGTTGGGCGTTGGCCCAGCGTAGCCTCGTTGTAGCACTCAACCGAGAGGGTAGCTTTGAGTTCGTCGCCCACGGCTACGAGCGGCGTCATTCCGATGCTGATGGGCGTCGTCTTGACCCACAGCTGCTGAGCGGTATCTAAGAGCACGGGCTTTTGCAGGGCGTCCCAGGCCATTTGGGCGTAGGGGCGCAGGCTGAGCTGCTGGCTGATGAAACGGTCGAGCGCCTGGGTGAGCGTTGTACGGCTTTGGGCGAGCATCAGGCTGGCCAGCGGCTGGATGTTCACATCGCCCAGCGCCGTCTTGAGCACGGGCGTCGAGAGCCATTCGTGAAACTCTACCGTCGTCTGCGTGCGAAGCGACCAATCGGGCTGGATACTGAAATTGGTCTTCAGCCCCAGTTGCAGCTCGCCTTCGGCCTCAGCAGTGCCGAAGAGGATTTGCTGTTTGGCCCAGATCTTCAGCGGCACACGGTAGCGGATGGCCTGGCTCGACACGTCCACTTCGAACGGGCGCGTGCGCCACAGGCGGAGCATGAGGCCGTCGTTGCCGTTGTCGGTGAAGGAGTTATCTTCGTACAGCAGCCCCTGTACGCGCTGGTTGAGGGTCTGCACCAGGTCGCGCACCGACAGGGTAACGGGTATGGTGATGGCCGAAACCGCCGGCGCATCTACCGGCAAGGCGCGGTATTGCTCGCCCGGATTGGGTGCGCTGGCGCGCTGGGCAGTACGACACTGTAGCAACAGGACGAAAGCAGCAGTCCACCAAAGAAGACTTGGGCGCATGGGTTAAGTGGTTTGGGAGGCAAAGGTAAGGCAGCCGCGGGGGGGGAAGTGTGAGTGCACTATGAGGTACCAGGGTAATTGCATTTAAAAACTGTCTTTGCGCGAGGCTATTACCGGGCAAAAGGTTAAATGAGTACCGAATCTGAGAGAAGGGTCGGAACGGTGGATGGGCCATATGTTGTGGCTACTCTGTCTGTGGGTGTTTCCTTTTACTTGTTCGGAGTATTAAAACGCGCGTGTTTTTAGACAGCCTCAAAATGCGATCTGGCAGAAAAAATGCAAAATGCTCGAGCCGTAAAATTGATGCAGCGTATTTTTATCAATATTATGGCCTTTTGAGCAGAAAAGACGAGTGCGATAACGATAAACTTATTCGTTGCAAGCATTAATAGGTGACTTTTATGTCATAAGGGAGTTTTGACGTTAATAAACTATTGGCTTAAGGATATGAAAGACTGGAGAGCACACATAGAGTCAACACCCGAAGTTTTGTATGGCAAACCAGTAATTAAGAATACGCGCGTGCCTGTGGACATACTCCTGGAAAAACTGTCGCAGGGGGAGTCAATGGAAGACCTGTTGAAGGCCTATCCCAGGCTAACAAAAGAAGACATTTTGGCGGCCCTCGCTTACGCCGCAGAAATAATTAAGCGCGAGACGGTTCACCCTTTACCCTCCTGAGATGAAGGAAGCTCTACTGGCGGATGAAAGCGTAGACTTTCGGAGAGTAACGCACTTGCGAGGGGAAGGCCATGAGATAGCAAGTGTTATAGAGATGGCACCTGGTATGACTGATGAAGAATTGCTCCGTATGGCCAATGAGCAGGGGCGCATCCTCCTTGCAGATGATAAGGACTTTGGGGAGTTGACATACCGCTTAAGAAGGCCAAATCGCGGAATTGTTTTAATTCGGATGAGTGGCCTATCTATTGAAATAAAATTAGATAAAATAAGCCGGGCCATAATGGCTTATTCGACTATGCTCCCTGGAAATTTCGTAGTTATATCAAAAGGAAGGGTGCGGATAAAGGCTCAAATTTAACCGAAAAGAAGGCTTCCACCAGCACCAGGGTTACCCATTCGGGCCGGGCGCTCACCAGGGCTGAAGCACCAAACGTTGCGCATTGCGGAATATGCGCCAGCGTTTTTCCCTTTGGACTTTCCGGCGCGCGTACCTTTGCCGCATGAATACGACCAAACGCACCCTTAAAATTAGCAACACCCTCAGCGGGAAGAAGGAGGTTTTTACGCCCTTGCACGAAGGCTTTGTCGGCATGTACGTATGCGGGCCGACGGTCTATAACAATGTGCATTTGGGCAATTGCCGCACTTTCACCAGTTTTGACATCATCTACCGTTACTTGCTTCACCTGGGCTATCGCGTTCGGTACGTGCGCAACATTACCGACGTGGGGCACCTGACCGACGACGGCGAAGACCGCATGGCCCAGGGCGCGCGCATCAACAAGATTGAGCCGATGGAAGTAGCGCAGAAGTACACGCTGGACTTCCACGACATGATGCGCACCCTCAACAACCTGCCGCCCAGCATCGAGCCGCGCGCTACGGGGCACATTCTGGAGCAAATCGAGATGGTGCAGCGCATCCTGGAGCGCGGCTATGCTTACGAGCGCAACGGTTCGGTGTACTTCAACACGCGCAAATTTGCTCAGGAAAACCCGGGTGTTTACGGGCGCCTATCGGGCCGCGTGCTCGACGAACTGATGGCCGAAAGCCGCAGCAACCTCAAGAGCCAGGACGAGAAAGACCACCCGGCCGACTTTGCCCTGTGGATGAAAGCGCGCCCTGGCGACCTGATGGTATGGAAAAGCCCGTGGTCGGTGGGCTTCCCGGGCTGGCATTTAGAGTGCTCGGCCATGAGCACCAAATACTTAGGTCAGACCTTCGACATCCACGGCGGCGGTGGCGACCTCAAGTTTCCGCACCACGAAAACGAAGTGGCCCAAAACCACGGCGCTTGCGGCTGCGCTCCCGCCCGCTATTGGATACATACCAACATGCTCCAACTTAATGGAGCCAAGATGAGCAAGTCGGAAGGCAATTACATCACGCCCGAACAGCTCTTCTCCGGCGATAGCCCGCTGCTGAGCAAAGCGTATTCGCCCATGGTGCTCCGCTATTACTTCCTGCAGGCCCACTACGCCAGTGTGCTCGACATGACTGACGAGGGGCTGCTGGCCGCCGAAAAGGCCTATCGCAAAATGATGGAGGTCAACAAAATCCTGCAGCAATTGCCCGCCGATACGACGGTTTACGATGGCTCGGAAAGCGACCACGACCGCGCCATTTTGCGCCATATTGAGGAGGCTTATGAAGGAATGGACGACGACTTCAACACTGCCATAGCGCTGGCCCACCTGAACGAACTGAGCAGCTACGTGCACAAAATCGCCAACCAGCAAATCCCGCTCAACGACGTATCCCCATGGGTCATCGAACGCCTGAAGGCGACATTCCGGGCCTTCCTCTTTGACATTTTTGGCCTCAAAGATGAGACCGAAGCGGCCAACGGCAGCGACCTCGTTGAGGGCCTGATGGCGCTCATCCTGGACATCCGCGCCAATGCCCGCGCCCAAAAGGACTGGGCCACGAGCGATAAAATTCGGGATGCGCTGGCGGCGTTAGGCATTGCCGTTAAAGATGGCAAAGAGGGCGCCACCTGGACGCGCATTTAGGCTCCTGATCCGCATCACCTGTTTCACTCGATTTTTCCACAACATGGCTCTTGCTTCGTTTCTCCGAAATAAGCGGCTCTGGCTGGTGCTTTTACTGCTGGCCGCCTTTGTTATCCCTTATTTGATGCGCTTTTTTCCCAGTGGTGCTCCTTCTAAGCCCGTTTCATCGGAGCCGTCGGCAGCACCGCGCGTGCAGGTTCAGGTGCCGCCCTTTAGTGCCGATTCGGCGTTTGCTTTTGTCGAAAAGCAGGTGTCGTTTGGCCCGCGGGTGCCGGGCACCTCGGCGCACAAAAAATGTGCGGCCTGGCTGGTGGGCGAGTTCAGGCGCTTTGGCTTAGACGTCATTGAGCAGCCGTTTGTGGCCAAGACCTACTTCGGCCCGCGCGACGCCGTCAACATCATTGCCCAATACCACCCAGAGCGGCCCAATCGAGTGCTCCTGTGCGCTCACTGGGACTCGCGCCACATCGCCGACAAGGACACCAAAGACACCGAAAAGGCCATCCTCGGCGCGGACGATGGCGGCAGCGGCGTGGCCGTCTTGCTCGAACTGGCGCGCATGCTCCAGCAGCACCCCATTGAAGGCGTCGGCGTGGACTTCGTGCTCTTCGACGCCGAAGACCTGGGCGACGACCGCTCAGAGTCGGGCCAGTCGGTCATGATGCAGGCGTCTAACGACCAGAAGACCCTCACCTGGTGTTTGGGCTCGCAGCATTGGGCGCGCACACCGCACCGACCGGGCTACACGGCCCAGTTCGGCATTCTGCTCGACATGGTGGGTGCGCGCGGCGCCCTCTTTCCGCGCGAAGGCTATTCAGCCCAAAATGCCCCGGCTATACAAAACCGCATCTGGTCTATCGCGCAGGAGCTCGGTTACGGCGGCTTCTTCGTAGATCGGCCCGGTGGTTTCATCACCGACGACCACGTTTTTGTCATGCGCGGGCTGCGTATCCCTATGGTCAATATCATCAGCATTCCCAACCCGCCGCCCGCTGCCTTCGGAGCACATCACCACACGCATAACGACAACTTAGCCGTCATTGACCGCAACGTATTGGGCATGGTCGGCCATGTGGTGGCCACTGTGCTCTACCGCACCGCCGCCGGCGCCCTGTAGCGGCCAAACTTGTTTGGCCCCCGTACCCGCCAAACTTGTTTGGCTTCCGTACCCGCCAAACTTGTTTGGCCTCCGTAGCGGCCAAACTTGTTTGGCCTAAAAAAAACAGCCCCATCCCGAGCCTTCACCAACCGCCATGCCTCCAACACTCATTGACACCCACGCCCACCTGTATTCCAGCAAATTCGACCACGACCGCCCCGACATGGTGCAGCGCGCCCTGGCGGCCGGCGTAGAGCGCATGTATCTGCCCAATATTGACGCCACCTCCATTCAGCCCATGCTTGAGCTGGAGGCTGCCTTTCCGCAGCATTGCTTTGCGATGATGGGCCTGCATCCGACACACGTCCAGCCCGATACGTATCGTGCGGAGCTGGGCCTCGTCGAGCGTTGGCTCGCACAGCGCTCCTGGGCCGGTATCGGCGAGACGGGCATTGACCTGTACTGGGACAAGAGTACGCTCGACATCCAGCGGGAATCGTTCGCCCGGCATTGCGTATGGGCCAGAGACCTGGGGCTTCCGCTCATCATCCATAGCCGCAGTGCCAACCGCGAGGCCATGGATACAGTGCGCCAGCATCAGGACGGTCGCCTGCGCGGCATCTTTCACTGCTTCGAGGGAACACTTGATGAGGCGTTAGAGATGATTGACCTGGGCTTCTTGTTGGGCATCGGAGGCGCGCTGACGCGACCCAACGCGCCCATTCGGGAGGTGGTCAGGCAGATCCCGTTGGAACACATCGTTTTAGAGACGGACTCGCCCTACCTGACGCCTACGCCCTACAAAGGCCGGCGCAACGAGAGCGCATTCATTGTCGCCGTGGCTGAAGCGCTGGCTCAGGTGCACGGTATCTCGCTGGAAGTAGTGGCGCAAGTTACCACGCAGAATGCGCTGCGCCTGTTTGGCCCTTAAATCAGCTGTGCCTCTAACGAGATGGGCACAGCGCTCAAGGCGCGGCTGACGGGGCAGCCGTTTTTGGCGCCGTTGGCCAATTCCTGAAACTTTTCTTCCGAAATGCCCGGTATGTTGGCTTCCAGTTGCAGGGCGATGTGGGCGAACGTCCAGCCGGCGTCGGTTTTTTCCATAGAAATGGTGGCCGAGCATCGGAGGGTTTCGGGGGCGAAGCCGGCATTGGTGAGGGCGAAGCTGAGCGCCATGGCATAGCAGCCGGCGTGAGCGGCGGCGATGAGTTCTTCGGGATTGGTGCCGGCGCGTCCGTCTTCGTTTTGGAAGCGCAGTTTGGCCGAATAGGGGGTGTCCTGGAGGACGCCCGACGGGCCGCTGAGGGTGCCCGAGCCGTCGGGACCATTGCCGTGCCAGACGGCGGAAGCAGTGCGTTTGAAAGAAGCCATGCGTGAAATGCTGTTTTGATGTGAAGGTGTGATAGAAACAAAGAAGCCTTGCAAAGGATGCGTCCTTTGCAAGGCCTGGTGTGAAGTTCGGGTGGTTTCTTATCGCCGCCAGGGCAACTGGTTGACGTATCGGCCCACGATGGTGCCGTATCGGACGCCTTCATCGCAGTCCATGCGGAAATGGACACCCAGTAGCACGCGCGACCAGGCGTTTTCCTGGGCCATTTCGTAGAAGCTGTCGAACGTGCGTGGGGTGCCGACGAATTCGGTGCGGCCCTCGTGGCAGCGGTCGGTCATCGGGTAGGCGTAGCCAAAGACGCTGGCTAAGGCTTCGGCAGCGGCGGCGCCAAAGGTGGAGTGGCCCGACGGGTATGCCGGGAACGAGGGCGTAACGCTGCGGTCGCCGGTGAGCGGGTTGTTCAGGTTGGTTTGCCAGTTGGGGTCAATCACGCGCCGGATATAAGCCTGCGGGCGCTCGATGTTGTAGTGATATTTGGAATGCCAGCACCCTACGGAGGCATCGTTGAGGGCCAGGCCTACTTTGGCATATGCTTCTAAGGCAGTGGCCAGCGAAGCAGACTCTTTCTGGATGACCTGATTGGCGATGGCTACCCAGCGCGAAGGCGGGCTGAAGGTCAAATTGAGCAAGTCATCCGACCAAAACTCAGCAATCCAACGCGACTCGGCAGACAGCTGCGGCGTATTTTGGGCATATACTTCCAGCGCCTGAGTGTAAAGCGGTGAGTTGGGCGCTTCGCTATACGGCAGCGGAGGGCGGCAGAGCAGGGCAGCGCCGGGCAAGGCAAACGTGCGCGCGTTGCCCCAGTACGGAAACAGGCCATTGCCCGGTCCGGGCTGGAGGGGCTCCCAGTCGTAGGGTTTGGTGTTGCGCGCCTGCCAGTTGTAGCCGCGGAAGGGGTCTTTGTGGGCGTTGTGGCCCACGGCGTCGCTTTGCGCCCATTCCCAGATGCGTTGCGCTACATCGCGTCCGTGCTGGCGCGAGCGGATGAAGACACTTTCGGTGGTTTCCTCAAACAGTTTTTGGTCCAGCTGGGCTTCGAGCGCCGTTATTTTTTGCCGGTCGGCCGCGGCGATGTGGTCGAAGAATCGCGGCATCAGGTAACCGTAGGCGGCATTGACGACTTCGGGCCAGTAGTACTCATCGTTCCGGTTGGCTTTCGGAAGCGCAAGCCCCAGGGCTCGCTCGGCAATAGAGTTGTAGCCGGGCATGCCTGTGATGCACGCTTCGTAGGCGGCCAGCCCCAGGTAGGCCAGCGCGCGGGCTGCCGGGCAAGGGCGATAATTGGGAGCATACCGCTCCAGTTCCAGGAACAGCTCATTCCAGCGGAGGGCGGCTTCTGCTGATTGCGTGGTGGCGTCGTTGCGCAAGCGGGCTGTGCCATCGCCACAACTCTGCCATACGACGGAGGCCAGGACGAACACGCTAAGCGAGAGGAGGAGTCGGAAAAAGGTTTTTCTCATGATGACATACGTTTTGGTTAGTGTTCTCTAAGACATACGCCGGCCTCCGGCAAAAGAAATGCCATAAACGAGGGATGTTGCCAGGAGAAGCGGCAGGCTTCGATGAGAAACTGGTTTTGGAAGGAGCCGGGCGCCGCCTTTTTCACTTTACCGGGCATGGCTTCCCCTCGATACGTCGCCACAGGTTGCCCAGAAACTGCCGGATTTCCTTAGGGTCTTGGGGCGAGCGGTTGCGCTGGTAAATGTCCCAGTGGCCGTCGGATTTGCGGAAGAGGAGGAATGGGAAAATGTAGTTTCGGTTGACGAGGGTATCTGCCTGGAGTCCGAAGCGCAGGTCGTTGACCTGGAGGGTGTCGCCGGTTTGCCCATAGGGCAGCACGTCGTAGTAGCCGTCCGAGAACCAGCGCAGGAATCGGACGGCGCGTTCGTCGGGTGGGATGTGGTCGAGCAGGTGGTGGTTTTTAGGAATGGCGGTGAGGCGCTTGAAGGCTGGCTGGCAGTCGCGGAGGCCGACAAGGCCGTAGTAGTAAACGCTATCGGTTTCGGCCACGCCGTACCAGACAATGTTATTGAAAATGGTCGGGTTGGTCATGTAGCGCTGGTAGGTTATCTGGCGTTGCGCCAGCGCCTGTTCGAAGAGGCGCCCGACGTGTTGCTTATTAAAATAGGTATAGGCCAGATAGCCGCAGCTCCACAGGATGCCGGCCCAGGCCAGGTACAGCCGCAGCGGTTGGGTGCGCTCTAAGCGGGCGGCCAGCAGCAGACAGAGAGCAAAGGGTACGGTGTAGAGCGGATCCACCACCGATACCGTGTTCCATTGCACGCGCAGGTCGGAAAAGGGCTGCCAGATTTGCGTGCCAAAGTTGGTGCAGCAGTCCAAAAGAGGGTGGGTAACGATACTCCAGAAGAACAGCGACACCCACATCAGGTAGGGGGCCTGCACGGGGCTGAGGTCGCGCATCCAGTAGTCGCGCCACAGCCACAGCGCAAACCAGAAGCCCAGGATAAGGGTAGGGATGAAAATGTACCAGCTGATGTGCCCAAACAGCACTACGGGCACGTAGTTGATGCCGGCGGCCGCCACCAAGAAAAACAGCACCCAGATAAGCCCAGCGATGAGCTTGTAGCCGCGCAGCTGGTGAATGCGCTGGCTATAAAAGAGCTGCGCCAGCCAGGCAAACACCCATGGCGTTATGGCAGCAAAGAGCATTGAGTGCATAAAACCGCGATGGAAACTCATAGCCGTCAGGCGGTCGGTGAAGAGCTCTGCCATCACATCTAAGTCGGGAATGGTGCCTCCCACCGCGCCCCAAAGCATGGCGCGATTGCCCAAACGCCGGCCTGCTACCACCTCGCCGCAGGCGGCTCCCAGCACGATTTGCGTCAGTGAGTCCATAGAATAGACAGGTCGCGTTACGGTTGCTTTTTCAGGACTGCCCGCTGGAATACGCCCAGCGGGTAGGTGTTCACCTCCGGGATTTTCTCCCCCGCGTGCTCGGCATTGCCCGTGGTGCTGATAGGTTTATCGGGGCCGGAGTAGACTTCAAAGAGCAGGGTTTCGGCGTCCTGCTTTTCGTAGGTGCACATCAGTCGGTTGTTCATGACCGTGAAATGGCTGACGAATTTAGGCCCGTAGAGAAAGCCTTCGATGACGATGCTGTTTTTTTCGTCCACTTTCCACAGCCCGCGCTCAGGCGCTATGGGCACCAGCTCGTACGGCCGCCAGTCTTCTTCTTTTGAGCCATAGACGATGCCGAAAGTGTAGCGGCCTTCTTTGGAGGTGTCTATGGGATAAATCTCCAAGTGCATTTGTACAGAGTTCGCCAGGCCTTTTGGGCCATAAATGTAGAGCGTGCCCGACCACGTGCCCGTCCAATCGGCAGGGAAAGCAGCCGACGTGGGCTTCTGGGCAGGCAGCCAGGCCAGGTTCAGGAAAAGAAAAAATGAGAGCAGGATGCAGGATTTCATGCGAAATGAGACCTTTGAGCAGCTTTTTCGGGCTTTATGCCGTTCTTGTTCGACCTTTTTACCCTTTTAAAAGCGGCTGTTTGTGCTGGCAAAAGTAACGTCTATGCGTTTCTCCCTGCAGACTCCTTCGTTCTCGATTTCCCTGTGGCTTCGCGCATTTGCCGAGGCGTGTGTGCGTTTTCCGGCGGCTATGCTGTGCGCCGCAATGTTCACAGGCGCCCTCATTCAGCTCGTGGCTGCCGAGTCGGAAAATACGGATATCATTCGCTTGCTTATGGCGTCCCTGCTGGGTATCCCGACGAGTATTGGCCTGGCGGCGTTGGCCGAACGAGCAGGATGGGAGGGGTGGAAGAGTTACGCCCTTCAGAGTCTGGGTATCCTGGCGGCTGTGGCGGCCTATTTTCTGCTGCATCCGAAGTTGCCCAATTGGGAAGGGGTGCAGATACCGCGCTATTTCGTGGTGCTGGTCATAGCGCATCTGTGGGTGGCCGTATCGCCCTTTCTGGGGCGTCGCGGCGCGGTGGCCGATTTTTGGGAATACAACAAGCGTCTGCTGACGCATTTCGCTGTGGGCGCCGTTTATGCCGCCATTATCTTCATAGGGCTGGCGTTGGCCATTGCTGCGGTCAATGCGTTATTCGACTTGTACTGGAGCTCAAGGGTTTACGGCTATCTGTTTGCCCTGATGGCCGGCATGTTCCAGACGACGTTTTTCCTCTATCATTTTCCTCGGCGCATGGCGTTCGATGACGATGAGGCGGGCTATCCCGTCATCCTCAAAAACCTGTGTCAGTACGTTTTCGTGCCGATTGTCGGGCTGTACTTTCTCATCCTCTATGCTTACTCGGCTAAAATCTTGCTGGAGTGGGCATTGCCTCGCGGCTGGGTGTCGTCGTTGGTGTTGGGTTTTTCGGTAGCGGGTATTTTTACGTATCTCATCAATTACCGTTTGCGCGAGTATCCGGTGAGTCGGTGGGTGTTGTTGTATCAGCGGTTTTTCTGGTGGGTGCTGGCGCCGATGATTGTGCTGCTGTTTGTGGCCATTAGCCGGCGCATTTCGGATTATGGCGTTACGCCGGAGCGCTATTTTGTGGCGCACACGGGCGTATGGTTGCTGGTGGTGTGTGTGTATTTCTTGTGGTCAAAGGCAGACGACATTCGTTTCATCCCTGCGTCGCTGGCGCTGTTCTTGGCGCCGGCTATTGTGGGGCCTTTCAATGCTTTTGAGGTATCGCAGCGCAGTCAGGTGGGCATTTTGAAAGAAGTTTTTGAAAAACACCAGGCTTTTGAAAGCAGCGGCCTGCTCAAAAAAGACCTCTCGGCGCTACCCGACGAAGACCGGGAGCGCGTGCGCTCTATTGTGTATTTCCTGAGTGAGCAGGGGGCTTTAGAGCGCATAGGCGGGTGGTTTTCGGCGCCGATGGCAACCCTTGCGCCCGACTCGCTGGTGCCCTATGAGCGCGCTCAGAGGGTGCTCGAGCAGCTCCACCTGGAACGCCAGCGCACCAATGAAGTGCTGTACCTGAGTGCCGAAACCTCCGAGCAGGCCTCACAGCCGGTCAATATCGCTGGCTTTCGCACTTTTTATGGGCTGAATTTGATGGAGTGGTCGCCCCCGAGTGCGAATGTGTCCTCAGCCGTTTTCCTGTCGCCTTCGGGCAAGGCGCTGGTGGTTCGCCTCAATGGCGCTCGGAGCGTTGCAGATACCCTCGAATTTGGGCCACGCCTGCGGCAATGGGAAACCGAAGGCCTGAAACGCGAAGGGCGAATGCTCGATAGCCTGAGTACGCTCAACTGGAACGTAGGGCAGCGCGCCTACCGCCTTTTTGTACAGGAGGTCTGGTTAGAAGAAAAGACGCAGCAAGTCCGACAATTGAAGGGAGCCTTGTTTGTCAAATAGCCTCAAACCTGGCAGCCCTGTAAGAAAGCAGCACAAGAGAGCACCCGGGCCTGCATTTGGCCAGCCCACCTGTTTTCTTAATGAAAAATTTACAGACCTGGCAGATAACCCTGCAGGTATTTGCCTATTTTTGCCCATCACCTCACCGATTACACACACATCCTCAACCCGATTTATGAAAATAAGCTCCTCTCTTGTGTTTCTGCTGAACTTCATGGCCGCTGCCATATCGGCCTTTGCCCAAAACCATCATGTTAAAGATAAGGCCGGCGCAGCCGACCATCCCATGCTCACCCGAATGAGCAACTTTTACATCCACGACTACTCGAGCAATTACGACGCTTTTGAGTTTTATCTACCGGGCAACAAACGCCAACGTGTGGAAGGCAAACGCACGCGCATTTATTATAAGCACGATAAGAGCACTGCTGAGCCCAGTGCTTTGCAAGTCATGCGCAATTATGAGAATGCTATCAAGCGCATTGGCGGTAAAACCCTCGTTCTCGAAGAGAAATTCTTACATGCGACGTTTCGCCTCGATCGCGAAAAGGACACCGTTTGGGTCGGATTATCGAACTTTTTGTTTAATCCTATTCAGTTTCAGCTCAATATTATAGAGCGTGAAGCAATGGTGCAGGAGGTTACCGCTAACGACATCCTGAAAGGGCTGGAAACCGATGGCTACTACGGCCTGAATATCCTCTTCGATACGGGTTCGGATCAGGTGAAGCCTGAGTCTATGCCGTTAGTGCAGGCGATTGTGGACTTGCTCAAGCAAAACCCTTCGCTGCGTGTCAGCATTGACGGCCACACGGATAATGTGGGCGATGCGGCTTACAACAAAGCCCTTTCGGAGCGCCGTGCCCGCACGGTGTACAATTTAGTGGTTCAGCGGGGCATTGCTGCCAACCGTTTGCAATATCGCGGCTTTGGCTCCGAAGTGCCCGTTGCTGACAACCGCAAGGAAAGCGGACGGGCGCAAAACCGGCGTGTCGAGGTGGTAAAGCTCCCCTGAGGCCGCCTGCTCATGAGCCTGCCAGTGAAGTGCCGGATTTTTCTGGTCTTTGTGTATGTGTTCCATTGCTTTTTTCTGACGCAGGGGTGCTACCTTTGCGCTCCGAAATGTATCGGAGAAGAGAAACACCTTTGTTCTATTGGATAAACCGGAAGCGGCCTGCTGCGCTGCTTCCGGTTTTTTTTAAAAAGCACCTGCTGTGAGAGACCCATCCATCCAGACCGTTTTGATTATTGGCTCGGGGCCGATTATTATCGGCCAGGCGTGCGAATTTGATTACTCTGGCTCACAGGCCAGCCGCTCGCTGCGCGAAGAGGGCATCCGCGTGGCCCTCATCAATTCCAACCCGGCCACCATCATGACTGACCCGGTAACTGCGGACTACATCTACCTGCGCCCGCTGACGCCGGAAAGCATTGAAAAAATTCTGCAAGAACATCAGGAGAACCCCGCACTACCGCCCATAGATGCCGTGCTGCCCACCATGGGCGGCCAGACGGCGCTCAATTTGGCCATCGAGTGCGAGAAATTGGGCCTGTGGGAACAATATGGCGTGCGCATGATTGGCGTGGACACGCGCGCCATCGAGACGACCGAAAACCGCGAAGAATTCAAACGCTTCGTCGTCGGGCTGGGCCTGTCGGTAGCGCCCTCTTACATCGCCAACTCCTTTCTGGAGGGCAAAGAGGCGGCCCAGAAAATCGGCTTTCCGCTCGTCATCCGGCCCTCCTACACGCTGGGCGGCACGGGCGGCGGCTTTGTCATGCGCGAGGAGGACTTCGACGAAGCCCTCAAGCGCGGCCTGAATGCCTCGCCCACGCACGAGGTGCTGGTGGAAAAGGCCGTACTGGGCTGGAAGGAATACGAACTGGAACTCTTGCGCGACCGCAACGACAACGTCGTCATCATCTGCACGGTCGAAAACCTCGACCCCATGGGCGTACACACAGGCGACAGCATCACCATCGCGCCCGCCATGACGCTGAGCGACACGTGCTTCCAGGAAATGCGCGACCAGGCATTGCGCATCATGCGCGGGCTGGGCAACTTCGCCGGCGGCTGCAACGTGCAGTTTGCCCAAAACCCGGAGACGGAAGAGCTCATCGCCGTAGAGGTGAACCCGCGCGTGTCGCGCTCGTCGGCCTTAGCCAGCAAAGCCACCGGTTACCCCATCGCTAAAATTGCGGCCAAACTGGCCATTGGCTACACGCTGGACGAACTGGCCAACCAGATAACCAAAACTACCTCAGCCCTCTTCGAGCCGGTACAGGATTACGTCATCGTCAAGATGCCGCGCTGGAACTTCGAGAAATTCCCCGGCGCCGATGTACGGCTGGGTCTGCAAATGAAATCAGTAGGCGAGGCCATGGCTATCGGGCGCAGCTTCACCGAAGCCCTCCAGAAGGCCTGCCAGAGCCAGGAAAACAACCGCAACGGCTTGGGCGCCGACATGAAAGAATGGCTCAAGACCGACGACATATTGGAGCGCTTGGAAAAGGCCTCCGACGACCGCATCTACCGCGTCAAAGACGCCTTGCGGCTGGGCATTCCGTCGCGCACGGTGCAAAAACTGACTGGCATTGACCCGTGGTTCATCCAGGAAATCAAGAAGCTGGTCAAAATGGAGGAACAGCTGCAGCGCTACAACGTACCCGAAGATATTCCGGACGACTTCTTTCTGGAACTGAAGAAAAACGGCTATTCCGACGCCCAGATCGCCTGGCTGCTGCGCGTGGACGAAAAGTCGGTAACGCGCGAGCGCAAACGGCGCGGCATCCGGCGCGTGTATAAAATGGTGGACACCTGCTCGGCAGAATTTGAGTCGAAGACCAACTACTTCTATTCTACCTTCGAGAGTGGCATAGCGCAATTGCCCTCGCCCGCTGAAGCGGCGGCAGAGGGCGAAGCACTGGTGTTTCAGCCGAAAAACGAAAGCGTCGTCCGGCGCGACCGCCAGAAAATCGTAGTGCTCGGCTCAGGCCCCAACCGCATTGGCCAGGGCATCGAGTTCGACTACTGCTGCGTACACGGGGTGCTGGCCGCCAAAGAACTGGGCTACGAGACCATCATGGTCAACTGTAACCCGGAGACAGTGAGCACCGACTTCGACGTGGCCGACAAGCTCTACTTCGAGCCAGTGTACTGGGAGCATCTGGAGGAAATCCTCGAACATGAGCGCCCCGACGGCGTCATTGTACAGCTGGGTGGCCAGACGGCCCTCAAACTGGCCGAAGATCTGCACAAAAACGGATGGAACATCGTCGGCACATCGTTCCCGGACATGGACATTGCCGAAGACCGCGGTCGCTTTAGCGATCTGCTCAAATCACTCGATATTCCCTATCCGAAATACGGCGCCGCGCGCGATGTGGACGAAGCACTCGACATCGCCCGCCGCCTGCCGTACCCGCTGCTGGTACGGCCCAGCTACGTATTGGGCGGCCAGCGCATGAAAATCGTCATCAACGACCACGAACTGGAGCGCCAGGTGCTAACCATCTTCAAGCACATGCCCGACAACCGCGTGCTCATTGACCAGTTCCTCGAGCGCGCCAAAGAGGCCGAAATAGACGCCATCTTCGACGGCGACGAACTGCACGTCATGGGCATCATGGAACACATCGAACCAGCGGGCATCCACTCGGGCGATTCTTCAGCCGTGCTGCCGTATTACTCGCTCGGCCCCATCGTCATCGAACGCATGGTCGAGTACGCCGAAAAAATCGCCCGCGCTCTGCGCATCAAAGGCCTCATCAATATCCAGTACGCCATCAAGGACGATGAAGTCTATGTCATCGAGGCCAACCCGCGCGCCTCGCGTACAACGCCTTTCATCGCCAAAGCCTACAACATTCCGTACCTGAACATTGCCACCAAAGTGATGCTGGGCACGCACAAGCTGCGCGACTTCCATCTGGAACAGCGGCTGGAGGGCTACGCTATTAAAATACCGGTGTTTTCATTCGAGAAATTCCCGGGTGTGGACAAACGCCTGGGCCCCGAGATGAAGAGTACCGGCGAGGCTATCTATTTCATCCGCGACTTGAAAGACCCGTATTTCCGCGAGCTGGAGCGCAACCGCAGCATGTATTTGTATAGCTAACAGCCTGACCGTTGCCTTTTATTCGCCTTGCATCTTTACAAATAGATTTGGCGCCGTTAAACGCCATTTTTTTTATACTTTTGCGCCACATTTTCGAGTATCTACCGCCGCGCATCGGAAGCGATTAGAAAACATTAGTCAGAATATCGTCTTACATGGAAAAGAAACGTCTGCTTTTTGTGACTCAAGAGATGGAACCCTACACCGAAGGAAACTTTATCTCCTACTTAGTGAGCCAACTCCCCAAATTCCTGAACGACAACGGCTACGAGCTGCGCATTCTGATGCCGCGCTACGGCATCGTCAACGAGCGCCGGCACCGTCTGCATGAGGTCGTTCGCCTCTCGGGGATGAACATCATTGTGGACGACGACGATTACCCCCTGATCATCAAAGTAGCCTCGATGCCTGGCTCCCGCCTGCAAGTATATTTCTTAGATAACGAAGATTTCTTCCGCCGCCGCCAGATTTTTGAAGACGACAACGGTGTGCCGTTTGAAGACAACCCCGACCGCATGGCCTTTTTCTGCAAAGGCGCTTTAGAGACGGTGAAGAAATTCGGCTGGGCACCCGACATCATCATGTGCCACGGCTGGCTGACGGGCTTGATACCGCTCTACGCCCGCAAGGCCTATCAGATGGAGCCGCTTTTTGCCCATTCCAACATTGTGTTCTGTGCGTACGATACACCCTATGAGCGGTTGGATGCTGACCGTTTTGTCCAAAAGGCAACCATCAACAACATTCAGCCGGCGCACTTAGAGCCTTACCGCACCGACGATGGAGTGTCGGTGTACAAGGGCGCCTATCACTACTCCGACGCTGTCATTTTAGCCGGGTCGGAGGTGCGTGCGCAGGCCGAACAAATGGGACTGGCCGCCGAAAAGCCGGTGCTGACCTGGCATCAGGAAGAAAACGGCAACATGCTGGAGGGCCTGACGAACTTCCTGCGCCAGTTGAGCGCGGTGGAAGAAGTGTCGTAATCGGCGCGCAGTGTTGAGCACATTATGCAGCGCATCTCCGGGCCAGGCAACCCCGGAGATGCGCTTTCTAATCAAATAAGCGTACATAGCAGAACCCATCCTATTCACTTATGCGCCTGACTCAGGTTATCCCATTTCCGGCCATCGGGCTGTTGCTTGCCGGAGCAGCTTTGTTGTTCCAATGCTCCAAGCCCACCGACTTTGGCGCCGATCTCTTGGAGAACGAGCGCGGCGAGTTTGGCTACACCGACACCCTTACGCTGCGCATCACCGTCGAGCGGGAGGATAGTGTGGAGACCTCCGACCGTACCTCCACCAGCCCCTACCTGATGTGCGGAGAATTGCAAGACCCCAACTTTGGCCGCACCAAAGCCGAACTATACACCCTCTTCCGCCCCAGCGACCTCAGCCCGCGCTTCCAAAACGCGATAGTGGACTCTATCGTCCTGTTTCTGCGCTATGCCGCCGATGGCTTCTATGGCGACACGACCCAGCGCCAAACCATACAGGTGCATCGCGTCGCTGCCGGGAGTGCCCTGCGCTGGAACCAGACCTATTACTCGAACCAGTCGCTGCCCGTGGGCGAACTCGTGGGCGAACTCGCAGACTTCTTCCCGCGCCCGCGCACCAATGTGCCGCTGTTCGACACCATCGAAAGAGGCCCGTATGTGCGCATCCCGTTGAGCAATGCCTTCGGCCAGGAAATCCTCGACACCGATAGCCTTACCCTGACGTCGGATACGCTCTTCTGGCAGCGAATACGCGGCCTGCGCATCACGGCGGCGTCTAACGCTACCCCGGGCGCCATGCTCGCTTTCAACCTCAACAACCGCGGCTTCAGCTTTATACGGCTTTATTTCAAGTACGCAAACGACACCATCACCACCTCGCGCGTCTTCGAATTCTCCTTCCTGGGCGGCAATAAATTCAACCATTTTGAACACGACTACACCGGCAGCCTCGCCGAAAACTATGTGGGCAAACCGGCAGAAGACTTGCTCTTCATCCAGGGTCTGACCGGCCTCCGGCTCAAGTTAGAAATACCCTATGCCCATTTGCTGGAAAACATCGCCGTCAATAAGGCTGAATTAGAGATGACCGTTGCGCACCCCTCCGGAGCCAATGTCAGCCTGCCGCCCGTCAATCAGCTGGTACTTTCGGAACGCCCCGGCGACTCTGTGCTGGTTTTCATCCCAGATGTAGTTTACTCCCTGAGCATCCTCAACGACTTCAGCCGCTTTGGCGGAACGCCTCTGCGCACCTTCGAGGGCGGTCAGGACCTCGAGCGCTACCGGCTTACCCTGACTCAGCGCTTCCAGGCCATGGTGGACAACGCTTTGGGCGACCAGAAAAAACAAACGCTGCTCGTCAACGTCTTTCCGCAAAGCCGTTCGGCGCATCGCGTCGTCCTCTTTGGCCCTAAAAGCGCTACCTTCCCGGCTAAACTGACGCTGAAATACACGCGGGTTCGTTAATTCGGCGCCTCAGCCCAAATCCATTTCTTCACCCAACCTTCCCTGATCCTATGTGCGGCATTGTAGCATATATTGGCCCTCGCCCCGCTTACCCCATTCTGATAAAAGGCCTGCACCGTCTGGAATACCGAGGCTACGACAGCGCCGGCATTGCCCTGCAAAACGGCAGGCTCAACATCTACAAAAAGAAAGGAAAGGTCAGCGATCTGGAAGAGTACGCCGCACAGCAGGATACCAGCGGCAATGTGGGCATTGGGCACACGCGTTGGGCCACCCACGGCAAGCCTGACGACATCAACGCTCACCCGCACGCCAGCGGCAGCGGACGATTGGTGCTGGTGCACAACGGCATCATTGAAAACTACGCCGTGCTGAAAAATGCGCTCATCAACCACGGCCACACCTTCCAGAGTGAAACCGACACGGAGGTGCTGGTGCACCTGATTGAGGAAATCCAGGAGCGCGGCCAGCTGTCGCTGGAAGACGCGGTGCAGCAGGCCCTGACGCAGGTGCAGGGGGCCTATGCCATTGTGGTTATGGATCGCAATGATCCCGACCTGTTGGTGGCGGCTCGCAAGTCCAGCCCTTTAGTCATCGGCATTGGCGAAGATGAGTTCCTGATAGCTTCCGATGCCACGCCCATTGTAGAGCATACCAAACAGGTTGTTTACTTAGACGACGAAGAGGTGGCGGTAGTGCGACGCAACGCGCCTTTGCGCATACGCGATCTGCGCAACCAGGAGAAAGACCCTGTGGTGCAGGAGATTGAACTGGAGATTGAACAGCTCGAAAAGGGCGGTTACCCGCATTTCATGCTCAAGGAGATTTTCGAGCAGCCCTCCACCATTGCCGAGTGCATGCGCGGGCGCATGAATGCCGAAGAAGGCTGGGTGCGCCTGGGCGGCATGGAAGAGTACAAAAAGCGCATGATCAACGCTCAGCGCATGATTATTCTGGGCTGCGGCACGTCGTGGCACGCCGGCATGATCGGCGAATACTTGTTTGAAGACCTGGCCCGCCTGCCTGTGGAAGTAGAATACGCCTCGGAGTTTCGCTACCGCAACCCGGTGGTGCGCGAGAGCGATATCGTGCTGGCCATTTCCCAGTCTGGCGAAACGGCCGACACGCTGGCAGCACTCCAGTTGGCCAAAGACTATGGCGCGCTCACTTACGGCATCGTCAACGTCGTGGGCTCTTCCATCGCGCGGGCTACCGATAGTGGCTCGTACATCCATGTTGGGCCTGAAATTGGCGTTGCTTCCACCAAAGCCTTTACCGGCCAGGTAACTATGCTCAGCATGATGGCCCTCATCCTCGGCTACGAACGCGGTTATCTGGGCAAGTCGCAGTATCAGCGCTTAGTGCAAGAGCTGGCCTTAGTGCCAAAAAAGGTAGAGCAGCTCCTGCACCAGTGCCACGACCAGGTAAAGTACATCGCCGGCGAGTTCAAAAATGCCGCTAATGCGCTGTATTTGGGCCGGGGGTACAACTTCCCCATCGCCCTTGAAGGGGCGCTCAAGCTCAAGGAAATCTCCTACATCCACGCCGAAGGCTATCCGGCGGCAGAGATGAAGCACGGCCCTATTGCGCTCATTGACGAGAACATGCCGGTGTTCGTCATCGCCACCAACGGCAGCACGCACGACAAAATCGTCTCCAATATCCAGGAGGTGAAAAGCCGCGGCGGCATCGTTACGGCGGTGGTTACCGAGGGCGACGAACTCATCAAAGGGATGGCCGACTACGTCATCGAGATACCTGCCACAGAAGAGCCGTTCACGCCGCTGCTGTCGGTGGTGCCGCTGCAATTACTCGCCTATTACATCGCCGTTATGCGCGGTTGCAATGTGGACCAGCCACGCAATCTGGCCAAATCGGTAACCGTAGAATAGCCGCTCCGCTCCTCAGTGCTATCATTTTAGCCCATGTATTGCCGGTATGAACAATCTTAAAATACCATACAACACCGAAAAAGAGGAAATCCGCTTCGCCGAATACGGCAGGCTGATACAGGAACTTATCCTGTATGCCCGGAAAATAGGGGCGCCGGAGCAACGGCAAAAAGCCGTCGAAAGCATTATCGGAATGATGCAACTGCTCAACCCCATCGGCAACCGGCACCCCGATGATTACCGGGAAAAGTTGTGGAACCACGCCTTTGCCATTGCCAACTACGAACTGGATGTAACGCCACCACCCGGGGTTACCATTCGCCCGTTGGCGATGCGCCCCAAGCCCGAACGTATTCCTTACCCCACCACCACTACCCGCCTGCGCCACTACGGCCAGCATGTGCAGCGCCTCATCCAGAAAGCCATTGCCATGCCCGACGGCCCCAAAAGGGAAGCCTTCGTCGAGGTCATCGCTTCTTACATGAAACTGGCCTACAAAACCTGGAACAGAGAGCACTACGTGTCGGACGACGTCATCAAGGACGACCTGGAGCAACTCTCCGACGGGCAGCTGCAGCTGCATGAGGGCCACAGTTCGCTCGATGTGCTGGCCTCCAGCGTCCGCAAAGACGTGCAAAATCAGAATGCCTCTGGGCGCTCGCGCCCGAAGGGCGACAACCGCTCGCGCCGGCGCAACGGCGGTGGCTTCCGAAGACGGAAGAAATAGGCGTTGAAAAGCGACGGCGCTCGCAGGCGGTCAGGGTAGGACTCTGGGAATAGGTTTCGACGAGGGGGAGGAGCCTCGCCGAAGATGGGATTTGTTGCAGCGAGATTTTGCTCCGGCAATTTCGCGCTGTATCTTCGTGTCCTACTTCGACGCCTGGCGATGAGCAATGGTGCTTCGGCTCTGCAAAGGCCTGTGCGTGAGGGGTCGAAGAAGACAACAAGATTTTTCAGCAAAAAACGCTGCACGCTTATGAAACACAGAGACTTTGGGAGATGGCGCCTCGTCTTGGGCATGGTCGGCTTCATGACATGCGCTTCGGCGCAAACTTTCTGGACGGAAACCTTTGACGACTCATTTGTGGCCACCACCAACTGGGCGCACGGCGGCATCAATGCTGGCCCATCGCAATGGGAGTGGACCAGCAACCCTGCCGATGGTTACCAGGAGCCGGGGCTGGCGCCTTTTGGCGCACCTACGGCCACGAATGGCTACTTTCTGTTCAACTCCGATGCCAACGGCCCTACGCCGCACGACGTGTGGCTGACCAGCATCAACCGCCAGGTCAATTGCCAGGGTAGGGTAGGGGTGCGCCTGCGCTTTTACACCCAATACATCTACTTCAGCCCGGCCGGCACACGCGCTCAGGTGGGCGTCAGCACCGACGGCGACACGTTTGAATACCACACCCTCTTCGAGGGCCATCCGGCCAACCTGCCTTTCGAGGGCTGGGTCGAACTCGACCTCCCCCAGGCCGACAACCAGCCGCAGGTGTGGCTGCGCTTCCGTTGGGTAGGCAATTACGAATACCACTGGAAAATAGACGACCTTTCTTTGTTTGTTGTGCTGACCCAAAACCCAGACTCCTGCCAGACGGCGGTGGACATCAGCAATCTGTTGGGTCAGACGCCCGGCGTGGCTCAGACATCTGCCATTTATGACAACACAAACGCCACGGTTTCCGATACCGACCCGGAGGTCAACTGCTGGGGCGAAACGCCGGAGGGCGAGCCCGATTTTTTAGACAACACCCTGTGGTTTACCTTCGTGGGCGACGGCGACCGCTATGAAATCCAGACCGTGCCCTGCAACGCTCAAAACTACGTGGGCGTCGAACAAGGGCTACCTGGCGACACGCAAATGGCGCTCTTCGAGGGCGATGACTGCGCAGCCCTGACCTTAGTGGCTTGCAACGACGACCGCTCGCCACTGGGCGAGCCGGACTGGAGGGCGGGCTTCGTGGTCGCCACCAAAGCCGACCAGCGCTACTATCTGATGGTGGACGGCTTCCGCGGCCTCGGAGGCCCGGCCCAGGGAGAGTTTTGCGTGCAGGTTACGCGCCTGCGCGAGGTGTCGTGCGCGGAAGGCGCAGTAGGCAAGTTCTTCTTCGGAGGCGGCGGACTGGTGTGCTTCCAGTCGTTTTTTCGAGACTATATGCGGCTCGACACGGCCAGCTATTCGCTGCCCACGGAGGGCGAGGTATATGGCCTGGCCTGGTGCTTGAGCGCACAACCCATCCCGGATACCGTGTGGCCGGGCGACATTGCGGGGGTGGTTAGCACGGTTTTTTCACCAACCCTTACCATACCGGCTCTGCGCAACACCGGCAGCTTTCTGCCCTTTGGCGTCTATTACCTGACGCCAGTGGTGCTGGGCAATGGAGTGCTCATCAGCCCGGGTCCTGCTTTCGTGTTCAATGTGCGCCCTGACACCAACGGCTGTTTCTTCGTGGGCGCTTCGCAGCGCATTGTGTTGTTGCCTCCTCTGGAGCCGCTGGGCGCTACGCTCCAGGTAACGCACGAAACGGTGCCACCCGGGCAGAACGGCAGTATTCAGGTCTTTGCCACTGGTGGCTCCGGGCAGTACCTGAACTCGCCGGCGCTGTACGAATACTACTGGAGCCATGGCCCAAACACGCCTGTTGTTACGCAGCTCACCCAGGGCACTTATGTGGTTACCATCACCGACCGCGGCGGTTGTGTCGAACGGATTACACGCGGAGCCACCGTGTTACGGACAGTGAGCGCGGAGGAGCCGCTGGCTACGTTTCCGCTGGAGGTGTTCCCCAACCCGGCGCACCAGGAATTCTGGGTGCAGGCGGCATTGCCCGATCCGGCGGAGGTCTGGATAGAATTGCTCTCACCGCTGGGTCAGGTGCTCCAGCAGCGGTGGGTGCATGCTGCACCGCAGTTGTACGAGCGTTTCGATGTCGCTCCATTGCCGTCCGGCCTGTACGTGCTTCGGCTGAGGGCTGGCGACGTGCAGGCCGTGCGGCGTGTTCGTGTGGAGCGGCCTTAGTCGGCCAGGGCTTGTTCTTTGCGGCGTTCGTCCCAGCGCACCCAGATTTTATATAGCTCCATAGTGATGAGTACGGAAGTGGCCGACAGCAGCAACAGCTTCCAGTAATACCAGCTGACTGGCTCAACGCGTAGGAGCGATTGCATAAAGGGTATGTGCATGCTCAAGATGTGTATGCCCTGAGCGGCCAGTACGCCGAAGACGAGCAGGTAGTTGCGGCTAATGGGTACGCGGAAGGCGGAGGTGCGCTCGGAGCGGCAGCTAAAGACATGCACGTTTTGCATCAGCACGAAGAGTAGGAGGATGTCGTTGCGCGCCTCTGCTTCGCCCATTCCGACTATTTGGATAAGGTAGTACCACAGGCCTAACGTAACTAATCCCATCGTGAGACCAGCCGTGAGGGTCTGCCCGATCATCAGGCGGTTGAAAATAGACTCGGAGGGCTTTCGAGGTGGACGCCGCATGGCACCTGGCTCACCGCCTTCAAAGGCTAAGGCGACGTCCTGGATGCCGTTGGTAACTAAGTTGAGCCATAGTAACTGTACGGCTAACAGGGGCACTGGCAGTTGTAACAGCACAGACATGAGGAAGAGAAACACCTCCGCGGCGCCAGTGGAGACCAGCAATGAAATAACCTTGCGCACATTGTCGTAGGCAAAGCGCCCTTCTTCTACGCCCGCAACGATGCTGGTAAAGTTGTCGTCAATGATGATCATGGTGCCCGTCTCTTTGGCAGCGTCGGTGCCCGACCCCATGGCCACGCCGATGTTGGCCCGGCGCAGTGCGGGGGTGTCGTTGACGCCATCGCCCGTAACGGCTACAAACTCGCCGCTTCGGATGAGGGCGTCCACAATCTGAAGTTTTTGCTCAGGCGATACGCGCGCAAAGACGTTGGAGTTGCGGACCAATTGGCTAAAGGCCTCCCCGTCAGGGTCGCCCGCTTCGCTCAGTTGCTTTCCGCTGACGACAGGGAGGGTGTGTCTGGGCTTTATCAAACCCAATTCGCGCGAGATGGCCTCCGCTGTGGCGGGGTGGTCGCCGGTGATCATGATAACCCGGATGCCCGCCTTTCGGCAGCGCTTGACGGCGTCTTTGGCCTCCGGGCGCAGCGGATCTATAAAACCCGCCAGACCCAGGAAGTGGAGGCCGCGCAGGGCTTCTGCGGGCTTTTTGCCCTCGAGGGTTGGGCATGGGCCGCCGGCGAGGGCCAGCACGCGCAGACCTTCGGCGGCCAGGGCGTCGGCGCGCGCTTCGATAGCAGTGCGGTCGAGCGGAATGGTCTGCCCATTTACGAGCGCGTCGCCGCAAAAATCCAGAATGGTTTCGACAGCTCCTTTGGCCGCCGCCCATAGTTCACCGTTCTTTCGATAGAAGGCGGCGGAGTACTTGTTTTCAGACTCATAAGGAATCTCCTCTACCAGCTCCAGGCTGGATTTGTAGGCCTCTGGCTGAACGCCGGCTTTGTAGCCAAGCGCCAGCAAGGCCACGTCCATGGCGTCGCCCTGGTGTTCCCATTGGCCGTTTTCGGTGCGATGCAGACTGGCTTCGTTGGCCATCAGGGCAGCTTCCAGGAAGGGCTGAAGCGCTTCTGAAGCGGCAGGAGCCTCATCGTGGCGTATTTCACCGACGCCATTGTAGCCTTCTCCGCTGACGTGGTACCGCGTTTCGTCGGGCAGGACAACCGTGCGCACGGTTTGCTGGTTTACCGTCAGGGTGCCCGTTTTATCGCTGGCAATGACGGTGCAGCTGCCTAAGCTTTCCACAGCCGTCAGCCGTCGTACGATGACATTGCGCTTCGACATACGACTGGTAGCCACCGACAGCGCCACGGTCATTGCCACAGGCAAGCCTTCCGGTATGGCCGATACAGCCAGTGCTACTACGAAGAAGAAAATACTCATCCAGTCGTAGCCCTGAGCACGCAGAATGAAGGCCAGCACAAAGCTGACGATCATAATGAATATGGCGATGCTGCGCGTGAAGCGCTCCATGCGCAATACCAGAGGAGGCTTGGCCGTCTCCGACTCGGCCACGCTGCGTGCAATGGCGCCTACTTCGGTACTTACCCCTGTGGCGACTACTACGCCCATGCCGCGCCCGGTGGTAATGGTTGAGCCGGCATATACCATGTTGTGTCGGTCGGCCAATGGCGTCGCCTCCGGCTGAGGCTCCGTACTTTTCTCTACCGTAATGGACTCCCCTGTCAGCAGACTCTCGTCAGCCAAAAGCCCGCGCGCCGACAACAGGCGCATGTCAGCAGGCACTTTACTGCCCGATTCCAGCAGCACAATGTCGCCTGGGACGAGCTCCTCGGCGTCTATCTCACGCACTCGTCCGTTGCGTCTTACTTTAGCCTGAATGTGCAGCATGCGCTGCAGGCTGGACGCACTTTTTTGCGCCTTGAACTCCTGATAGGCGCCTAAGGCTGTGTTCAGACCAATGACAATCAGAATAAAAAGAGCATCTGTGCCCTCTCCAATCAGCACGGATACGCCCGCAGCTACCAGCAGTATTGCTATCAGGGGGCTGGCTATCTGGTGAAAAATAATCTCCCAAATCGTCGGCTGTCTGGCCGCCGGGAGGGCATTCAGCCCATAGCGTTTTAAGCGTTCCTGCGCCTCTGCCTCCGTCAAGCCCTCGCGGCGGGTGTTCCAGTGCTCCAGGACGGCTTCGCCCGACATGGCGTGCCAGACTTGAGGGCTGACGGAGACTTCTTCTTTTACGTTTTCCATGTGTCTTACAGCAGTAGGCTAAAAATGAAATCTGTCGCGGCAAAAAACGGAACTTTTCGCAAAAGCATCGAAGCCCGGAGGCCGGCATGCCTGCTCGCATTGGCCAAACTTAATTTTTAGTTCAAATTTTCGTAGGTCTCGTGGGCGCCCAAAACACTTCAGGTCTAAAACCCGGAAAGAAATCAATGCTCTGGCCTACATTCGCCGCGCCTTGTCGCAAAGGCGGTTATGCTCAAACAAAACACACTTCATTCATGAAAAGGCTTTTCTTCGGCGGCCTGACGCTGCTCCTGCTCCTTGGGCCTATGTTTGCTCCTGCCCAGGACTTTAATCTTCAACTTCGGGCCACGCTCGACTATCCGGGCCAGACGCTGGCCAACGTCTGGGGCTACACCCAGGACGGGCGCGAATACGCGCTCGTAGGTGCTTCGCGCGGCCTGTCTATCGTGGACGTTACCAACCCCGACGCTCCGGTACAAATCGTGCAGATCCCTGGCCCAAACAACCTCTGGCGCGAAATTAAAACCTACCGGCACTACGCCTACGTAACTACTGAAGGCGGCGGCGGCGTCCAGATTGTGGATCTGAGCAAACTGCCCAGCCCTGACCTGGACTACCATAATTACACCGGAACGGGTGAAATTGCAGGCCAATTAGGCGCTATTCATGCGCTGCACGTGGACGAAACGCGCGGCTTCCTCTACACCTACGGCGGCAACTTCAGCAGCGTGCGCGTGCACGACCTCAACGCTGACCCCTACAACCCGGTCTATGTGGGCAAATTTGACGACCTGGGCTACATCCACGACGGTTACGCAGACAACGACACCCTTTACGCCTGCCACATCTACGCCGGTGTGATGTCGGTGGTGGATATGCGCGACAAGGCTAAGCCGGTGCTGTTGGGTACCGTAGAAACTCCCGCCCGATTTGCGCACAACTCCTGGATGCTCAGCGACCGCAAAACCGTGCTCACCACCGACGAGCGCGTGCCCTCCTTCCTGACGGCCTACGACGTGAGCGACCCTACCGACATTCGTGAATTAGACCGCTATTCCACCAACGATGGCTTTGGCTCTATCGGACACAATACGCACATCCTCAACGACTACGCCATCACATCCTGGTACACCGACGGCGTAACCATCGTGGATGCGCACAAGCCCGACAACCTCGTGCTCGTCGGCCAATTCGACACCTGGCCCGGCGGTAGTGGCCCTACCTTCGACGGCTGCTGGGGCGTGTATCCCTTCTTTCCTTCGGGCAATATGGTGGCCACTAACATCCCATCCACTGGCCCGGGCAGCGGCCCAGGGCGTCTGTTCGTCCTGACGCCCACTTACCAGCGCGCCTGTTACCTCGAAGGCCGCATCCTCGATGGTTGCAACGGCCAGCCCTTAGCCGACGCTGAAGTAAAAATTCTCAGCCCGCTCGTCACGCCTGCCAAAACGACCCGCACCGACGGTACTTTTAAAACGGGGCAACCCACGCCCGGCACGTTCACTGTAACCGTCAGCAAACCCGGATACCAGACGGCTTCCGTCCTCCTGAATTTCCAGCCCGGCCAGGTAACTGAACTGGAGCTGACCCTGAACCCGCTGACCGCCTTCGATGTGCAAGGGCTGACGCTGCAAAAAGGCGCCGGCACTCCGGTGGCCAACCAGCGCCTGATTCTGCGCGGCCCGGTGAACACCTACACCGTACAGACCGACGCCAGCGGTCGCTTCGACCTCGCCTGCATCAGCGGCGGCAACTATCGCGTCGGTGCGTGGGGCTATCGCGTCACCGAGGCCACGGTGGAAGCCGATGGGCCGCTGACGCTCGAACTGGAGCCGGCTTACTACGATGACTTTGAACTCGATTTGGGCTGGACGACCTCCGCCACGGCTACCTCCGGCTTCTGGGAGCGCGGAGTACCGGTGGCGACTTTTTTCCAAAATGCCCTCTCCAACCCGGGCACTGACGTGGACTTCGACAATGGCGAAGAGTGCTACGTAACCGGCAATGGCGGCGGCGCTGCCGGCAACGACGACGTGGACAACGGCAGCGTAACCCTCACCTCGCCGCCCATGCGCCTGGCCGCCTACAGCGATGCTGTGCTCAAGTACCACTTCTGGTTTTACAACCGCGGCGGCAACACGCCGCCGAACGACCGCTTCGAGGTGCGCCTCAGCAACGGCGCTCAGACCGTTCTCCTCCGCACCGACACTACCTCGATGAGCGCGTGGCGCCCCTCCGGCGAAATTCGCCTGCGCAACTTCCTGCCCCTGACCGATAACATGCGCGTGCACTTCATCGCCTATGACGACAACCCGGGGCACTTAGTCGAAGCCGCCGTGGATGCCTTCGAGGTCATACCCGGTACCGTCTCGACCGACAACACGGCTGCTGCTCCCTGGCTCGAATGGCAGGTGGCACCCAATCCGTCGGCCTCCTTCTTCTGGCTGCGCTACCGCGGCCAGAATGCTGAACTCGCCACAGCCGAAGTGCTCGATGCCCTCGGTCGCCGCATCGAAACGCACCCGCTCAACGCCGACGGCGGTGAACTGCGCTTCGGCCACACGCTGTTGCCCGGCGCCTATACGCTGCGCCTGATGGCCACCGACGGCCGCCAAATGGCCCTCCGATTGGTGAAGACCCGCTGACGCTCCTCGAAAAAACTCCCTCACTCGGCATGCGGAGCGGTGGCTGCGATGGCAACCGCTCCGCACGCGGCTATTGCTCCAGCGAATAGTTGGGCGACAGCTGCTCCATATCGCGCTGGTAAAACTCGTTGATGATGCGCACAACCTCGTCGGCATCGTCGGTGATGTGAAACAGGTCGAGGTCTTCCGGGCTGATGTTGTGGTGCCGCTCGAGCATGACCTCGACTATCCAGTCCTTCAGGCCTGTCCAGAACTCGGTGCCCACCAGCACAATGGGCACGGGCGTGATGGTCTTGGTCTGTACCAGCGTGAGCACTTCGAACAGTTCGTCTAAGGTGCCGAAGCCACCGGGCATGACGACAAACCCCTGGGCATATTTGACAAACATAACCTTGCGCACGAAGAAATAGCGATGCTTCAGGTTGAGCGCCGGTGCGATGAACGGGTTGTGGCTCTGCTCAAAAGGCAGGTTGATGTTCAGCCCTACGGAGGCGCCGCCTTTCATCCAGGCGCCTTTGTTGCCGGCTTCCATGATGCCCGGGCCGCCGCCGGTGATAACGCCGTACCCTTCCTCCACCAGGCGCATGGCAATTTTGGTGGCCAGTTCATAGTAGAATGTACCTGGCTTAGTGCGCGCCGAGCCAAAGATCGAAACGCAGGGCCCAACCTGATTGAGCACCTCGAAACCCTGAACAAACTCGGACATGACTTTGAACATCGTCCAGGCGTTCTCGCCGCGCAGGGTCTTCCATTGCTTGGTTTTGGCGGCTACACCTGCTCCGTTTTGAGCAGAGGGTGTCTCGACCGGCGGTTCTTTCATAGTCTTTTCCATAAGCACACAACAGAATTCTTTTAGTGGAAAAAAAAGCCCGTCGCGTGTGGCGACAGGCTTGCTTACAAGTGAAAAAGTGCAGCAAAGGTAAGGCACTGAAATGAGTTATACACAGCAGAATACGAGGGCGCAACCGCTGTAGAATAGCGCACAGGCTGACGCAGGTCAATAGTCGCGTTTTGGCTCGCCGCCTACCTTTGTGGCCGTTATGGCACGCCGATTTCTCTCGGTCGTATTGGTTGCGAGCATGCTGGGTCAGGCATCCGTCCGGACGGTGCTGCTGCTGCATTATCGGTGGAACCGCCAAGCCTACGTGCAGCGCTGTGAGAATGTTGCAAAGCCTGAGCTGGACTGCCAGGGTAAGTGCTATCTGAAGAAGAAAATGATGGCCGCAGAAGGCCGTCAGAGCAATCATCGCCAGCCGCTCCCTGCATTTTTCTTTTCCTGGAAAGACCTTTCGCTGTTTTGGAAAGGCGAGGAAGACGGCGCTTTCAGGGAATTATGGAAGGGCGAGGTAACGCTTCTTTTTCCGCCTTGTGGCGGCAGCCCAAGGGCTGGCTGTCTCAATAGTGTTTTTCATCCACCGCCCTGCTGAGGACAGATGGCTAACCTTTTGGGCTATTTCCCGGCCATGCAATGGCTGCAACGGAGGAGATAGCCGTTCTTAGTTTTGCTGTTTCTCCACATTTTTTTCCAAGAGGATGAAAAGACTGTTTATCGCCCTCATGGGATGGGCGGCGCTGCTGCCGTCAGTGGCGCGGGCTTGCGACATCTGCGGGTGTTCGAGCAGTGCTCAGACGCTGGGCCTTTTGCCGTTGGTGCAGCGTAATTTGGTGGGCGCTCGCTGGCAGGGTCAGGGTTACCGCACTGTTCCTCACGGCAGCACGCCCAACTCCCGAGAGGATTTCCATTCGTTCGACCTTTGGGGCCGCTGGATGCCACACCCGCGGTGGCAGGCGATGGCCTTCGTACCCTATCAGTATCATCTTCGGCGGTTCGACGACGGCCCTCAGCAGCGCGTCCGAGGGCTGGGCGATGTGTCGCTGTTGGTGCAATTTTCTATTCTCGACCCCCACCGGCCTGCAAGCGGGCGCTGGCGACATGCGCTTCAGGTGGGCGGTGGCCTTAAGTTGCCCACGGGCGACTTTCGCCGGCAGGCGCCGATGAACGGGCTGGAGACGGTCTTGCCGCCAGCGCTCCAGCCGGGCACGGGGAGCACCGATGGCCTCCTCTCCGCCTTATACGTGGTGAGCACCCGCCGCTGGGGAGCCAGTGTTGACGGCTCTTTCCGCCTGACGGGTGAAAACAGCGACGGCTATCGCTTCGGCTCGCGGGCCAGTGGCGCCGTTCGCTTCTTTCATGCAGGTCATTGGCAACAGATAACTTGGACGCCCTATGTGGGCGCGCAATGGGACTACCGCGGCGCCGACTTCCTTCAGGGCCGTCAGCAGCCCGAAACAGGCGGATGGGTGGCGCTGGCTAATGCAGGCGTAGAGGTCTTTGCCCGAAACATGGCCTTCGGTCTGACCTGGAGCCAACCGCTGGCCCACCACCTTTCGGACGGTTTCGTCACGCCTGGGCCGCGCTTTTCGGCCTCCGCCGCCGTTTTCCTGGGCACACGCCAACGGGTGTCGAAGCCCATACCGCCTGTTCCTTTCTTATTTCCAAATGTCCAATCGGACACCAAATCAACAGAACAATGAACTGGACACAAGATAAGCTGGCATACTACGTCGCCATAGCGGCTGCCTTCATCGCCGTTTTTTATCTGCTTTTAGCCGCCAGCCGAATGCTGGGCCTGTACCTGCGCTGGATAGACCGCCTGCCCATAGGGGCGGACGACTTTCGGCCACTGCTGGACAGCGTGGGAATGGTCGTCTTCTGGGGCGGGGTGGCGCTGTTGTTTCGGGCGCTGCCGTTCTGGATGGCTGTTGCAGCGGTTTCGTGTGTATGGCTGTTTTATCAGCTGTGGCAGGTTTCCAAAAAGGTAAAAACATTGAAAAAACTGTAGCCCATGAATGTTTCCCGATTTTTCTCGTTTGTGCTGACGGGGTGCCTGCTGATGGCTTCCCGTCAGCCTTTTGCCCAAACAGCAGATGCGTTGGATAGCATCATTGCCTACGAAAAGAGCGCCTGGTTGCGGCATCAGGCAGCCTTGGAGCGCGGGCCATCCGCCAGTGCAAACAATCGCGCTGATATCCAGTACTGTCGGGCGCACTGGACGGTGGATCCTGCGGTGCGCTACATCGAAGGAGTCATCACGACGGTCTTCGAGCCATTGGAAAACGTCAACAGCCTGGAGTTTGACTTTTCGACGGCACTGACGATGGACAGCATTGTGCACAAGGGGAAGTCGCTGTCCTTCAGCCGCAACGACGACGTGCTGACGGTGCATTTTCCTGCAGTGTTGCCTGCCTTCTTGCCGGACTCAGTGGTGTTTTACTATCGCGGTGTGCCGCCCAAGACGGGTTTTGGCTCGTTTGAAGTGAGCCAGCACAGTGGCGTTCCGGTCTTATGGACGCTCTCCGAACCCTACGGTGCGCGCGACTGGTGGCCATGCAAGCAATCGCTCAACGACAAGATGGACTCCATAGACATTTACATAACCACGCCGGCGGCCTACCGTGCAGCCAGCAACGGCCTGCTGCAGTCGGAGGTCGTAACGGGCGACCGCCGCACAGCCCACTGGAAGCATCGCTACCCCATTGCAGCGTACTTAGTGGCGATAGCGGTAACAAACTACGAGGTCTTTTCCGAACCCATCGCCGTAGGTGTGGACACGGTGCTGATGGTGAACTACATCTACCCCGAAAGTATGTCGGCAGCCCAAAGCAGCATGAGTTATCTGACTGATCATCTGCGGCTGTTCAGCGAGTTGTTCGGGCCGTATCCCTTTCTATCGGAGAAGTACGGCCACGCGCAATTTGGCTGGGGCGGTGGCATGGAGCACCAGACGATGTCGTTCATGGGCGGCTTCGGCTACGAATTGGTGGCGCACGAACTGGCCCACCAGTGGTTTGGCAACAAGGTAACCTGCGGCTCCTGGGCCGACATCTGGCTCAACGAGGGCTTCGCCACCTATCTGTCGGGCCTGTGCTACGAGCGCTTCCAGCCGCAATACTGGCAGAGCTTTAAGCAAGGACGCATCAACAGTGCTACCTCGCAGCCGGGCGGTTCCATCTGGGTCAACGACACCACCAACGTCAGCCGCATCTTCAGCGGGCGCCTCAGCTACAACAAAAGCGCTATGGTGCTGCACATGCTGCGCTGGCTTTGCGGCGACTCGCTCTTCTTCCGCGCTGTGCGCAACTACATAGACGACCCCCAGGTGGCCTACGGCTACGCCCATACGCCCATCCTGAAGGCGCATTTTGAAGCCGTTTTGGGGCGCAGCCTCGATTATTTTTTCGATGACTGGTACACGGGCGAGGGCTATCCCAGCTACACCGTCAAGTGGTCGCAGGGCGCTGACGGGCTGGTGTACGTCCAGCTGGAACAAAAGACATCGCATCCGTCTGTGTCGTTTTTTGAACTGCCCGTGCCCTTGCGTTTTATCGGCCCTAACGGCGAGAAACAGGACGTGCGGCTGGAACACCTGTTCCATGGCCAGACCTTCGCGCTTCCGGCGAATTTTGCGGTAACCGATGTGCTCTTCGACCCTGACCTGTGGCTTATCAGCCGCGACAACATAGTGCTCAAAACCTCTCTCACACCCACGCTGGAGGATGCGGGCTTCTCCCTTCGCGTAGAGCCTAACCCGGCCTCGCGCCAGGAGGTGCGCATACTGTGGGAAGGTATCTCAGCCGCAACCGTCGGCTTTTCCTTATGGACAGCCGACGGGCGGCGCATTCTAGAGCAGACGCAAATACTCACCCCCGGGCAGCACGTCATCACCCTGGCGCCTGCCGACGCCTCTGCCGGCCATTACCTCCTGCAGGTCAGCACGCCGGCAGGGACGTGGTGGCAACGGGTGGCGCTCTATTAAGCGGGACGGGGAAGGCGGTTTAGAGCGATGGGATGACGCTCGAGGCGTCCTATCGCTCTTTTGCTAACTTTGCCCAAAATAATTAGGCGCCAGGGAGGCTTTCTCCGCCCTCTCCGCCACGAAAATTCAGCTGCTATATGTCGCAATTCGTTACATTTAATTCGGTCATCGGAAACAGCAAGGCTTACAAGATACCTATCTATCAGCGCGACTATTCCTGGTCGAAAGAAGACTGGGAAGACTTGTGGCAGGACATTCTGGATATACCCACAGATAAGAACCATTACTTGGGCTATCTGGTGTTGCAGCCCATGGGCGACGGCGGCGATGAGACGTATTGGGTCATAGACGGCCAACAACGACTGACTACCCTGTCGTTATTGGCGTTAGCCATAACAGCGCTCCTGAAAAGGTGGAGCGAACAAGGGCTGGAGCCACAGGAGAATAAACTTCGCGCTGAAAAAATCTTCGAACGCTATCTGGGTAATTTCTCTACCTCCCGGCTGATTATTACACCCAAACTGACGCTGAACCGCAACGACAACGATTATTACGCTAACTGGCTCCTGAAATACCGGCGGCCACCATCATTAGCCAAATTGAAGCCATCGCAGCGACTATTGCAGAAGGCTTTCGACTATTTCCTGGAGCAACTGAACGGCTACTTTGCCCAAAAGCCCTCTGGCGCTGCTGCGGCTGAGTTTTTAGAACGAACCGTAGGAAATGGTATCCTCTTCACTCAAATTGTTGTGAACAACGATCTGGATGCTTTTAAAGTTTTTGAAACGCTCAATGCCCGAGGTGTCAAACTTTCGACGGCTGATCTGCTTAAAAACTATCTCTTTAGCCTTATCGCTCGTCTGGGCAATCTGGAACTCAATGAGGCGGAAAGGCGCTGGCAGAGCATTGCCGACACCCTTGGTGCGAACGATCTGACAACATTTATCCGACATTACTGGAACAGTAAACACCGATTGGAGCGGCAGACCGCGCTTTTCAAAGCCATCCAGCGGCAAATAGATGCTCCGGAGCGCGCCTTTCATTTTTTGGAAGACCTGGAAAAAAACAGTCAGTTTTACACTGCGTTTCATTATCCCTATGACGAGCTGTGGACTCGGGAGGAGCGACAGCATCTGACAGTGCTCAACTTGCTGGGCGTAACAACCTGCTATCCGCTTATGCTGGCCTTCCTGAACTATGGTGACAGGAAGGACTTCGTCATACTACTTCGAGAGATAGCCACCCTGTCGCTGCGCTATCATCTGGCTGACATCAACCCCAATACAGCGGAGCGCGTCTATTCTAATGTGGCCAATCAAGTTAGTGCAGGCACATTATTGCCGGTACGCGACGTAGTGTTGGCGCTGAAGGATATCTATGTAGATGACAAAACCTTTGAAAGCGCTTTCGCAAATGCCCGGATCAGCACAAAGCAGAAAAAGGCGCTGGTGAAGTATTTGCTCATCAAATTAGAGAACCAGATTGCGAATACAGACTATTCGCCAGAGGACACGACGGCAACAATAGAACATATTTTGCCGGAAAACCCTGGTGAAGTATGGGAAGAGGCGTTCCCGCCCGATATTCAGCACGATTATATCTATCGCCTGGGTAACTATACGTTGCTCAAAGCGGGCGTCAATCACCGTCTGGGCAGTAATACGCCATTTTCAGAAAAAAGGACAGCCTATCAGCAATCCTCCTTTAAACTGAGCAGTGAATACTGCAACTACGAGGAATTCACGCCGGCGACTCTTTGCCAGCGACAGGAGCGGCTGGCCAAAGTGGCTCAGTCGGTGTGGCGAAGCGCATTTTTAAAATGAAGCAGCGATATCTTCCGCTTGAACAAGTAAGCAACACACTATCTTGAGGAAGGACTCGCCTCCCTAAGCCAAAACGCCTATCTTTGCCTGGCGAAACCGCATACAGCAGGCGTTTTTTCACCACCGATACAGCAGAAAGTACAGCATGAGTAGAGAACTGGCCCAGGCTCCGGCAAGTCCGGAGGAAAAGTTGGTCGAAAAGGCCCTGCGCCCCAGGTTGCTCGACGAGTTCAGCGGGCAGCGCAAGATTGTGGAAAATCTTCAGGTCTTCATCCAGGCCGCTCGCCAGCGCGGTGAGGCCTTAGATCACGTGCTGCTGCACGGCCCACCGGGGCTGGGCAAAACGACCCTGTCGCATATTATTGCCAACGAGCTGGAAGTTTCCCTCAAAATGACTTCCGGCCCCGTGCTGGAGAAGCCGGGCGACCTGGCGGGCTTGCTGACCAACTTAGAGCCAGGCGATGTGCTGTTCATTGACGAAATCCACCGCCTGAACACCGTCGTGGAGGAATACCTCTACTCGGCCATGGAGGATTTCCGTATTGACATCATGATTGACTCCGGCCCAAACGCGCGCAGCATCCAGATTGCCCTGAACCCGTTCACCCTCATCGGAGCCACAACGCGCATGGGCCTGCTTACGGCTCCTTTGCGGGCGCGCTTTGGCATCAATTGCCTGCTCGACTACTACGATGTGCCCACGCTGGAGCGCATCCTCTTCCGTTCTGCCGACATTCTGGGTATCCCTATCACGCCTGAAGGCGCCCACGAAATCGCCCGCCGAAGCCGCGGTACACCGCGCATTGCCAACGCCCTGCTGCGCCGCATCCGCGACTTCGCCCAGATAAAAGGCACCGGTGTGGTGGACCGCGACATCGCTCGCTACGGCCTGGCTGCCTTAGACGTGGACGAACACGGCTTGGACGAAATGGATAATCGCATCCTCAATGCCATTATCCACAAGTTCAAAGGCGGCCCCGTAGGCCTGACGACCATTGCTACCGCTGTGGGCGAAGAGCCGGGCACCATCGAAGAAGTGCACGAGCCTTTCCTCATCATGGAGGGCTACATCCAGCGTACCCCACGCGGACGCCTGGCTACAGAAAAAGCCTACCACCACGTCGGCGCTGTACCGCCTGGGCGCGCGAGGACATTGTTTGAATAGAGGTGACATCTCCCGCCAGGGAGGTGTCACCTCTACCCCCAGGGGCACCTTATTTCAACCACTTATCGCGGTTGGCCAGCCTGCCCAATTTCTCCCACGTCAGGATGAAATCTGTCGGCCCCAGGGCATAAGCAGTTACTTCGTAAGGATTGTACACCATGCGCACACCCTCGGGCACGATGCAAAAGTTGAGCGGTAGTGGTAGGGGCATGTCGGGTTCTAACAGGAGGTTTTCCAGCGTTACTTCCTCGCCCAAGTCTTTGGCGCGGTTAGCTTCTAAGAAAGCCTGCTCGACTAATGGGCGCAGGGCTACGGTGTCGGCAATGACCTCTGTCAGATGCTCTATGCGCCGTCCGCTGGCCTTATGTACGGTGTACAGCGTGATGGTGCCCAACCCGTGGGCGCCGCCCATAAACTGGTACGTCGAGACGTCTATGGACAGGTATCGGGGCGCATTCAGCAGCACTTCACTTTTGGTGTCCACGCTGTAGAACATTTCGGTAATAGCCGTGTCCTGTCCGAAGTCAGCGTCGAGATTTGCCAGCAGTTTTGGGCCCAAGGCCTCTAAGCGTTGGCGGAACGGTGTGCCAGGAGCGATATTCGCTGCGCCGTCGCCAAGGTCCATCGTTTCGCCGACGATGGCTTGCAGCGTGTCTGTGAGCCGCTGAGCGAGTGCGGCGTCGCTGCTGCTGACGACCGGATACACGGCGTTGACCTCGGCGCACAGCGAGTCGCGCACGCAGCGCTTGTATGCGAACGTTTCCATCCGGACCTCCACGGCGGCGGGTACTGGTTCTGATTGGCAGGCAAGCCACAGGGCCGACAGGCCCAGACCCGTGGCAAAAAGGGCGATAAGTCTGTTTTTCATTGTGTGTAAAGTGTAAAAGGTGAAGAAATGAACATTGTCTGCGCGGTAGCCTTAAAGCCGATAGCGAAGCCCCAGAAAGCCGATAAAGCCCTCGCGAATGGGGCGACCGACCAGATAGCCCTTAGTTTTATATCCGCTTTGCACCACGAGGTCAAAGTGCTGTGAAAGGCGGCCATACAGTTGGGCATAGGCCGATCCACCTGTTCCATAGAACTCCTGTTGCCAGAGGTCCGCATGGACGTCCACCGACAGGTTCTGAAGTGTCAGCAGGTCAGGGATGGTCAGTCCGAGTCCGAGGTTTTGATAAGGGAAGCCGCCTTTCACATAGAGCGCATAAAGGCGGTTTTTGTGTTTGATATAGTTCCAAAAATACAGTTCTGCACCCAGTACAGAAGTGTTGAATAGAGTGCTGTAAAACCAGGCACTTTTTTCAGAGCCGAGGTAAACGGGCCTTTTACCCGCTACCTGATTGCCAAAAAAGGCCGCTGCCTGGCGGTAAAAGTTCCAGTCCAGAAGATTCCAGATGACCGAGAGCAGGCTGGCTTGTTGATAAAATCGAACCAGTTCAAGATTTACAGTGCTGTCGGCATTGAATACGGCCCGATTGCCCATTTGCCAGGTCAGGTGGGCAAAATTGACAGGGTCGCCTTTCTGCCGTATCCACGTTTGCGGGTCTTTTGGATTTTGGGCAGCAAAGGCATAAGCATAGAGCGGGTACAATATCCGATGGCCAAACGCCATTCCGAATTCATCGTTGTAAAGCCCTCCGTGTCGGTAAAAATCCAGTTGGATGTTGCGCGCCGAGAGGGCATTGGCCTCGAAGCCGCCAATAAGCGCCAGCAGATGGTGCTCTGTAGGAGCACCTGGCGGCAGTTCTAACGTACTGACAATACCTGGGAAACGAAACTGTTGAAATACAAACCTGCCGCCGTGTTGGTGTGTGCGAAGCAGATGCCCAAACTCATGTGGCCACAGCAAGGTGGACCATTTCAACAGTGTATTCCATGTGATTTCAGTTGCATTTCGCAGAAATGGGCTTCTTATCCGCGGCTTCAGACCTATCTGGTAAGCATCGTTCAGGATTTTCAGGCTGGAGCGGACATTTTCCGAAGCATTCAAAAGGTCGTCATTTACCGCATAAATCGCGGTAAAATCGCGATAAAAGCCAGCAGCTCGTATGCTCGAGTCTGTCTGGGCACTGATATCGTAAAATAGAAGACCTGAAAGCAGAAGGGCAACGGAGAAGGTTCGCATGGCCGCAGGCTCGGATATTGTTTTTTGTCTTCGCTGTCTGTCAGCGATTGTTTCCGAAGAGTTTTTCAAACAGTTGCATTGCGGTATAAATGCTCCTCATATCCTCTGCCAGAGCCGTCAGGTTGTCTTTGCGGCTCCGGCCATTGTTCAGGCACACCAATTCTCCGCGCATCTCCGGCACCTCAATGCGCAGCGCGAAGGTGAGTTCTGGTCGTAAATAGTAGACCAGTTTGAGGCTAAGTGCTTCGCCCTGTTCCGACCATTCTACGGCATTGGCGTGCCAGAGCGCTCCGGGATGAAATACACACAGGCCCTCTCTGAACAGAGCAGGGCTTTCGGTCTCATGCGATAGGGCTTGCGCATAAGCGTAGGTGCGCACTTCATAGAGCGCTAAAGGCGATGGATAGACCTTGCAAGGCTGCATCTGAAAATATGTTTAGAGAAGAGATGTCGCCTTCTCGTTCCTCGAAGACGACACCTCTGTAGCGACGGATGTTTGGTGGACTGGACTCTGTGGTGTTATTTCAGCCATTTATCAGCAGCGGTCAATTTTCCGAGTTGTTCCCATGTTAATACAAAATCGGCGGGGCCATAGGGCGTCTCGTAAGGGTTGTACAGAATACGCACCCCTTCAGCGACGATGCAGAAGTTGGCAGGAGCGGGCAGCGGTTGCTCCCTCATGTTTGAGATCATTTCTTTTTTCTCATCAGACTCCATAGAAGAGGCCTCCAATGCTTGCAAGAATGCCTGTTCGACCAGTGTTTGAAAGGCCTTGCTGTCGGAGGCGATGTCCTTTATCTCCACAGGTCGTCCGGTGGCCTTGTGAAAGGTCTTCAATGCGGTGTAAAACAGCCCGTGTGCTCCGCCCAGCATCAGCGAGGAGGAGGCTTCTAAAGAGAGATACTGTGGTGTTTCGTGTAAGAGTCGGTAATCGGCTTCCACCGAATAAACGACATGCGTTACAGCAGGCTCCTGGCCGAAGTCGGCCTCTAAGTTTTTCAGCAGGCCAGGGCCGATTTTTTCCAAGCGCTGCGGAAGGGTCATTTGAGTGAGTGCTTCAGAGGACTCCTCAGCGTCCGTGATGATGTCGGCGATGAGGCGTTGCATCGAGTCCGACAGGCGCCTGGCTATGGCCGTGTCGGCGCTTTTGGCGACAGGATAGCTGACGCGGATTTCTGCGCACAGCGTATCGCGCAGGCATCGTTTGTACTCGAAGACCTGGGCATGAAGCTCCACAGCGGGTGGTGTGGGTTGAGGCGACTGGCAGGCCACAAAGAGGATAGTCCCTGCGAGCAGGGCGGCAGGCCAGAGGAGTTTGTTTGTCATCGTTTTGGAATGTTTTAGTGGAAGGAAGAAAGTTGTGGCTACAGGGGAAGCGCTCGGGCAGCGGGCATCAGGATTTCCCGCAATTTTTCTATCGTTTCCTCCACCTCCTCCAGGCGGTTGAGGTGTGAAAAGGAGAACCGGATGGTTTTGCGCTGCGGGTCGGCCTGAATGGCGTCGAGTACGTGGCTGCTGTGTTGTTCGGCGCCGCTGGTGCAGGCGCTGCCGCCGGAGGCACTGATGCCGGCGATGTCTAAGTGCAGCAGCAGAAGTTCGTTTCTGGGTGAGGGCGGGAAAGAGACGCTGAGCACGGTGTACAGGTCGTTGTCGTCTTCGGGAGTGCCGTTGAAGCGGATGTCGTCGAAGGTGTCGCGCAGGCGCTCGATGAAATGGCGGCGCAATTGGCGGATGTACGCCGTACGCGCGTCCATGTCGCGCACGGCCAGCTCTAACGCTTTGGCCATGCCCACGATGCCGGTCACGTTTTCCGTGCCGCCGCGCAGGTTGCGTTCCTGGCCGCCGCCGTCAATGAAAGGCCGGATGAAGTTGTTGGCGTTGATGTACAGAAAGCCCACGCCTTTGGGACCGTGGAACTTATGCGCCGAGCCGCTCAGGAAGGACACTGGCGTTTGCTGGACGTTCAGTGGGAAGTGCCCCACGGTCTGCACGGCGTCGGTGTGCAGCAGGGCGCCGTATTGGCCGCAAAGGGCGGAGACGGCGGTCAGGTCGAGTAGGACGCCAATTTCATTATTGGAGTGCATGAGCGACACCAGCGTACGCGGGGCGTCGCCTCTGGCCAGCAGCTGCTCCAGCTGCTCTAAGTCTGGACGGCCCTGGGCGTCCACCCGAAGCCAGTGAATTTCGAGGAGATACTCGCGAGCGATGGCCTCAATGGCGTGCAGCACCGCGTGGTGTTCGGTAGGGCTGCTGATGATGCGCCGCACGCCCAGGTCGCGCACCGCACATTTGATAGCAGTGTTGTTGCTCTCGGTACCGCCGGAGGTGAAGAAAATCTCGGCCGTGCTGGCGCCCAGGGCTTGAGCAACGGTCTTGCGCGCGCTTTCCACCAGCGTGCGCGCGCGACGGCCTTCAGCGTGAATGCTCGATGGGTTGCCGTAGTGCTCGCGCAATACGGGCAGCATGGCCTCTACCACCTCATCGAGCAGAGGCGTCGTAGCGGCGTTGTCGAAATAGATGCGGCGACTCATAGAAAAGGCAAAACCCTTGAGGCAGGCATCGCTACAAGGGTTTTACATGGGCAAAATTAGCCCTTTTCTATGCACTCAAAGCTACCGTTTCGTTAACGCGCACCCGCGCCGTTGTCGCTCAGGGTCGTCAGGTTGGCCTTCTCAATGGCCTTCGGATCGTAGTGGACGTTGATGTTGAGCCACATCAGCCGCGAAATGCGGAAGATGTACACAAAGTTGATGGCCAGAAAGGCAATGAGCAGGGCAAAGGCCGTGTAAAGCCCCCAATCCAACACCCAGTGGAACAGCGCCACAAAAAACAGGCAAAACCACCCTGTCCAGATGTAGGAAATGAACATGGCACCGTAGTAATAGCCCGGTTCCGGGAAGTAGTTCAGCCCACATTTGGGGCACTTGTCGAGCATCTGAAACGGCTGGACAAACGACCAGCTGCTCGTTTCAAAGGTCTCGCCCTCGTGGCAGCGCGGACACTTGAGCGCAAAAATGCTGTACGCTTTACTGCCTTTTCTGAACATGCCCATACGCCTACGCTTTAGCGGGTTCCATGAAGGACTCCAGCGTGCGTGCCAGCTCGGCCGCCGACATCAGTCCCGAACGGCGCCACACTGGCTTGCCGTTTTGGAAAATGATGAGCGTTGGCACGGCCATCACTTGATACGACGAAGCAATCAGCGGGTTGCGATCCACGTCGAGCTTGTAGATGACGGCGCGGTCGCCTACCTTCTGCTTTACTTCCTCCAGGATGGGGGCCAACATGCGGCATGGGCCGCACCATTCAGCCGAAAAGTCCACCAATACGGGTTTGTCGGAGCGAATTAATTCTGAAAATGTCATGGCTGCTTTTGTTTTTTTGCTTCTTTTTTTGAATTGTCGCCCGCTGATATCGGCAGTCTTGCCGACCACTCGAACGGGCGTGCTTTATTTTTCATTGCAAAGATGCAGCCATTAAGCCCGTCGGCTGGTAGGATGCCTTCGAGTGTTTGCGGCATTTTTTACCTGTGCGCGGCTGACCATCCTCACAAAGGCGCCTGACGCCAGTCATTCGACAGGGCCTTGGCGGGCGAGCACCTTTGTTTCCGAAAAAAAGAGGGCTTTTCAAGCCCATCACAACGATCGCTGCCCATGTCTCCGCAACCCACGCTCGCGCCCCGACGCCCAAACACTATAGAAGGCCTGACGTGCTACCATTGCCACCAGCCTTGCCCCGACGACCGCCTGCGCATCGAAGACAAACACTTCTGTTGTGAAGGCTGCAAAACCGTCTATGAAATCCTGAGCGCCAACGACCTGTGCGCTTTTTATCAGCTCGACTCCGATGCGGGCCGCACCCAAAACAACAGCGGCGATGCCCACGGCTATGCGTGGTTAGACGACGCCGACGTGCGCCGACAACTGCTGCAGTTCTCCGACGGTCGCACGGCCCGTGTTACGTTTTACCTGCCGGGTATCCACTGCGCTTCGTGTATCTGGCTACTGGAGCATCTCTACCGCCTCGACCCGGGTGTCCTGCAGTCGCGGGTAGATTTTTTGAAAAAAGAAGTCTCCATCATCTTCGACGAGCAAAAGACCACGCTGCGCCGACTGGCCCAAACGCTGGCCCGAGTAGGCTACCCGCCCGATATCCGGCTGGGCGACATCAGCCAGCAACGCCAGCAGCGCCCTGTCGTAGATCGCTCCCTACTGTACAAAATAGGCGTGGCGGGCTTCGCCTTCGGCAACATCATGCTGCTCAGCTTCCCCGAATACCTCGGACTGGAGCAAGAGCGCGACGCCTGGTTCTTCAGTATCTTTGGCTATCTCAACATCGCCCTGGCCATACCGACGCTGCTGTACAGCGGACGCGACTACTTCATCTCGGCCTACGAAGGCTTGCGCCAGCGCTATCTGAACATTGACCTGCCCTTAGCGCTGGGCATGGCCGTGCTCTTCGGACGCTCAGCGTGGGAGATCCTGACCGCCACTGGCGCCGGATACATGGACTCGCTGGCCGGCTTAGTCTTCTTCCTCCTCATCGGGCGCTGGTTTCAGCAAAAGACCTATTACCAGCTCTCCTTTGAGCGCGACTACCGCTCCTACTTCCCCGTGGCCACCTCTAAAGTGGAAAAGGACGGCGCCGAAACCCCCACGCCCATCCAGAAACTGGACGCCGGCGACATCATCCGCGTGCGCTACGGCGAACTGATACCGGCCGACGGCGTCCTGCTCGAAGGCCGCGCACAGGTGGACTACAGCTTCGTTACCGGCGAAGCCGAACCCGTCAGTGTGCCGCCGGGCGAGGCCGTCTATGCCGGCGGGCGCCAGATGGGCGAAGCCATCGAGGTCTGCCTGACGCGGCGCGTGGATACCAGCTACCTGACCCAACTGTGGAACGACGAGGCCTTCCAGAAGGGCGCCAAAAGCCACGCCAGCCTGTTGGCCGAACGCGCCGGGCGCTACTTCACCGCGCTCATCTTGGGCGTGGCATCACTGGCTTTCCTCTATTGGGCGCCGCAAAACATCAGCACAGCCATCAACGCCTTTACCGCCGTGCTCATCATCGCCTGCCCGTGTGCCGTGGCGCTCTCTATCCCGTTCACGATGGGCAACGTGCTGCGCATTCTGGCGCGACATCGGTTTTTTGTGAAAAACACGCAGGTGCTCGAGGCTTTCTCCACCATTTCTGCCGTGATTTTTGATAAAACGGGCACGCTTACCACCGGCAGCGCCCAAACGGCGCGTTTCGTCGTCGCCGAAGGTCAGATGCCCCTGAGCAGCGACGAAGAGACCTGGGTGCGCTCCTTAGCCAGCCAGAGCAACCACCCGGCCAGCCGCCAGATAGCTGCCTCGCTGCCCCACGCCGCGCTGCTGCCGGTGCAGCAGTTTGCCGAAATCACCGGCCAGGGCATTCGCGGCACAGTGCAGGGCCAGGAGGTGCGCATCGGTTCTGCCGCCTTTATTTTGGGCCAAAAACAACCTGCCGCCGGCACCTTTGTCGAAATCGGCGGCGTCGTGCGCGGCTATTTTGAAGCCCAAAGCCGCTACCGCGACGGCCTGCGCGACGTCATCGGCTTTTTCAAAAAACAAAACACCCACGCCTGGCTGCTCTCCGGCGACAACGAACGCGCCGCCGCCGACCTGGCTCCGCTGTTCGATAGCCCCGACCGCCTGCGCTTCCACCAAAGCCCGCACGACAAATTGGCCTTCGTGCAACAGCTGCAACAACAGGGCCACCGTGTCCTCATGATTGGCGACGGCCTCAACGACGCCGGCGCCTTGCAGCGCAGCGATGTGGGCATCGCCGTGGCCGAAAACACCAACACCTTCACCCCCGCTTGCGATGCCATCCTCGACGCCGGCCAGTTCGAGCGCTTGCCCCAATTCCTCACCTTGGCCCGTTGGGGCATCCAGACCGTCAACCGCGCTTACCTGCTGGCTGCGGCATACAACGTCGTCGGCCTCAGCTACGCCGTCAGCGGCACCCTCTCGCCCGTCGTGGCCGCCATTCTCATGCCACTCAGCTCCGTCACCATCGTGCTCTTCGGCTTCGGCATGACGTATGGCAAGGCGCGGCGCATGGGGTTGTAAGGGATTGCTAACTTCGCCAGGTACTTCGTCGGTAGATATCTCTCAAGAGAGCAGCCATTAAGCGTTTCCACGCAGGGAATTTAGTCTTGATTCCCCCCAAACTCCAGAACTTCGCCCCCCTCATGGCAACACCCTCGATATTAGTTACCGGCGGTGCGGGCTTCATTGGCAGTCACACGGTAGTCGCCCTGGCGGAGGCCGGCTACCGGCCGGTGGTGTACGACAACTTTTCCAATTCGCAGCAGAGCGTGCTGGAAGGGCTGCGGCAGATTTTGGGCTACGACGTGCCCTGTTATGTGGCCGATTGTGCTCAGCGCTCGGCGCTCTTCGAGGCCATGGAGCGCGAGCAGGTGCAGGGTGTCATCCACTTTGCGGCCTTTAAGGCCGTGGGCGAGAGTGTGCAGGAGCCTTTGCGCTATTACCGCAACAACTTAGACGCCCTGCTGACGCTGGTGGAGGTCATGCTCGAACTGGGGGTACACGACCTCATTTTTTCCTCCTCCTGCACGGTGTACGGCGAGCCGCAACAGCTGCCCGTTACCGAGACTTCGCCCATTTTACCGGCCATCTCGCCGTACGGCAATACCAAGCAAATCGGGGAGGAAATCCTGCGCGATGTGGTGCACGCCGGCAAGCCGCTGCGCATTGTGTCGCTGCGTTATTTCAACCCCATTGGCGCGCATCCGTCGGCGCTTATCGGCGAGTTGCCCATTGGAGTGCCCAACAACTTAGTGCCTTACATCACCCAAACTGCAGCCGGCTTGCGGCCCGAACTGGTGGTGTTTGGCGACGACTACCCCACGCCCGACGGCACGTGTATCCGCGACTACATCCACGTGATGGACTTAGCCGAAGCGCATGTGGCCGCCCTGCGCAGCTTAGAGCGGCTGGGTACGCTGGCCTCACACTACGACGTGTTCAACATCGGCACTGGCGAGGGGGCCAGCGTGCTCGACGTGGTGCGCGCCTTCGAGGAGGCCAGCGGATGCTCGTTGCCCCACCGCATAGGCCCGCGCCGTCCGGGCGATGTAGCTGCCGTGTACGCCGACGCCACCAAAGCGCGCGAACAGTTGGGCTGGACGGCCCGCCGCACCCTGCGCGAAGCCTTAGCCGACGCCTGGCGCTGGGAACAACGCCTGCAAAAACACCTCGCCACACCACCCGCTAACAGCCGTTAAGCCGCCATGAAGCGCCTGACCGCCGACTTCTATCTGCGCGACGACGTGCTCACCATAGCCCGCGAACTGCTGGGCAAAGTACTCGTAACGCACTTCGACGGTCAGCGCACGGCAGGCATCATCACCGAGGTGGAAGCCTATCGCGCGCCTGAAGACCGCGCCTGCCATGCCTACGGAAACCGCCGCACACCGCGCACCGAAGTCATGTTCCGCCCGGGCGGATGCGCCTACATCTACCTGTGCTACGGCCTGCACCACCTGTTCAACGTCGTTACCGGCCCCGAAGGCATGGCCCACGCCGTGCTCATCCGGGCCATTGAGCCTGTGGATGGGCACGCCTTCATGTGCCAGCGCCGAAAGTACGCCGACTGGGAAAGCCTCTCCAACCGGCAGAAAATCGCCCTCACCACCGGCCCGGGCGCCCTGGCTCAGGCTCTGGGCTTTCATGCCCGCCAAAGCGGCCAGAGCCTTACCGACCCCGCCTCGCCCATGTGGATAGAAGAACAAGGGCAACGCATTGCCGACGAAGACATTGCCCTCGGCCCGCGCATCGGCGTGGATTACGCCGGCGAATGTGCCGCGTGGGAATGGCGGTTCTGGATAAAACAGTCGCCTTTTGTGCGCTAATAACCACCGGCGCTGAAAAACCAGAGCCACCTTTAGCCTGTTTTACAAGAACTTTGCTCTTGTTTGAGCCACATTCGTTCACCCTCCCGCTTTTGCACTGACCATGAACACTTATTCCTCTTTGATAGAAGCCATCGAAGGCCTCAAACAGGAAGGCTACACGGAGGATTTCAACCTTCGTTACGGCTGCATCTCTTGCCGCGACGGTGCTTTAGAAATACCGCCCGATGAATTTCACATCGAAGCCGTTCATCGGTTCGATGTGGACTCTGACCCGGCTGACCAGGCCGTGCTCTATGTCATTTCCTCTGAAAAACACGGAGTAAAGGGCCTCTTAGTCAACAGCTATGGCGTCTATACCGATCCTCAAACGGACGAGATGATCCGCAAACTGCACTATTGAGCCGGGCATGGCAGAGCCGCAAATTTGTTACGAAGACGAGGTGCTGCTGGCGCTCAACAAGCCGCCTGGCATGCCGGCTCAGCCCGACCCAACGGGCGACTTTTCTCTGCTGGCCTGGGCAGAAGCACGCACAGGGCAGACCATGCATCCGGTCCATCGGCTCGATCGGCCAGTGAGTGGGCTGATGCTGCTGGCCAGGACACCGGCAGCAATGACACTGGCGCAGCAGCAGTTTCGCGACGGCAGCGTTCGGAAAGAATATGTGACCGTAGTGTCAGGCGCGCCGCCACAACCAGCGGGTGCTCTGGTGCATTTCCTGACCCAAAACCCGCGCACCCACCGGGCGTATGCACACGCGGAGGAGTACCCCGGCGCCGTTCGCGCTGAATTGCGCTATCGGCTCATCGGTCAGGGCGAGCGCTATACCTTTCTGCTCGTGCAGCCGCTCACCGGGCGCCACCACCAGATACGGGCACAGCTGGCCGCCATCGGCTGCCCTATCAGAGGCGATGTGCGCTACGGTGCGCGTCGGGCCAATGCCGACCGCTCTATCCACCTGCACGCCTGGAGGCTGACGCTGGAGCACCCGATGACGAAGCAAAACATAACGCTCGAAGCGCCACTGCCCCAGACGGACGCCCTGTGGATAGCCGCTGCGCAGGCACTTCAGGCGGGGGTGTTTTGAAACAGATTGGCCTGACAATAGCCGGCAAACGCCCACAGCGAGGCGAAACGGCCTGTTACAGGAAAGTGCTCTAAAACGTCGGCGTCCTCGTCTTTGCCCAGAATGAGCGCGGTGTGCATGCCTAAGGCGTGCCCCATCTGCATGTCGGACAGCGAGTCGCCCACCATCCAGGCGTCGTGAAAAGCGATGTATGGGAATTCGCGCTGGGCCTGGTAGGCCATACCGGGAGCGGGTTTTCGGCAAGAACAACCTTCGTCGGGGCGGTGTGGGCAATAGTAGGCGGCATCTATGCGCCCGCCGGCGTGCGCTACTTCGGCCAGCATTTTTTCGTGAACGGCCCTGACGTCGTCGTGCGTCATCAGACCTTTGCCGATACCCGCCTGGTTGGTAACGACCACGATAGGGCTGAACCAGCCGGCCAGTAGGCGCAGGGCCAAAAGGGCATTTTCTTCAAAAACGAACTCGTCGGGATGCCGTACGTAGTCGCCTCGGAGACGCCGGTTAATGACGCCGTCGCGGTCGAGGAAGAGCGGTCTGACAGGCATGGGCTTTACTACTCAGGCTTTGACGGGCTTGCGGCGCGCGGTTTTGCGGCGTGGTGGAGTGGCGGGCAGGTCTTCCTCTGTGATGGCAGTTTTGGGCGCGCCGTCGGCTGGGCCTTCTGCCGAAGGAGGTAGCGCTGGTTCGATGTGGGCGCCCAACGAGCGATAGACGGCGAAGTACTGCTCGATGGTGTTTTCCCACGAAAAGTCCACGCGCATGACGCGCTCGCGCACGATGGCGGTGGTGTAGGGGTCGTTGTACCACATCGAGGCAGCGCGATAGACGGCATAGGCGGCATCTTCGACGTTGAACTGCTCGAAGCGAAAGCCGCGTCCGGAGCCGTCGGGTTCGCCGATGTCGGGCACGGTGTCTTTCAGGCCGCCTACGGCGCGCACGATGGGAATGGTGCCGTAGCGCATGGCGTACATCTGGTTGAGGCCACACGGCTCTACGCGCGAGGGCATGATGAGAAAATCGGAGCCGGCGTAGATCTGGTGGGCTAAGGCCTCGTTGTAGTCCAGCACGGCGTTGAAGCGGCCCCGGGCTTCGTGTGCCAGAGCGCGGAACTGGTCTTCTGTCCAGTTTTCGCCTGTGCCCAATACCAGAAAGCCTACGCGCGCGCCGGCGTAGATGAAGCGGCGGTACACGTCGGGCAGCAGATCGGCGCCTTTTTCGCGCACCAAGCGCCCGATGAAGCTGACGAGCGGATAGTCTTCGGGCAGGCCGAACCATTCGCACAGGGCGCGCTTATTTTGGGCTTTGAATTCGGCAATTTTGCCGTCTTCCAGCCGGTGCTGAATGGCCGGGTCGGTTGCTGGGTTCCATACCTGCACGTCAATGCCGTTGAGGATGCCGCGCTGTTTGCGCCATTCCTGACGGAAGAGCGGCTCCAGGCCGAGGCTATTCTGGTGTAATTCAAACAGATACGACGGTGAAACAGTGGTAACGGCCCAGGCAGTCTTAATGGCGGTGGCCATAGGGTTGATGGCCCCGTTCCAATCCAGCAGGTTGCGAGCGGCGGCTTCATAGGGCGGCAGCAGGTGGCCGTTTCTCCAGCTGAAGGCCCCCTGGTATTGGGCATTGTGAATGGTGAACACCGTTGGAATGGGCGCCAGCTGCTGATAGGCCGGGCAGTATTTGACCATCCAGGGGATGAGCGCTGTGTGGTGGTCGTGGCAATGCAGCACGCGCGGGCGGTGGTACCACGGGAACGACATAAGCCATTCCAGCACCGCCTGCTGGAAAGCAATATAGCGCGTAATCTCATCGCCATAAGGCCGGCCTGAAGGGTCGTTGTAAATGCCCGGGCGGTCGAACAGACCTGGAATATCCGCCACGAATAGCGGATAGCCCAGCGTGTTGCCCGCTTGCTGCTGAATGCGGAAATACCAGGGATGCCAGTTGATCCAGGTAGTTCCTTCAAACACCGTGAGCCACTCCTGGTTGTTAATCCAGCGCAGGTCGTATTTGGGCAGGATGGCGGCCGAAAGGACACCGGCCTGAGTATTATACTTGGGCAAAGAGCCAACGACGTCACCCAAACCACCCGTCTTGGCAGCAGGGTAGCATTCGGCGGCAATGTGTAAGATTTGTATCATGAAGTGTAGTTTTTCGCTTCAGCGGTTTGATGAGTAAATGGCCAGAAGTCGAAGGCCGTACCATGTTAGATGACGGACTAACCGGATGTTAGCAGCAATCGTCGCACTTTTTGCACGACAGCCGGGCGAACGTCAAAGGCGGCTGCTAACTGCTCATCGCTCCAATCAGGATTTTTGCGCATAAAAGCCAGCAACGCTATTTCGATGCCTTCTTCGCGTCCGATTTCGATGCCTTTCTCGATGCCTTTTTCAAAGCCCTCCTCCAGGATTTGCTCGTAGGTGGTCTTGGCCCGCTGCTCCAGCGGCGGCGGCAAAAGCTGGCTCTGGTTCATAGGCTCTCTTTTTGAAAAGCACTCATTCAGAAGACGATAGCAATCGCCGCACTTTTTGCACGACAGCCGGGCGAACGTCAAAGGCGGCTGCTAACTGCTCATCGCTCCAATCAGGATTTTGGCGCATAAAAGCCAGCAACGCTATTTCGATGCCTTCTTCGCGTCCGATTTCGATGCCTTTCTCGATGCCTTTCTCGATGCCTTTTTCAAAGCCCTCCTCCAGGATTTGCTCGTAGGTGGTCTTGTCGCTCTACTCCACAGCCGGCGACACCACCTGGCTCTGCTTCATAGGCTTCCTTTTTGATAGGAACTTCTTAAGAAGACGATAGCAATCGCCGCACTTTTTGCACGACAGCAGGGCGCACGTCCAAGGCAGATGCTCACTGCTTAAAGCCCCAATCAGGAATTTTGCGCATAAACAACAGAAACGATATTTCGATGCCTTCTTCCGGTGCACTTGCGATTC
>CAZYEV010000015.1:0-3943 GCA_964646615.1 uncultured Saprospiraceae bacterium
CTCGTAACCCCAGGACAGTTGTCAGTCGAAGGCGGCAACGTGAATGTCACCACCGCATTACACACGCCAGGATCATTACCCTGCGTAATCGACGCCGGGCACGCAGCCGTCGGCGCCTGTGTGTCATTCACCGTCACCGTAAACGTACACGTCCCCGTAGTCGTCGGCGACGAGGTAGTAATCGTTACTGTAATAGTAGAAATACCTACCGGAAAGTCCAGGCCATTCGTAGTCGTACCCGTTCCGCTAAAGCCTCCCGGGCCGCTCCAGGAATAGCTGACGGAAGAGGCCGGGCAGTCTATATCAAACTCACCGCCAACGGAAGTGTAATTGCACTCGCCCAGATCTGTGTTGCGGGTTTGAGCAGACGGGCATTGTGAAAGACTGCAGGCAGCAGTAATGGCCGCCATAGAGGCGCAGTTGGTAGCATTGCCACTAATAGTTTTTGTACCGGTTACCACCAAATCGCAAAGCAGTCGGCAGCAGGTGTTGAGTGCGGTATTATTTTGAATGGCCAGGTTGCCACCCACTGTGGCGAGCGCACTGAATAACAAGTCAAAGTTTGTTAAGGCAGTGGCGTTGTTGTTCATGGTGAAATTTGAACCCACACTTGTAAGTGAACCGAAAGAACTGGTGGTGTGGCTCAGGCTACCATTGATGTTCAGGGTAAGTGAGCCACCAATAGTGGCCAGCGCCCCCGCATTGATACTTCCCGCTGCCCGAGTGAAAGTAACGTTGCCCGTTACATTGGTGAGCGAGCTGAGGTTGATGTTTGCCGTGATGGCATTGGCAGAGGTGTTGTTCATCGTCAGATCACCGCCGATATTGGTGAGCGCCGACAGGTTGATGGTTGTTACCGCCGTCCCGTTGCCCTGGATGGTAACATTGCCGGATACATCCGATACGCCCAGTACGATGGATGTCAGCTTATTAGGTGTGCCGTTGCCGGTAATGGAAACAGAGGCAGTAGTTCCGGAGAACGGTAGGGGCATGCTGATAGAGGTCAGGTTTGCGTTATTGGAGATGGACAGGGCGCCGCCAATATTGTCCACATTCATGGAAATGGAACCGAGCTGTGGGTTACTCGATATTGAGACCGCGCCATCTACTGTAACTGACCCTGCTGTGCTCAGGGTAGTCAGCGTCGAGTTGTTCGATATGGTCAGCCCGCCGGTGATGTCCAGGCCATTGAGCGTCAGTGAGCCGGCCACGCGGATAAGCGTGACGCTGCCGCCCACCGTGCCAAGTGCGCCGAGGTCAACGGCTGTCGCTGTGATGTTGCTGAAGTTGTTGTTCATGCTCACATTGCCCCCTACGTTAGTAAGGTTATCGAGGTCAATGGCCGTAACCATGGTGCCGTTGTTCTGAATGGTCAGGTTGTTGGTTACTGAAGCCAGTGAACTCAGGTCAAATGTTTTGGAAGGCGTTGCTGAGCCGGCGCCATTGTTCTGGATGTTTACGGTGTTGACCGTACCTGCCAGGCTTGGAAAACTAAAGCTATTGGCCTGGTTGTTGTAGAAGACCGTCAGCGTACCGCCTACGCTGGTGAGAGCGGGGAGGCTGATGCTGGTGAAGTTGTTGCCGTCGTTGGCATTGTTCGGGCCAATGGTCAAGCTGCCGCCCACCGATTGCAGGTTTGCCAAGTCAGCCAGCGAAGTGGGGTTGCCCCCCACGTTGAAGTCGCGGATGATGAGGTTGCCGCCCACAGACACCAAGTCTTGCAGGTTGCACAGGTCGGTAATGGGGTCGCCGCCTGGGGCGTCTGATCCAGTGGCGGCGTTGCCGTTGCCGTCAAGGATCAGGTTGCCAGTGATGTGGGTGTATCTGCAAGTACCGCTCTTGAAAGCATTCATCTGCGCCTGCGTGCTGATGGTGATATTGCCGGTGAAGGTAACAGGAGCCGTGCACGAAGAACCGCACTGGGCCTGTGCCGGGGTAGTCATTTGAGCCATAGCCAGGCCTGTAAGACAGGCGAACGTCAGATTTTTCCAAAAGGAAGAAGTAAACATTGTCATGGGAGATTTTTTTGCTTTAAAAAATAAGGTGTGGATAAAAAAATAAATGGCCGCATGCAGTATGGGTGCATGCGGTTATGGAGGAGGTTTCAGGTTGGTGTTCCCTAAAAAGGCGCGCCTTCCAGTGCAAGGCTTTTGCCTGTGGGGCACGCCACGGACTTGCTTTCGCTTGGAAGTGAAACTATTCATGCGACTATACTACGGGAAGGCCCTAAAATAAGTGGATAAAATCTCTGGTTCTTGAATTTCCGGCCTGGATTAAAAATACCGCTGCAAAGTTATGGGCAACCTTTGTCAACCTTGCAAGAGAAGAATATCGTTTTTTTTGCCGTTCGTCGAATTTTTTTCGCGAAATGCTAAGGGCCATGCCGCTCTTGTACCTGCCTGCTTTTTTAACGGTCGTCTTTCACCAGGCAATGGCGGCATAAGCCAGGAAAGTGGTGCCCTCCGAGGCGACATCTCCACCGGAAGGTGTCGTCTCTGCATCAACAACAAAACGCCTCCACTCCGTGGCCCCAAGCCATCGTGCAGAGGTATCTCTTTCGCGTTTAGAGCGGCGGTGTTGCCCATAGAACAACATCGCGCCGGCATTTGCTTTTCCGAGCTACGACTTCTCATGCGATTGTAAAATGCTGTTAAGCAAGAACTTATTCGACAAAGCTTTCGATTTCTGGAATAACCGGTCCGGATTAAAAATAATAATGCAAAGCTACGGGCCGGCAAAACAAGGGATGCGAGTGGACGTGTTAAATTTTTCCGCCGTTCGTCGAATTTTTTTGGGGCTGAATATGTAGTGGGCGTCGAGTGTGCGCGCTAGGCGATTTTTCGGCAGGTCTTTCCACGGGTGCGGCGTCGCTAAGCGCGGGAGCGGCGAGGCGGACGTTGCTTCGGTCGGGATGCTTTGCCTTCGGGAGATGTAGTCAAATGCCATCGGCGTCATTGTTATCGGTTGAACGAAGCGCCCTTGCACGCTTCCGCAAGTGAGATTAAAAGAAAGGGGGTATTTATACCCTATAAAAAGAAATGCCGTTTTGCTCCCCGAGGCGACATCTCCAACAGGAGGTGTCGGCTCTAAACAAAAAAACGAGGTGACACCTCCTGCGGAGATATCACCTCGGGGTATGGGCCACCAAACAAGTTTGGTGGCCACGGGTTACTCGATAAGCACTAAGCGCTTGGCCACTACCCTGCCGCTGGAACGCACGCTCACGGTGTAAAGACCCGCCGAGGCGCCGCTTTCGCGCAGGCTCACCGGCAGCAGCAGGTCGGGCACGGCATCCACTGCGCGCTCCCAGATGAGCTGGCCCATGTCGTTGTGGATGGACACCACGACGCGCTCACCGGCAAAACTGCCCAGCCCAATGAGCACCCGGTCGGTCGTCGGGTTGGGCTGCAGCGTCAAGAGGCGATCATCGTCCCACACCGGCGCCTGAGGCTGCGGCTTCGCCGCGTCGCGCTCTTCCACATCGCCCGGACTGAAGGGCACCGCTTTCACCGTGATCACCTGCGTGGCCGTAGCCGAGTTGCCGCACAGGTCGTCGGCCCGCCACGTGCGGATGATGGTGTAATCCGCCGCACAGCCGCTGCCCGAAGGCGTGTTGCCCAGGAACGTAATGTGCACATACGGGCTGCACGCATCCGTCGCCGTCGGGTTCACCAAGGGCGGCAACGGGTCGTTGCAGTTGATCGTGATCGGCCCCGGAACGCCCGTAAACGTCGGCGGCGTGTTGTCCACCACCGGGATGATTTGCGTCTGCACCTAGCTGTTGCCGCATTGATCGATCGCTCGCCATGTGCGCCGTCACTCGTAGTTGCCAGGGCAGGAGCCGCTCGTCGTCGTCTGACCCAGAACCGTAACTGAAGCCGGGCCGAAGGAGTCGGTATCCGACGGACTAACTACCGTCGGCGGCGGCGCACGACAGGAGGAG
>CAZYEV010000016.1:0-2491 GCA_964646615.1 uncultured Saprospiraceae bacterium
CCTCCTGAAAACAACACCACATGAACTGCTCGACCAACTCCGCTATTGGTACAACGGATACCGCTTTCATGCCAGAGCGGAAACCGTCTATAATCCAGTGTCCGTAAACCTGTTCTTTAACACCCAGGAGTTCGGCAACTATTGGTTCGCCACCGGCACACCCACCTTCCTGGTCAACCTGCTCAAACAACAAGGCGTGTACGACGTCAGCGCTCAACACGTAGACCCCAGCGGCTTCGACACCTTCGAACTCGACCGACTCAAACTATCCGCCATCCTCTACCAAACCGGATACCTCACCATCACCAGCGCAGACCCCGACGGACTGCTAACGCTCGACTACCCAAACAAGGAAGTCCGAGACTCCATGCTCAAATACCTCCTCGAAGCCTTCACCGGCGTAGAAACCGAACACGCAACAGCCCTCGTCATCCAACTCCACAAGGCCTTCGAACGCGAAGACCTCAAAGAAGTGTTCCGTATCCTCCAAAGCGTGTTCCGAAGCGCACCCTACCAACTATACGAAAACTGGCCAGAGCGCTTCTACCACGCCATCGTCCACCTCCTCTTCCGATACATGGGCATCCGCGTGCACAGCGAGGTGTGCACCTCCGACGGACGAATGGACTGCGCCGTGGAAACCTCAAAACGCATCTACATCCTCGAATTCAAATTAGACGAACCCGCACAAACAGCCCTGGAGCAAATCCGCCAAAAACACTACTACGAAGCCTGGTGGCACCTGGGAAAACCCGTAACCGGCGTCGGCGTCCAGTTCTCCTCCAAAACCCGCAACATCGAACAATGGGTGGCAGAGGACTTGAGCCGGTAAGCACACCAGCCCGTTCGGCACGGTACCGGCGACGTGCAATGTGCGAACGCCGCAGGTATGCAGTTTCTCGGTGGCCATAAAACAAAAGCCGCCGAGCGCATTACGCGTCGGCGGCAGAACCCCAAAAAACCAAATGAAAACAATCTTCCTTTTGTATTGCCTGCCCTTGCTCGTCTGCAAAGACGTTTTTCTGACGCCAGTAGCAGCAAGAGTCACACCACTACGACAGGTCGAGCCAGCGTTTTGAAAGCCATTAACAGGCGAAGCGGCACTTGAGCCTCATTTTCAGGCAATACGGCAAACATGCGCGAAAAATGCTTTGCACTCCATTAACAACCTCCGGATGTTACTCCACTTTCACGCGCACGCCTTGCGAGTGGCTGGAGAATTCGGGTGCGTACATGCACTGCAGGGTAGCAATGCCGGTGGAGAAGTCGCCTCGATAGGCGACCACCAACGGGTACTCGAGCACGAACGTGCCGCGCGGCAGGTAGTCAATGAAGAAGTGGGTGGCCAGGTCGCGCGTGCTTTCGTAATAGCCCAGCCCGTCCTGCCAGCGGTATTGGCTGAGGACGTTCGTGGGCTCGAAGCCAGCAGCGCGCATATCCTTGAGGTGGACGAACTCCATGGCGCGGTCGGTGCGGATTTCGATGCGCACCTTCAGGCGGTCGCCGGGTTTGAGGGCGGAGCCATCCGCCAGCGGGTACAGTTTCGGCCCCGTAGGCGTGTTTTCCTCGCGGAATAGCTGCTTCACGATGGTCAGCGGCGTATTGCGGAAGGCGGCAATCTTATCTAAGTCCTCGAAGTACTGCCAGTAGGCGGCGCCCCAGGCGATGTGTGCGTTGGGATTATCTACGCGCAACGTACTCCAATCGCGCTGGATTTCGCTGCCGCTCCAGGTCTGCTTGAAGTAGCCTGTGCTGGGCTCGTATTCCTGTGGCGTGATGGCTTTGCTGCCCATTTGCAAGCGGACGGGCTGGGTGGAAGCCAGCCAGTTGTCGCCGCGCAGCAGCAGGGCATAGACGGCTTCAGCAGTGGCTTTGGTGCTTGCCCAACGGTTGGTTTGTTTGTTTTTGAGCAGCCAGATGCGCAGTTCCTCTACGGCGCGAGCGTCGTTGGCCACTTCGTCGAAGACCTCGACGAGCAGGGCCTGGGTTTCAATGGGCAGCTGGTACCAGTACATGCCGCGGTCGAAGGGCCAGTACATGCCGAGTTCTTCCTTTACGATGGCCCGCTCGCGCAGACTGGCCACGATGCTCTGGGCGGCGTCGGGGCGGCCATAGCGATGGAGCGCCAGGGCCAGCATGCCCTGTTCGTAGAGGTTGCGCTGCAGCCAGTAGCGCGCGCCTTGCTCCAGGTAAAAGGCCGTTACGCGGTCGGGCTTATCGGGAGCGAAGAACGACGTGGCGTACAGGTAGTGGATGGCCAGCCCGTGCAGGTGGTCGTCGTCGAGTTTGATTTTGCCTTCCTGGGCCTGTTTTTCCAGTTCGGCGTAGTGGCGCTGCATTTCGCGGTGGCAGAAGCCCAGCGCCTGGTCGAGCATGTGGCTGACGTCATCGTCCTGTTGGGCGTTGAGCACGCCGAGATGTTGCAGATGGCCCAGGCCTGCGACAATGTGCTGGGTGATGTACCAGCTTTCGCGCCCGCCGGGGAACCAGC
>CAZYEV010000017.1:0-16960 GCA_964646615.1 uncultured Saprospiraceae bacterium
ATGACGGCTCAGGTATTCGTCATGGGCACAGGCAAAAAAAGGCAGCAATCGGTTAAAATCTGCCTGCGATAAACCCGTCATGGCTAAAAAGCGACCTTCAATGGAGGCCCATTTCTCGTACTTTCCCATGTTTCCTCGCGCATATTTTAAAAAAGCAAAGGTACATAATTTCTAATAACGTTTTTAGTCCCAGTGCTATTTATACGATACCCTCTTGCTTTAACACCTGGGGGATAAGAAGGTCAACAAATTGGCTATCAAAAAGCAGACGCCAATTCGCCCCCTTTTTAGAATTTTTGTTTTAAAATTGCATATTATATGAAACAAAATATCCTTCTGGGCGGCCTTTTTCTTATCTATTCGGTTTTGGCGGGCGCTCAGCCCGCTTTTGAACGCGTGGACTCAGTGGCGAAGGCTTTCGTAAGTCAGCATACCGACGCCCGCCAGCTGGCGCGGGAGCTGACAGCGCTGTTTTCCGAACCAGTGGACAAAGCCCGCGCTATCTTCACGTGGATTGCACACAACATCCGGTACGATTGCAAAAAATTTCACGATAAGGACCGCGACGTAGCTATTTCTGGCTATTCTGAGGAGGATGCTCAGCGAAAATATTTAAAATTTCGAGAGAAGCAGCTGGTTGAAACCCTCCGCAAACGTAAGGGCATCTGCGACGACTACAGCCATCTTTTCCAGGCCATGTGCGAAGCGATTGGCATAGAGGCCGTAGTTATTTCAGGAACTTCTCGTCGGTTCGAGAGCCCATTTCGGAGGCTCCCGGAGCGCGCAGATCATGCGTGGAATGCCTTCCGACTCAATGACCGATGGCATTTGGTGGATGTTACCTGGGCTGCAGGTTATACTGACGAGGAAGTAAAACGTTTCACATTCGAATTCAGACCTGGCTACTTCATGGTGCCACCGCGCTATTTCCTCCTGGATCATTTTCCTCAAGAGGAAAAGTGGCAACTTGTAGAGAAGCCGCTCAGTCGCAAAGATTTTCCCAAGCAGCCTGTCATCTGCTATGAAACGGCATTATTTACCTTGACGGATTTTACCCCAACCCTTCTAAGCGTGTCAGACAACCAGGTGGAATTACGCCTCAGGTTCGAAGGCGAAGCGCCCACCCGCTTTTTCATTGCGCCAAAAGGCGGTAAACCTGAACCGATCTCCATCATGCAAAAAGGTGAAGATGGCTGGCTAACACTGCGCTTTCCTCGCCCCAAAGATCAGGAAGTTGTCGTACTGGTCGAAAAAGCAAATAGTAATACCTGGCAAGAATTCGCCCGATATCCGTCCAGATAAATGAATAAACACTATGCTAGAACAAATTATCCGCTGTCATAAAGCAATATTCCCATTGAGGTGAGGCAAAACTCCGAGTCGAATTGTCAACTCAAATACTGAAAACCGCACCTCCTATGCACAGCGATTACAAGTACATTCAGGCTTTGAAAGACAACAACCCGGTGCTTATCCAGGAAATCTACGACAATTTTTTCGGCATTGTTGAGCATTTAGTACACTTGAATCAAAAGACGATAAAAGACGCAGATGATCTTTTTCAGGATACCCTGATGGCCATTTATGACAGAGTACGCGATAGGGATTTTACGCTTACCTGTCAGTTCAATACTTTGGTTTATGCTTTTGCAAAAAGAATACTGCTGAATATCTTAAGAAAAAAAGGAAATAAGAAAGACTTTATCCCACTCAGTGAATATGAGCGTCAGTTATATGAAGTTCCTGATTTTGAGATAGACATAGACATGCTCGAACGTCAGAAGAAATTTGACCGCGCCTTCGGGCGATTGGACAAAAAAAGTCGCCATCTTATAGAACTTTATATTGCAGGCTATTCTATGGCCGAGATTGCGCAAAAATTAGGTTTCAAAAGTGCTGGCTCCGTCCGTGTGCAAAAGGTCAGATGCATTGAGAAGCTAAAATACTACTACGAAAAAGAGGGCGGATTTCCATTGGACTAATACAATAAAAGTAATCGCTCATTCTATCTCATGTTTTTAATTTCAGTACTATGGCTAACAACAGTATCTACGAGTTAATTGACGACTATCTGGATAATGCGCTTTCTCCATCCGATAGGCTCGAAGTCGAAGATCGGATGGCCCAAGACGAAAGTTTTCGGCGCGATATCGAGATTATTCGCGAAATGCGGACACATATGCGAGACCCGCACCGCATTAAACTACGCACTACCATACATGGTGTTGTTCGGAAGAAATCTGAAAACTCCGTCCTTAGATATATGAAATCAATTTATCTGCATTACGCCAAGGCTCTGGGCGAGCGACCGCTACTGGTATTTATTTTTTTAATGGCTCTTAGCCTAATGTTTATTGAGCGTTTGATAGATTATGTTCTGAAATCTCCGCGCGGCGTTTTTGGGTCTGAGTATTCAGCTCCTGTCATGGTTTGTTTAGTTATCATCACCTGCGGTGTTTTGTTATGGCGTTTGTCAGAGGCTGACCGTATTCTGCGGAGGATGGTTTTAGATAAATATCGGGAGGCCATTCGTCTGTTAGACTCTAATGCTCGCTCTACTGTACGTGATTTAGCCGGCCGGCTTGGTATTGGCAAGAACTTCTATTTAAAGATTATTAGGCTAATTACGCTCGTTCCTGGTCCTTTTTTGTTGATGATTGCCTTTTTGGCTGCCATGAATATTATCTTGCACCTCATGATTAATTATTTTCCCCATGAACCTGCTGGCTCGATATGGGAGGATATTTACATCCACACGCCTTGGGCAATAGGCACGTTTGCGCTTCTCTATCTTATTCATAACGATATCCTGGTAGTCAATCAATTACGGCACTTGGTAGAGTCTATCTCTGTACGCAAGTTTGCCGATTTTTTTGAGCATCTGGAGCAGTTCAAAAAGCATCTGACTGAAGAGGAGCGCCAGGTGCTGGACTATTTCGTGCGTTATCCCAATTTGACTGAGCGCGAAATTGGCCGACGATTGCTGGGTCTGTCCGATCTGGAGGTGATAGAAAAACATCGTCAGTCCATTCTGGAAAAATGGAGGCAGTATGCCACTCAGAATAATCTCTCGGTGCGTTTGGAGAAGTTGCTCACAGTCTTCTATGTGGAATATCCTGGCGGACGCCTTTATTCTGCCAGCAGGGGCACGGCTTCGATGAATTAGTGGAGAGGGCTTCGCCTCTATGCGCCCGGGCCCTCTTGTCGGAAACGAAGGTGCAATCGCCCACGTTGAGCGGTTGCACCTGTTTTTTTCTGGATCCGATGCCACATCAGCGTCTGAAAACCTACGGCTGTTCCGTAGCTTCAGGTTCCTGTGTCATGGCCTGCCGGATTTTAATCTGCAGGGCAGCAAAGAGCAGCGTCATGAACGGGCTGACGTAGTTGAACACCGCATAGGGCAGGTAGTGCCACGTATCTACGCCCAGCACGCGCGACTGGTAGGCGCCACAGGTGTTCCAGGGCACGAGCACGGAGGTTACCGTGCCGGAGTCCTCGAGCGTGCGGCTCAGATTGACGGGGGCCAGCCCGCGTTTGGCGTAGGCTTTGGAAAACATTTTGCCCGGTATCACGATGGCTAAGTACTGGTCGGAGGCCGTTACGTTGAGGGCTAAGCAGCTGGCCACCGTGCTGGCAAACAGCCCAAAGACCGAATGCGCCAGACGCAACAGGGCAGCGCTGATGCAGGCCAGAGCGCCAATGGCTTCCATGACGCCACCAAAGGTCATGGCGCAGATGACCAGCCACACGGTGGGCATCATGCCGGCCATGCCTTTTGTGGCGAACAGGTCATTGAGCGCAGCATTGTTTGTCTCTACGCCGGTGCTGACGGTCATGGCTTTCATCACCCCTTGATAAGCGGCCTGGAAGTTAAGCACATCTGCTTCGGCGATTTTCATCACCAAAGCCGGCTGGAAGATGACGGCAAACAGCCCGCCCAGCAGCGCGCCCGCCAGCAGCGCGATAAGGGGGCGGGTGCGGAAGATAATGAGGCCAACGACGGCCAACGGAACCAGCAGCAGCCAGGGCGTTACGAAAAAGGCCGAGTCTATCGCCGCCAATATAGTCGAGGAGTCTGCCACGCCTTCGGGCTGATAGTTGAGGCCCAGGAATACGAAAGCAAGCAGGGTGATGATGTAGGTGGGCACTGTGGTCAGCATCATGTAGCGGATGTGGGCGAACAGGTCGCTGCCTGCCATGGCTGCTGCGAGGTTGGTGGTGTCGGACAGCGGCGACATTTTATCGCCAAAGTAGGCGCCTGAAATGACGGCACCGGCTACCATTCCTTCGGGTATGCCCAGAGCCTTGCCGATGCCAATAAGGGCAATGCCTACGGTGGCGGAGGTCGTCCAGGAGCTGCCCGTCGCCACCGAAATGACCGAACAGACCAGCACCGTTACGGGCAAGAAGACCTTCGGGCTGAGCAATTGGATGCCGCCGTAGATCAGCGTCGGAATGGTGCCACTGACCATCCAGGTGCCCGCCAGCGCACCCACTAAGAGCAGGATGAGAATGGCTTCGGTCGTGGATTTGAGGTTGTTGGACACCTCTTCGACCATCTGCTGATAGGTAACGCCGTTGAGAAAGCCCACTACCGCCGCCACCGCTGCGCCCATGAGCAAGATGAATTGGTTGGAGCCGCTTAGCGAGTCGTCGCCAAAGACCAGCACGTTGTAGGCCAGCAGCCCAATGAGTACTACGACGGGCAGCAGCGCCTCACCAATGCTCAGTTCTTTGTTCCGAATGATGCGGATGTTCTTCATGACCGGGTGTTTCGTTGTTGTTGCAGGTGATGTTTCCGACAAAAAATTGCTGGCGTACCGCTGCCGTGCAGAGGGTCTCGGCCGTTTTAAAGGGCCAAAAGTAGGTGTTTTAAGTTTTTAGGCAGGTGCCTTAAAAATAAATAACTGCTAATAGCGTAATCCTAAAAAGCGCATTTTTTTTCAAAATCTACGGAAAGTTGATAACTAAGACATTCGGCCCTGTATAACCTGCATGCGGGGCACGCATTTTAACTTCACTAAAACAATTTACTATCCTATGCGAGTCATTACACTTTCTGCTGGTCTATTGCTATTCGCCCTTAACTCGAAGGCACAATTTGACATCCATTTGCCTATCGTCAATGAAGGCCCTTACGCCATTACAGACACCGTTTATATGGCACCCGATGGCAACGATAATCATCCGGGTACTTTAGACAAACCTGTACGCACCTTTTCGCGTGCACTCAGTTTAATCCCCTTTAAAAGTTTCGGTCTCCGCACCTATGGATTAGTACGTCTATTGCCGGGTATCTATTACACTGATGCAGGTTTTATTCAAGACAGGGAACAATGGGAAAAAAACGGGGCCTACAAAAACGTAAGTGTAGAAGGCATTGGGGATGTGCTTATTCAAGGCCCTTCACCTACCCAACCCGCTACCAATCACCTCATTCGGCTCAGCGGAAGCCATATTTTCATTCGCAACGTTCGACTTAAATATGGTAATTTAAATGGCATCTACATTCATCCCTACGAAAGCCGCCCCCACGATATCCTCATCGAAAACGTACAAGTAGATAGTGTAAAAGGATTTGGAATACTCATCAAAAAAGCCGACAAAGTAGAAATACGTTACAGCGCCGCTCGCTACTCATCCCGGTTGGGTGAAGAAGATCTCCCACAAAATTGTGAATGGCCAAGCGGCATCAAATTTTTGGGTTGTACACATGCCACTATTCATCATTCGGTGATTGCCTACACGCGAGGAGAAGGACTAAATTTTCATAATACCCTTTACGGGAAGGCCTATCGAAATATATTGCACGATAATCCTACCCAATTCTACGCTGATAATTCTGCCCGTTTACTCATTTATCAAAATTACTTGTATAACACGCCCGGTATTGGCGACCGATACTGGAAAACATGTCCTCAAGTAGAAGCCTTTGAGGCTGGCAAGGCATTCCTTTTGGCCAACGAAGGCGCTTGTGTGGATGGGAATTTCCCTCGCTTCGAATATTGTCTCACAAAATGCGCAGCTCCTGATGAGACTTTCCACAACGTAGATAGTGTATTCATATTTAATAATTTCATCCAGAACTCTGGACGATTTCTTGACTTCTGGCAGGGTAATGTTAATGTATTAGGTACGAATTGCATCAAGAATGTATTCATACGGCATAATACATTCATTGGCACTTTGCAGAAAAGCAATCATAAGGTGATAATAGCAAACCTCTTTTTTCCAGATTACACAATAATAACTGACAATCATGGCGCAGTCATGAATACCAGAGTCCAGAACAATATTTTTGCATTCAACCCGGAGAGGGCTATCGTCTTAAATGAGGCATTTAACCCCAAAATTCAGGCACACGAAAAGGATTATTTATTCGCCTCAAATCTATGGAGTAAAGCACCTCCGATCTCCAGCACAGTTAGTGGCAGTAACCAAGAGCGTTCCGATATGCGCCACCAGCTGTCATTACTGGGGGATACGGCTCTACATTACGTTGTACCAGGTATAAAATCAAATGGCGACACGTTAAATAAGGACTTTTTCTACTCAGTACCCGCTATTATGCCAGAGGTAGCCATAGATTATAGAGGATTTCCTCGCAACAAGCCCATGACTAACATTGGTGCGTTTGAGATACAGTCTTCTGTGTCCACTTCTACAATAGTTCGCTCAGAAAAAATCCGGCTGTATCCGGTGCCGACCATGGACGAACTATGGTTAGAACTCTCCGCCGAACATTTGGAGGATGAGTTCGCTATTGAGATATATGACTGCAATGGCCGCTGCGTGAGTCGGGCTCAAAATGTAGTGCGCATACCTTGTAATCATTTAAACTCGGGCGTTTACCACCTGGTTGTGCGCAGCAAAACCTGGATGTCTCAGGGCACCTTTGTTAAAGTTCGATGAGGCGCTTGTTGCACCTGTTGAACGTCTTTGCAGAACGGGAAACGCCTTTTGAGCGCATACCTTTGCGTCGTTTTTTAAAGACGCGAGACTGCTATGACTCACTTTGCGCTTCCCGTTCTTTTCTTTTGGCTATTTGTATGGGCCGGTGGTTTGCATGCCCAACACAGCGCCGCCGAGTGGAAGGCGGATCTTGACCTGCTCAAGCGAGAGTTGCCAAAGCGCCACCCCGACCTGTTTCGCTACCACAGCCGCGAGGCCTTCGAGCGCGACTTAGACGAAGTGGCAGCGCTGGCTGAAGGAAAAAGCGACCTGGAGGTGGGGCTACTGCTTCAGGCAGCGCTGGCCAAATGCCGGGATGTGAATACGCGCGTGGAGCTGTCGCCGCTGTTCCAGCAGTCGGGCCGGGTCATTCCGATTGGCTTGGGCTGGTACGAGGGCGGCCTGTACGTGAGTGCTACCGTCAGGCGTTTTTCGCCGGCTATGGGGCGGCGCGTGGTGTCCATCAACGGCATCGAGCCGGACAGCATGCTGCGGCATCTGGGCGTTTTTTTTCCGCAGGAGAATGCTGAAACGGCGCGGCGCGATGGCCCGCTGTGGTTGCGCTTTCCCTTAGCCGTAGAGATGGCTGGCGTTGGCAAGGGCGATACGCTGGCTACGCTGATGGCCGATGAAACGGGCAAGCAGTTTGGCATTTACGTGCACCCCATTGACTTCCGCAAAGACAAAGACGGTGCCTATCCGCTGCAGTTTGTGCCTAAAGAACCCGATTTCCGCTGGGACCCCATTAAGCAGGTGTTCAGCCTGCACTGGTCGGAGGCCCAGCAAGTTGTTTATGTCCAATACAACGGCTGTTTCAGCCAGGAGATGGCTCTGGCTGCAGGCGACACTGCCGCGGCTCAGCAAATACCGCCTTTTCAGCCGGTGCTCGACTCGCTGCTCAGACTGCTGGACAACTACCCGCTGGCGCGCCTGTTCTTCGACCTGCGCTTCAACACCCTCGGCTCGCCCGACGACGGCCTGCGGCTGGTGGATGCGCTGGCCAAGCGCCCCTTAGTCAACCAGCCCAACCGCCTCTATGTGGCCGTCAACCGCTATACCGCTGGCCCAGCAGTGGAGATTGCCGCGGCCTTCCAGCAGCGCACGCAGGCCCGACTCATCGGCGAGCCGCCCGCTCAACGGCCCAACCACTTTGCCGACCCGGACTTTCTGATGCTGCCCAACAGTCGTCTGCAAGTGTTCTACGGGACGCGACCCGTGCGAACCGTGCCGGGTAACCCGGAGACGCTGCGCATAGACATCCCGATGGACTTGCCTTTTGCGGCCTTCCGCGACGGACGCGACCCCCTGCTCGACTACGTGCGCAACCAGCGCTGAGGCCACGCACCTGTGCAGCGAAGCCAACCATAGCTGTACCTTTAGGTCGAAAACAACGACCAGTCAGCTATGCTCATCCGCAACTTGCTTTTCTCGGCGGCCCTCTGGCCGGCCTTAGCCTATGCCCAAAGCACTACGGATACCACCCTCCATACGCTGCACGAAACGCACATCCTCTTCGCCTTCGGACGCGCAGACATCCGCACGCAAGACACCCCGGCCCTGCAGCTGGCCGCTCAACGCTGGCGCGAAGCCGGCCCAAATGCCCGTATCCGCATCAGCGCGCACACCGATGCCGTTGGCAGCGAAACCTTCAACCTGCGCCTATCAGCCCGCCGCGCTCAGGCCGTCGCTGCTGCGCTGCAGGACTTGGGCGTTGAAAAACAAGCTATTGCGCAGGCATATCAGGGCGAAGCCGTACCTGTAGCCGACAACCACACCGACGAAGGCCGCCAGCGCAATCGGCGCGCCGAAATTGTCGTCGTTGCTCCGGTGCCCTCTACACCGCCGCCACCCCCAGTACCCACAAGCTCCATTTCGGGGCGTGTAATTGACCCCAAAACCGGAAAACCCGTGGAGGCCTCCATTTATGTGTCCATGCGCAGCTGGCGCGACTCGCTGCGCACCGACAAGGACGGGCACTTCAGCATAAAACTGCCCAAAGACTCTGTCGTACGGCTGGAGGTCTTTGCCCCGGGCTACTTCTTCGACGCCAAAACCCTGCGCGTGGGCGCTGAAAACCCGCCGCTCCAATTCAGCCTACCGCCAGCCACATCGGGCGAGAAAATCGCCCTGCGCAACCTGCTGTTTTACGGCAACCAGGCCGTGCTGCTGCCGCAGTCCGAAGGAGAATTGCCTAAAGTGCTGCGCTTCATGCAACTCAATCCAGAGGCACACATCGAAATCGCCGGCCACATCAATAACCCGCTCAAAAAGCCCGAGCAACTCGACTCGTGGGAATGGGCGCTATCGGTAAACCGCGCCAAACTGGTGTATGAGTACCTGCTCAAAAACGGCATCTCACCCGACAGGATGCGCTACAAGGGCTATGGAAACACGGAAATGATTTACCCCAGCCCGGACGCCACTGAAGAACAGCAGGCGCAAAACCGGCGCGTGGAAATTCGCGTGCAATGAGAGCATGCGAGGCGAACAATAGCGGGCGCAAGCAGCCGCTGTGGGCGGCATTTGTCTAAAGCAGCACCCTACTCATCACAAAATATAGGCGTTTGAGCGATTGGGCGAAGGAGCCAGCGTCCGGGATGCGAGGGTTTGTTTTTATACTTGCCGCGTATTGTGCACTAAAATTCAGCTTGCTTTATGGAAAATACACCTACTCAGCCGCCTATGCCCATCCATTGGAACATTGTTGTGCGCCAGGCGCTTGTACTGGCCGTGGCCGTCATTGCCTACTCGGCGCTCATCTATGTGCTGGACATCAACGTGATGAGCATGAGCGCGGGCTTCATCAACTTCCTGCTTACCATTGCTTTAGGCACTGGTGTAGCGCTGATGACCATTCAGCACCAGCGCACTTTGGATGGCGGTTTCATCAGCTTTGGGCGTGCCTTGTTGGTGGGCTTCGCCACGGCTGCAGGCGGTTTGTTTATATCGGGCTTTTGGAACTACATCTTGGTCAAGTTTATAGACCCGGACTATCCCACCCGTATGAAAGAACAGATGCTCGAGGCCTGGAGCGAGTCTATGCCGCCGCAGGTTTTGGAAGAAATGGAGCGCTCTTCAACGGGTTTTGAGAAAATGGCCGACCTGGGCAGCACTGCTGTGACGAGCCTGTTTGTGGCGCTGTTCTTTGGCCTTGTTAGCGGCCTGATAGCAGCGGCTATTGGCCGGCGTACTCCGAAGCCCAGTGCTTCGGAATAAAAAAGAGGCTTCGGGCCTGTGCAGGTGCAAAGGCTTTGGGTTTTCGGTGCCCCGGGTGCGGGCGTAACCACCTTAGGGCAAGCGCTGGCCGCTTGCAGGAGCATTCCATTTTTTGACACAGACGATTACTACTGGTTTACCGACGACCCGTTACCCTACCGGCGCAAGCGCAACGCGCAACACCGCTTGCGGCTGCTGACGCAAGACCTCGAAAGTCAGGAGCAGTTCGTCGTGGCCGGCGCCTTGCTGGGCTGGGGCGAGCCGCTCGTCGGGCGCTTCGACGCCATTGTGTACCGCTGGCTGCCCGCTGATGTGCGTTTGGTGCGCATTCGGCAGCGCGAAGCCGAACGCTACGGCATCGAGCGCATTTCGCCTGGCGGCGACCTTCATACCGTTTTTGAAAAATTCCTCTCCTGGGCCGAACAGTACGACACTGCCCCACCCGAAAAATTGCGCAGCCGCGCCGCCGAACACCTGTGGTTGCAACGACAAAGCCTGCCCGTCATCTACAGCACTGACGACCTGCCCCCACAGGCGTTAGCCGAAAACATATGGCAACGCCTTGCCGCTCTTTAGCGGTAGAACAACCACTTGCCTATCTCTTTGAGCGTAACCTTCTTGCCATACAGTAGAATGCCCACGCGATAGATGCGGCCCGCCAACCACACAAAGAAGAACGCCGAAGCCACCACAATCACCAAAGAAAGTATTACCTGCCACAATGGCGGGCTGAACGCCATGCGAAACGGCATCGCTATGGGCGAAAACAGTGGAAACAGTGAGGCAAACACCATCAAACCACTGTTGGGACTGCGCATACCTACAAAGACGACAATGTAAAAAGCCAGAACAATCGGAATGGTTACCGGCAATACCAGCGCCTGCCCTTCGCCGTAGTCGTCGCTCATGGCCGAACCAATGGCGGCAAACAGAGACGCATAGATGAAATACCCCCCCAAAAAGAAAACAACAAAGGCACCAATAAGCATGGGCCAGTTCTGTTTGTTGATTTCATTGAGCAACTGAAATGCCTCTGCCTGGGCTTCGTCGGGGTCCATAGCGGCCACGCCCGCGCCCATGGCTGGCTGTATGGCGTTAGGGTCAAAATCTACCAACAACGGGACAATAAACATGACCGCACCGCCCAGCACCACCCAGGCCAGTACCTGTGTGAGGCCCACGGCACCAGCGCCAATGATTTTGCCCAGCATCAGCTCAAAAGGTCGCACGCTCGACATCATGACCTCCACAATGCGGTTGGTCTTCTCTTCCATCACCGAGCGCATAACCATCTGGCCGTACATCATGACCATGAAAAACATGATAAACGCCACCACTGTGCCGATGAGCAGGCCAACGCCGGCGGTGTATTTGCTTTCGTCTTTGCCCACCTGCGCAATGCTCTCTGGGTCAATGGAGACGTCGGTTTCCAAGTTCTCCAAAGATGCCCGGTCAAATTTGAGCGAGTCAATTTTGAAGTCGCGCACCTTTTGTGCGATGCGCCGCTCTATCAGCTGGCGCCGCTCGGGAGCCAGTTTCTCGTCGGAGTAGTAGTAAACGGTCAGGCTTTTTTGTTGGAGCGAGCGCAGGGCTGGCACTTGCAGCACGCCGTTGTATTGCCCATCCAGCACGGCCTGCTTCAATTCGTCTAAGGTTTTGTCGGGAGCGGGAATGTATCGGATACCGCGCTCATCGGGCATGATACCGAGCATGCCGGCTTCGTCTTTGACCGCAATGCGCGCCTCGGCGTCGCCTTCGTATTTGGTCAGGTAGATGATGACTAAAAAATAGACCAGCAAGCCCACCGGTGCCAGCAAAGTGCCGATGATGAAGGACTTTTTGCGGACACGCGTGAGGTATTCGCGGCGAATAATCAGGCCCAGTTTGTTCATGCAGCGGTAGCGTTTCTATGCCGTGCAAAGGTACTCCGATGGGCGTTTCAGCCAAACGCTGTGGCGATAATCTCCCGAATGCTCGGATACGTGTGCGGTGTTTCGGCCAGCCACTCGGCGGGGTTGACCCAGCGGATTTCCTCGATGTCTTCTTCTGTTTGCGGCGTGGTGTGGGTCTGGCTGGTGTGCATGCGGTACCACCAGGTGCGCTTCAGGAAGCGTTCGTCGCCCTGGCGGTAGATGTGCCAGGTATGGCCGACGAACGGGCCGGGGGCCAGTTCCGTCAGGCCTGTTTCTTCGTGCACTTCGCGCAGGGCAGCCTGTTCGGGCGTTTCGCCGGGGTCTATTTTGCCTTTGGGCAAATCCCAGCGCCCGCGACGGAAGAAGACGAGCAGGCGCCCTTCGGCATCGGTTACCAGCCCGCCGGCAGCCTCGACCGGTGTGAAGCAGGCCGAAAAGTCGGCCCACAGCTGTTCGGCGTTTTCGCCGTAGAGCGCCAGCACGCGCAGGGGCGCCGATTTGTCTAACCAGTCCAGGAACTGCCGGATTTGCTTTCTTTTGCCCAAATACGGCGCTGTATGGACGTCCTTGCCGGGCAAAAGGCCCAGTTCGGCGATGCTTTCGGGCGTGCCCAGAAAAATGGCCGTGTCGTTCGCGTGGACTTTGTACCTTTGCTGCGCACTCATGGCATTTTTTTGCGCCCAAAGAAACGGCGCTCCGTTCGTTTGGCCCAGCAGCGCTTTCTTAGCAACAACATTTTCCCACGACACTATCCTCCTTTTTTATCCCGATTTCTGCACTCCATGAACCCTTCTGCCGATGTCGCCCGCCGGCTGTTAGCGATTAAAGCGGTTCAACTGCAGCCGCACGACCCCTTCACGTGGGCATCTGGCCTGCTTTCGCCCATTTATTGCGACAACCGCGTGGCTCTTTCGTACCCCGAAATCCGCACGTTCATCAAGCACGCCTTGCGCGAGCGCGCCCGAGCATTCGAGCCCTTTGAGGCCGTAGCCGGCGTAGCCACCGCGGGCATTGCCCCAGGCGTACTGCTGGCCGACTTACTCGAGCTGCCCTTTGCCTACGTGCGCAGCAGTGCCAAAGACCACGGACGCCGCAACCGCATCGAAGGCACCCTGAACCCGGGCCAGCGAGTGCTGGTCATCGAAGACCTCATCAGTACCGGCGGCAGCAGTCTGGCTGCCGTAGAAGCCCTGCGCGAAGCCAACTGCACCGTCGTGGGCGTGCTGGCCATCTTCCAATACGGTTTTGAAAAAGCCCGAGCCGCCTTCGAAGCCCAGGGCGTCCCCTTCGCTACCCTGACCGACTATGCTACCCTACTGCAAGAGGCCCTCAATACGGGCTACATTGACGAACAAGGACATCTGATCTTAGAACACTGGCGCCAAAACCCCGAAGGATGGGGCGCGCTGTACGCTTAACTAATCCTAACCGACTTCCCACAGACACATGCACGTTATCACACCCGAGTCCGAAGCGTTCCTTCGCCGATATTTAGACAACGCCAGCCCAACTGGACACGAGGCCTCTGGACAGAAACTCTGGTTGCAATACCTGAAACCCTACATTGACGAATGGCAGGTGGACAATTACGGCACCGCCTACGGCATCATTAACCCGGGCACCGACTATCGCGTCGTCATTGAAGGCCATGCCGATGAAATTTCCTGGTTTGTCAACTACATCACTGAAGACGGCTTTTTGCACGTCATCCGCAACGGCGGCAGCGACCACGTCATCGCTCCCTCGATGCGCGTCTATGTGCACCTGCGCAACGGCGAGCGCGTAGAGGGCATGTTCGGCTGGCCGGCCATCCACACGCGCACCGATAAGGACGCCAACCTCACCCCAGCCTTAGAAAACATCACCGTGGACGTAGGCGCCAAAGACCGCGAAGAAGTAACCAAAATGGGCATCCACGTCGGCTGCGTCGTTACCTTCCAGGACTCGTTCACCATCATCAACAACCGATATTACTGCGGCCGCGCCTTAGACAACCGCATCGGCGGCTTTTGCATCGCCGAAGTGGCCCGGCTGCTCAAAGAAAACAATATCCGGCTGCCCTACACGCTGTACATCGTCAACTCCGTGCAGGAAGAGGTTGGCCTGCGCGGCGCTGAAATGGTGGCCGATACCATCAAGCCCAATGTGGCCCTGATTACGGATGTTACCCACGATACCCACACGCCAATGATCAACATGAAAAAGCACGGCGACATCCGCTGCGGCAACGGGCCTACCGTTACATACGCTCCAGCGGTGCACAATCGCCTGCTCGACCTCATCGTCCGGACGGCTGAGGAAACCGAAATACCCTTCCAGCGCGAAGCTGCCTCGCGCTCTACAGGTACCGACACCGATGCCTTCGCTTACTCCAATGGTGGCGTGCCCTCCGCGCTCATCTCACTGCCCTTGCGCTACATGCACACCACCGTGGAAATGGCCCACAAAGACGACGTCAATCACCTTATTCGGCTGCTCTACGAGGTACTGCAACGCATCGAATACGGGCACGATTTCCGATATTTTACGCAGATTTGAGACTACCCCTGCCGCTTGGGACAACAAGCCGGCTGAGGCGGAATGCCCCTGCCGTTTGCGGCGGCTTCCCGCATTCCTTTCATCCTCCAAAAAGCCTTTCTCTTTGCAAGAGTAACACTCTCACTGACCCGCTGCCTTTCGTTCGCAAGCCTCTGCGCGGGCGTGGTCGCCGAGGGTTCGATAAGCGACGGCTAAGTTGCGCCAGGCGGTGGCGTTGGAGGGGTCTCGCTGGGTAACCTGTTCGAACCACTCGATGGCCTTGCGGTTGTCGCCCAGAAGGCCATAGGCGGTGCCCAGGTCGAGCAGGACGTCGGGGTCCTGGTTTCCGTATTCGACGGCTTTTTCCAGCAGTTCGGTGCAGCGTTTGAGGTTGTTGTTTTGGCGTCCTTCGATGCGCCCCCAGACGGCATAGGTGCGTGCCAGGTTGATGCGGATGATACCGTATTTGGGTGCCAATCGAAGAGCTTCTTCGTAATGCCCGACGGCTTCTTCGTAGCGTTTGCGGGCAGTGGCGGCGTTGCCCAGGTTGAGGAACGACACCGGATTGGGGCGAATGGCGAGGGCCGCCCGGCTGTGGCGTTCGATTTCCTGCAGGATAGCCTCTTGTTCGGCCTGGGGCAGGCTGTCGTGGGCCGACAGGTACAGGTATAGTTCGCTGCCCACGCCGTTGTTGAGCCGTATGCTGGCGGGGGCTTTGGCGACGTCGGCGCGGAAGAGGGTCAGGTTGTCTTTCCAGTCGGCATTGCGCCGCAGCGTTTGCAGGCTGAAGAGCAGCGCTATCAGCCCGAACACAGCTGTGGCAGGCAAGCGTTTTCTGGCCTCCGGCCAATCGTTTTTTTCTTTCAAATCTACTCCGAAAAGCCGCCAGATGGCCCAGGCGATGCCTGAGCAAAACCACAGCGACGGGGTGTAGAGCAGGCGTTCGCCCAGCAGTGTACCGATGACGGTGAGCAGCTGGCTGTACAGGGCCATGCTGGTCAGGAAAGCCGCCGGCGCGAAGGCCCAGGCATGTCGCCGGAAGAGGCCCCATACCGTCAGGGCCAGCAGGCCGCCATAGGTGAGCAGCCCGGCGATAGCCTCGCTGTTGCTCCAGCCCACGACCGACAGATGGCGGTAGGAATAGTCGCTCAGCAGCGGCTCCGGGAACAGGAGCAGGCGCAGGTATTTCCACAACACGGCAAAGGCGGTGGCGGTGTGCTCCGCCCACCCTAAGGCTTCTACAATGGGGTTATCCATGGGGCTTACGCTGAAGTCGCTGCTTACGCGGCTCAGCACAGCAGCGCGCAGCACCAAAAACACCAACACCGGCCCTGCCATAGGCAGAGCGGCCAGGAGGCTTTGGCGCACCGTTTTGCCCCAAAAGCACCAGGCCGCCAGCGGAAAGACGGGCCAGAAGGTTACTGCGCTCTCCTTCGACAACAGGGCCAGCAGGTAGCTGACCAGCGCCACCACCAGCCAACGCGCCGATGGGTGCTCCAGCGCACGCACCCAGGCGTACAAGGCGCCCATGCAGAAGAACAGGCACAGGATCTCGTCCCGGCTTTTGATGTTGGCCACGGCCTCTGTGTGGATGGGGTGGGTGGCAAAGAGCAAGACCGCTGCCGCTGGCCACAGCACCGAGTACCCGCGCAGCAGCCGCCGAAGTGCTGCAAAAGCCAGCGCCACCGTCAGGGCGTACCACAGGGCGTTCATGAAATGGCCCAACCAGGGTTGGCCGGGTGCCAGGCTCCATTCTATGGCAAACGTGATAAGCGACAGCGGCCGGTACAGCAACGCCGAAGCATTGGCGCCCTCCGTGCCTGCGCGGTAATGCTGGAAAAGCAAATCGGGTATGGCCGAAAACCCGCGCCGAACCAGGTCGTTTTTCGTGATGGCCAGCGGGTCGTCGAGCACATAGCCGTGCCCTAAAGTGTTGGCATACAGGCCAAAGGCCAGCAGGGCCAGAGCCGGGCCTACCCAGTCCCACGGGCTGCGCGGGCGTGCGGGTGTGGCAGGTCTGGAAGTCGTTGTTTGCTTTCGTTTTGCCATGCGTGGGCGCAGCGGATTTTTGGGCAAAACTATGCTTTTCCCTGACCAATTTTTGCGGACGTTATCCGCCCGCGCCCTGCAGTATTTTTGCTGCTATGGCGGCTTTTTGTGGCAGGGTAAGCCTCCGGGTGCCGGGCTTTTACCATCCCTTTTTCCGGCGGTTGGCTTCGTTGCGCGGCGGCAGTGCGCGGTATCGGCGCGCGTGTTTGCCTTCCTCCTGCTCGACGACTTCCTGAAGCCACTTTTTAGCTTCTGCTTCCGAGAGGGCGCGCGGTGCCTCAGGCGGCCGATAGGGTCGCGGTGGGTCGAGAAAC
>CAZYEV010000018.1:0-86481 GCA_964646615.1 uncultured Saprospiraceae bacterium
TTACACATCAACTGCACCGTTACCGAAACCGGCACCCACTGCGCCGGATGAATGGGCGGCGACACCGCAAACTCCAAAATGATCTGGGGCGACTGTTTGCATAGCGTGAAATCATATTCATCGCCCTCACTCCACAAAATACCCACCGGCCCCAGCGAATAATTACAATTTACAAACGGCAACGAATGATACACGCCCACCGCCCACACGTAAAAGCCACCCCAAGGCGGTGTGGCGCTGGTTACCTTAGCGTTGCAGTTGCAGGTCTCCGACTCACCGCGCAAAAGCGCTTCTTTGGGCACAGATAAAACGATTTTCTCACCTGGCCTCAAGGTTTTCAGAAGAGCATAGGTCCCCCCCCCGCAATAGAAGGCTCTGGAGGTGTGGGAGTATTTTCTTCCATCTGCATACAGGTGCTGAAAAGCGCGGCCAGGCCGGTCAAGAGCAATAGTCTTTTCATAATGGATGGACGTTTGGTGAAGGAATAAATTCCAGGGCCAAAAATATAGCATCTGCACAACGGCTGATAGGAAAAATGGCCTTTTTGCTAAAAATAGCGGTTAGGGCAGCATTTGCTCAGCGCAGAAGCGTGGTATCGCCTCTCTTGCCAAACTACACTTATTCGCTTCCATTGGGCAAGGCTCTAAGGATTTTCTTTCCGCAAAAAGGTTAGAAAAGGGCCAGCTGTGCAGACGCGGGCGATGTCTGTGGACTGAGGCTGTCCAAAAAATCCGTATAATCCTGCTCGCAGGGAATGTCCTCCAGGCAGGCGGCCCGGCATATTGCCTGGATTTGTGAGAAAGGCACGGCCCGGGCTATGGCGACCAGGTCAATGCGCTGGAGGATTTCTTTAGTAAACCTCCGTTTGGCATCTGCAAAAGTGATGGCCGCCAACAATTCGGCGGTGAGTGAAGCATTGAGCAAGGCAAAGGCGATGGCTGCCGGGTTATATTGCTCGAAGCCGATGAAGTAGCAGGTATCGTCGAGCATCAGAGGCTTGCCGTTCTCAGGAAGCACAAGGGAAAAGACGGGCGTTTTATACAGCCCTGAGATAGCAACTTTATAGGGTAGAAAGGCATAGTCGCCAATGCCGAAGATAGAGAATGGCGGTTTGTTCTGGTAGATGCTCGATTTTCGTCGGGCAAATCGCTCCCCATGGGCGCTCAGGTAGCGATAGGTGAACGGATACCTCTCCCGGATATAGGAAGTGTCCTGGCCTATCTTGCGCTGTGTAACGATGGTGTACCTTCTCGCCTTTGCTATCCAATTGCCTTTGAGGTCTGAGCTTTTCAGCAACCCAAACACCAAGTCGTCCTCTATGGAAATTTTGGGGTCAGCAGCGCTGGCAAAGTGATCTCCGACGCGCTCCAGCTCCATGACGGCCGCGCAGTCGTGCTTAAGTCCTTGCCGCCATTCGAGTGGGCATGCACCGTCAAACGCCTGCACCCGGCAATATTTCTCCACATCGGAAACAAATTTGTTCCCTTCCCAGCCGTATCGAATAGAAACGGGTTTAGAGGCTTCCCAATCGGTTCGCGTGCATTGCATGGCTGGCGTGTGGTCGAAATCGCATACCAATAAAGACGCTTCCACGGAGGCCCCAAAGGCTTTTTGAGCATCTATAGCATACTGCTCCAGACGGCCTATGCGCAAACGCCGGCTTTGCTGCTCGAACAACAGGTTTTTGATGACCGTGTTCTTTACCAAAAAGGCCATGCTGCCCGGCTGGTGTTGAAATGCTTGCAGCAGCATCAGCACGATGGACTCACCAATATCGAAGTTGCTCTTGCCGGTGAGCGCATCCAGTCCATTGAGCTTTCGGAAGTTTTTCTTCGGCGGAAGATTTGCGGCGTCCATGGCGCCAAGTTGCGCATTGGTTATCCAGGGAGGATTTCCTAACACCAGCACTCTCTTCCCGGAACTTTTCTGGCTTATGCTCTGAAAATCAACCTTAAACACATCCTGGTGGATGAGCTCAATCCGCGGGGGCTTTTGGTGTGGGTGCTCCAAGAAGTATTGGAGTATGGCTAATTTCGCTGCCCATACGTAAGGCTTGTAAATCTCGATGCCAACCACCCATTCCAGCTCAGGAAAGGCCTTCAAGGCCGCTATGATAAATGTACCCTTCCCGAACGTCGGCTCGATCAGCACCTGCGGAGCGCCGTTGCGCTGTTTCATTAAACCAACCACCCGCTCGGCCAGATCGGCACGGGTTTGAAAATCGCCGTAGGCCGCCCGGTCGTCGTCAGGCAATAAGGCATGCACTTCGGTGAGATGCCCGGCGGATGCCTCCCAGTCGGCATCCGTTTCAAAAAAGGAGACGATGCCACACAGGGCTTTGAGGTGCCGATTAACCCCGGCCAAATCCGTATTCTTTTGAAAAATACGCTTCAGAAAAGAGCGAAGCTCAGGGCCAATGTGTGCTTCTTGCAACAGGCTCATAGATTGATGGAATGAGTTACCCTCACAATGCCCTCGATAGGCTCGCTCAAATGTAAAATGCGATGATACTGTAATCGCCATTGTAGGGCGTTAGAAATAGTCAGGTAGCCCTGAACCGGCGGATTCGCTAAAATATGTTGGGCCATCGTGCGCAAAGTCAGTTCATCTGCGGGAATGTTGCGGTCACTCAAGTATGCTGCAATATCCTACTCGTTAGCGCCATCCTTCACTAATTCGCGCAGTCGGAGCGTAGTCGTGTAGTCTCCTGTTCGTTCTTTTTCGATAAAAATGCACGATACGAAATCCAGGAAGGACGTCCGGGCAGCAGGGTCGTCCCGCTTGTCATACACGAAGACCAGCAGATGGTAGCCCAGTCCGAAAATTTTTTGCCGGGGGTCTTTAAACGGACACGACGACTGCGGTTGCCGAACGGAGGTAACCTTAATATCCGTTTCGATGCCTGCACCCGGCAAGTCAATACCACTGGCTGAGCTGCCCACTTCCAGCACATAGCGCTCTTGCAACTGCTGTTTGAACGTGTGTTCGATAAACGTGCCGACAGCCTTTCCATCCGTTACGCCGAAAAGATCGGGGATAGAGCGCGCCTGCTCACAGAAAGCAGCGGCTTCAGCCAAAAGCGCCGGGAGCGTCAGGGCGGGTTTCATGCACACGCTTTTTTTTCAGGCGTAAAGATAGTGCTTGCAAAGCGGGTCGCGGAGGTCGTGCGTTTTCCCCAACGATCAGGATTTTGGAAATCCCGCCTATACCACAGTTGCCCCCCTGAGCCAGAGCACCTCTGCCTGTGCTTAAGAATTTTTTCTCATCTTCACCCGGCGATTTACTCAACACCTTGAGTAAATCTGCTCACATCTTTGAGTAAAAAACGGCCCACGTATCGCAGACTGCTTTATGGATTGCTGAAAAGCCGGCTGGAAGAGCCCAGGAGGTTCATCCATGTGCTCGTTGGCCCACGTCAGGTGGGCAAGACGCTCCCAAAGAAGCGGTAACTTCACACTCAGGCAGCACAACACAGTGCATTTATCTGGTGGGCAAAGAGGGCCTGCCCTGGGCGGAGTTGCTCAGACTATCGCCGGAGGCGCTGTTCTGAGCCATGCTGGTGGGCGCCTTGCTGCGGGGCCTCCTCCTGCGCTTCGCACACGGGCGACATCTGGCAGGCCTTGTCGAGCGCCTGCTCTAAGTCCCACCACAGGTCTTCCACGTTTTCCACGCCTACCGACAGGCGGATGAGCGCATCCGTGATGCCGAAGGCGGCCTTTTCTTCCGGAGCCATGCCTGCATGCGTCATGGTGGCCGGGTGCTGAGCCAGCGACTCGGTGCTGCCCAGGCTGACAGCCAGCTTGATGATTTTCAGGTGATTGAGAAACGCGAAGGCTTCGCGTTCGCCGCCCTTCACCTCGAAGGAGACCATGGCCCCCGGCGAAGCGCACTGACGGCGATAGGTTTCGTAAGCCGCACCGTCAGCAGGCGTCAGTAGACCTAAGTAGTGCACGCGCTCCACCAAAGGGTGCTCCTGCAGCCTTTGAGCCAGCACCTGGGCGTTTTCGGCCTGCTTTTCCATGCGCAGTTTGAGCGTCTCCAAGCTGCGCAGCAGCAGCCAACCGGTATGCGGGGCGATCATGTTGCCCAAAAACGTGCGCAGCGTCTTGACACGCGCAATAAGCGCTGCCGAGCCGAGGCAAGCCCCGGCAATGACGTCGCTGTGGCCGCCGATGTACTTGGTGGCAGAGTAGAGCACCAAATCTGCCCCATGCCGCAGCGGGTGCTGCCACAGCGGGCCTAAATACGTATTGTCCACAGCCACAAGCACGCGGCGCTCCGGCGCACTGAAGCGGTCGGCTACGGCGCGGCACATGGCAATGTCCACCAGATCATTGGTCGGGTTGGCCGGCGTTTCGATGAAGATCATGGCTAAGCGCTCCCGATGGCCCGACTGCTCCACCAGCTGCACCAATTCCTCCTGGGTGGCGCGGGGCCGAAAACCCAACACGTGAACGCCCCATTTGGGTAAAATGTGGTGTACAAAGTGGCTCGTGCCCCCGTAAAGCGGATTGCTGTACAGCAGCAGATCGCCCGGCTGCAAAAACTCCAGCAACACCGTCGTGATGGCCGACATGCCGCTCTCGAAGGCAGCGCAGGCTTCAGCACCGTCCCACAGCGTCAGGCGGTCTTCCAGAATCTCCATGTCGGGGTTGTTCAGCCGGCTGTAAATGAGGCCCGTCTTCTCGCGCGCGCCTTTCTCGCGCAGGCCATAGGCCACTTCAAAAAACGCTTTGCCCGCCTCCGCACTCCGAAAGGCAAACGTGGACGTCTGGAAAATCGGGCATTTCACCGCCCCCTCCGACCATTCGGGCCGATACCCGTAGGACATCATGAGCGTCTCCGGATGCAAGGTCTTTTTCATAACAGTGCCATTTTTTGAACAAAACTAAGCCATCTACACCCGATTTTCTGCCTTTATGTTTTATTTAAGAAAACAAAACTGATAGAGCAGCCATTTTAAGAAAAAACATCTTTCCAGCAAAACAAAACCACCTCCGTCATGGAAAAAAAATCGGACGCCTTAGACGCCACCGACCGCACCATCCTGCGCCTGCTGCAGCAAAACGCCTACCTGACGACCAAAGAAATTGCCGCACCATTGGGCCTGACCACCACACCCGTACACGAGCGCATCAAGCGCTTAGAGCGCGAAGGCTACATCGAGCGCTACACCGCCGTCGTCAATCGCCGCAAGGCTGGGCTGCCCCTGCTGGTCTTCTGCGACGTGGCCCTCAAAGAGCACAACCGCGAGTACCTGCTCTGCTTCGAGCAGTTCGTCGGCCAGTTCGACGAGGTGCTCGAATGCTACCACGTTACCGGCCAGTACGATTACACCCTCAAAGTCGTCGTGGCCGACATGGACGCCTATCAGCGTTTTATCAAAGAAAAACTCGCCACCCTGGAAAACATCGGGCGCGTGCAAAGCCACTTCGTCATGACGGAAGTGAAAAGCACTACGGCGCTGCCCGTGTAACAGGCTTTTGCCTGTGCTCCTTCCCGCGCAGAAAAAGTCGCTTTCATGGCCGGTATTTGCCGCATCAAAACCGCCGCACCCATGACGGTACAAGCCCAGAAGAAGACCTATGCCGACCTGCAGGCCTTAGACCTGCTGGAAGGCGATACCGGCATTTACGAGTGGATACAAGGAGAAATTATGCGACGCGCCTCTCCCCATACGCCGTACCAGCAAGTAGCCCTGTGTCTGGTGCGTTCTCTCGATCGCTACAAAAAAGAAGGCCGCTTATCTCTTCTTTGCTCCTTACGACGTCTATTTCGACGAACACAACGCCGGCATTCAGCCCACTATCCTCTTTGTGCAGCAAGCGCGCAGCATCAAGGTGTATGTGCTCGAAAACGACCGCTACCACCTGACCGACTACGCCGCCGAAGAGGGCACCGTAGCCTCAAAGGTGCTGGAAGGGCTAGCCGTGGAGGTAAGGGCGATTTTTGGGTATGAAAGTTGAAGAGGAAGGGAAAATTTCAGAAGCAGGGAGGATGCCTCACAGCCTTTTTGGCGTCCCTGCCAATAACCCTTATTTTGCGCCCGAAAACGAAAAAGCGTGCCTATGCCCGACCAACCCTTGCGTGTCTTCATCAGCTATGCCCACGAAAGCGACGCCCTGCGCCAGAGCGTGTGGGCGCTGGCCGAATACCTGCGCCAGCAGGGCCTGTATGTCCTGACCGATCACCCCTATGAGCACCGCGCCCCGCGCGAGGGCTGGCGCGCCTGGATGCAGCACGGCATCGAGGACACCGATTGCGTGCTTATCGTATGCACGCCCAGGTACAGGGCCAGATTCGAAAAGCGCGACGCTGACCAGCCCGGTGGCTATGGTCGCGCCTGGGAGGGTGCCCTCATCTCGCAGCAGCTGTACGAAAGCAAGCTGCAAAACGACCGCTTCATCCCCATTCTGCCTGATGGCGGCGACCCGGCCGATGTGCCAGCTGTGCTGCGCGACCACAGCAACCTCCTGCGCTTCCCCTCGCAGCAGGAGCGCATCTTCCGTGCCATAACAGACGACATGCCCGACCCCAATGCCGGCGTGCAGCCCTACCGGCGCCGCCCTCCGGGCCTGCTCATCGCCGAAGACGCCCGGCTGGCGCCCAACCTGAGCGACGTTTATGGCCGCGAGGCAGAGATCGCTCAGGTCGTGGCTTTCCTGAACGGCGCCGAAAGCGCTGCCCAGGTCGTGGCTCAGGTAACCGGCACCGGCGGCATTGGCAAGACGGAAGTCTGCAAGCGCGCCCTGCGCCAGTGGCTGCAGCAAAACCCGGGCAGCCGCGCCTTTTGGGTCGGCGTGCCCGATGGCGCCACCCCAGAAGCCTGCGCCGATGCCATCGCCCGCGCCCTGGGATATGAGGGTCTGGAAAGCATCGAACAGCTGTTGCCACTCCTCAAGCCCGGCATTTACTACCTGGACAACCTGGAAAGCCTGGACTCTTCCGAAGGCAACGCCCTGCTGCGCCGCCTGCAACAGGTGGGCGGCGCGCGTCTGCTGGCCTCTTCGCGCGCCCGGCTGAGTGCTTTGGGCAAACCTATCGAAATAGAAGCCCTGCCCATAGACGCCGCCGTCAGCACTTTCCAGGACGCCTGGACGGGCCGCCCCACCGAAGCCGCAGACACCCCCGAACTGCGCACTTTCCTGCAACAAGACCTCAGTTGCCATCCGCTGTCCATCGTGCTGGTGGCCGCGCTGGGCGACTGGAAGCCCCTGAACACCCTCATGCAGGACTGGCGCGCTAAAGGTACCGCACTGGCCCATTCCGAATGCGACCCCACGCGCCGCGGAAGCCTGCCCGTATCGCTACGCCTGACCAGCGACGCCCTGGCCCAACGACACCCCGGCACCCTGGCCCTGTGGACAGCAGCGGCCCTCTTCCCCGACGGCATAGACCAACCCGCCCTCGAGTGGCTGTACCGGACAACCCCCGAGGTCAACGACAAAGCCCTGCAACTGCTAACCCAGCACCGCGTACTGCGCCGCGAGGGCGAGCGCTACGCCATGCTCGCCCCACTGGCCCGATTCGCCTTAGACCAGGCCCATCAGCACACCAATGGTTTCGACTGGGCGGCCACTCGAAGCGCATGGCTCCTCTACTTTCTCGGCCTCGTCCAGGCCGCCGATAGCATCGCCAGCACGGATACCGCGCTCGCTGCACGACGCGCCCTGATAGACCGATTCAACGCTCTACACCGCTTCCTGCACGAACTCTGCCGCGAAGCAACTCCGGACGCCGACGCATTGGCCGCATTTCAAGGCGGGCTGCGCAACCAGTACCAGTTTAGCGCCGTCCTCGGGCGCGAAATAGCCGAAGCTATTGAAAAAAAACTGGCGCAAAGCCCCCAACACAGCCGCAGCCGAGCCAACACGCTTCAGTCGCTGGGCGATTTGGAACGTCGCTTAGGCAGGGTGGAAAAAGCCCGAGAGCACTATGAAATGGCCTTGCAACTGTTTCAAAAAGAACAAGCAGATCTGGGCCGAGCCAACACGCTTCAGTCGCTGGGCGATTTGGAGGCCATGACCAACCACCCCGCCATCGCCGCAGAGCGTTATCGGGACGCACTGCAACTTTACGAGCGCGAGCAAGATCCGGTAGGCCTTATCAATACCTGTATCTCGATGGCTCGCTTAAACCACTTCTTCGGCCCACAGGGCCAGCCGCCGCTTTCGGCTGAGCAATGGCATGCCCAGGCCTTAGCCATTGCTCAGCATACGGGCGTAGCGTACTATATTCAGCATGTCGAAGAGGTAGGGCGGCAGCTGTTCGGCCGCTGACATCGCCCCGATACAGCACCAACCGCAGACAGGGTCGCCCCTTAGCTCCGGCGAGGCTCTCGCCTCACTGAACCCTATTCCCGGCGTTCTACCCTAATCACCACCCGCTATCTACCCTCCTGACAAACATCGCATCTGCGGCAACGGGTATGGCAATAGCGACGAGGTTAGATGCCCCGCACCCTCACCTCGTAGAGGTGAAATGTCTATAGCGCAAAACACCCCATTTAAACGACCTCGCAAGGGGCGAGACATTTCCGGTTGCGCTGCCGGCACAGCGACATGGCTCGCTTTGCAAAAATTTAACTTGTACGTTTGCGAGCAGCCCCCATACCTTTGAGGCGAAGTTTTAACGCACGTATGAATTACCGTTGCATCACCGCATTAGCAGCCTGTTGTTGCTGTTGTTGTTGTCCGGCTCGGCCTGCCGAAGCGGAGCAGATGCGGTATGCGCCCAGTGAGGCTTAACGTTTCCGAACACACGTTTGACCATACCCACGACAGCCCTTCGGCAGCAGCGCCGGAGGGCTGTTGCATTTTTATCCGTTCACCAAAACAACATCTTTATTCACCATGAGCTTACGACTTGGCGACATCGCTCCCAACTTCAAAGCCCAGACCACGCAGGGTGAGATTGACTTTTACGAGTATCTCGGCGATGGCTGGGGCATCCTGTTCTCGCACCCGGCCGACTACACACCCGTGTGCACCACCGAACTGGGCCGCACGGCGCACCTGGCCGAAGAATTCCGCCGCCGCAACACCCGCGTGCTGGCCATCAGCGTGGATCCGCTGGACAAACACCACGGCTGGGTACAGGACATCAACGAAACCCAAAACACTACCGTAAACTTCCCCATCATCGCCGACCCGGAGCGCCACGTGGCGACGCTGTACGACATGATCCACCCTAATGCGTCGGAGAACTTCACGGTGCGTTCGCTGTTTATCATCGGCCCGGATAAGCGCATTAAGCTCATCATCACCTACCCGGCCTCTACGGGCCGCAACTTCGATGAGGTGCTGCGCGTGCTGGACTCGCTCCAGCTGACGGCCTACCACAGTGTGGCCACTCCCGCCGACTGGAAGCCCGGCGAAGACGTCATCGTGGTACCCTCTATCCCGACGGAAGAAGCCGTGCAGAAGTTTCCGAAAGGCGTCCGGGAAATCAAGCCGTACCTTCGTTACACTCCGCAACCCAACGTGTGAAACCTTCCGCCATGGAAAAAGTGCGCATACTCGGTTCTGTCTGTTGTTGTCGCTGTTGCTGTTGTTCCGCCCCGGCACACCGAAGCGGCTCGCCTGAGTATGCCCGTTAAAACGGCTATTTTAACATGCGACTATACAATGGCAAGAGGCCCTTCGGTAACGACCGGAGGGCTTTCTTGTAACGGCCAAACTTGTTTGGCCCCAGCATCCGCCAAATTCATTTGGCGATCCTTTCACCAAAAAATTGACCAAATAAATTTGGTCTTTACTATGCACACCGAACACTGGCTTAAGAACGATATTGACCTGACGAGCCGCCTTCACCAGGTGGCGGCTCAAATTGGCCGCACGCCTCTGCAGCCCATTCAGCGGCTGTTTGCTAAAAAAGGCGTCCGGCTGTTTGTCAAAAAGGAATGGGAGCAGCTTTCCGGCAGCGTCAAGGCGCGCGCGGCGTTTTCCATCGTGCGTGCAGCGGTGGAGAGTGGTCAGTTGCACCCGGGCAGGGCACTGTTGGACGCCACCAGCGGCAACACCGGTATTGCTTATGCGGCCATTGGCAAGGCGCTGGGCATTGAGGTGGTGTTGTGTCTGCCTGAGAATGCCTCACAGGAGCGCAAGGACATTTTGCGTTCGCTGGGTGCCCGCATCGTGCTCACCTCGCGCTTTGAGGGCACTGATGGCGCCCAGGAGGTGGCCCGCGAGCTGGCCGAGCAGCATCCTGAGCGCTACTTCTACGCCGACCAGTACCGCAACGACAACAACTGGCGCGCCCACTACCACACCACGGCGGTGGAAATCTTTCAGGCCCTGCCCGACATCACACATTTTGTGGCCGGGCTGGGCACCACGGGCACCTTTGTGGGCACGGGCCGCCGCCTGCGCCAGCTGAAGCCCGGCGTGCGGCTCATAGCCCTGCAGCCCGACTCCGCCCTGCACGGGCTGGAAGGCTGGAAGCACCTGGAGACCGCCATTGTGCCCGGCATTTACGACCCTTCGGTGGCCGACGCCTTCGAGGAGATAGACACCGCTGAGGCCTACGAAATCATCCGCGCCGCCCGCAAGCACGAGGGCCTGCTTCTCAGTCCGTCTGCCGCTGCCAACCTCGCCGGCGCCCTGCGTGTGGCCGAGCGGCTGGAGGCGGGTACTGTGGTTACCGTCTTGCCCGACAACGCCGACAAATACGGCGAGGTGATGAAACAGATCTTTTCCTGAACCCTCATCCGAGCATTCAAAAGTGCCCAAAGCACACAAAAACAGCCATTTATGATCCATTTCAGCCCACACGTGTACGAGCGCATGCTGGCCGATGCGTGCCAGACCTTCCCCGACGAATGCTGCGGCTTCCTCTTTGGCACCGAAACGCCCGACGGCGACCGCCACCTGATGGATATTCTCATTGTGGATAACGCCAAAGAGGGCGACAAGCGCCGCCGCTTCGAGATAGCGCCCAAAGACTACTTAGCCGCCGAACGCTATGCCGATGAGCGCGGCCTGACCTTGCTGGGTGTCTATCACTCACACCCCAACCACCCGGCCATCCCGTCGGAACACGACCGAGTGGCCGCCCAGCCCTACTTCTCTTACGTCATCGTCTCCGTCCTCGATGGCCGCATCGGGCGCGTCCGCTCCTGGCGCCTCAACGACGACCGGCAATTTGAAGAAGAAGCCGCAACAGCCCCAGTAGCGGCCAAACTTGTTTGGCCCTCGTAACAAGCAAACTTGTTTGGTCGCCGTACCCGCCAAACTTGTTTGGCGAAACCCACACCCTCACACAAAAAACATCACATTTTTATTATGGCAACCATCATCATTCCCACGCCTTTGCGCAAGTTCACCCACAACGCTTCCAAACTGCAAGTGGAAGCCGCTACGGTAGGCGAGGCCCTTGAACGCTTAGCCACCGAATACCCCGACCTGAGAAAGCACCTGCTCGACGAGCAGGGCCAGATTCGCTCTTTCCTCAACCTGTTCGTCGGCGAAGACGACGTGCGCGACCTGCAGTGGGCCGACACGCCGCTGCCGGCCGATGCCACGCTGAGCATTGTACCGGCCATTGCGGGCGGTGTGAGCGATTGGGCCGACGTAGCGTTCACGAAGGAAGAGCTGGCCCGTTACAATCGGCACATCATCATTCCGGAGTTTGGCTTAGAGGGCCAGCAGAAGCTCAAGGCAGCCCGGGTGCTGGTAGTCGGTTCGGGTGGTCTGGGCAGCCCGCTGCTGTTGTATCTGGCGGCGGCGGGCGTGGGCACCCTCGGCATTGTGGATTTCGACCGCGTGGACGCCAGCAACCTGCAGCGCCAGGTGCTTTTCGGCGTGGATGCCGTGGGTCAGCCCAAAGTGGAGGCGGCTCGCCAGCGGCTGGAGGCGCTTAATCCGCACATTCGCATTGTTACCTACGACACCCTGCTCAACGCGCGCAATGCGCTGGAAATCCTGCGCGACTACGACGTGGTGGCCGATGGCACCGACAACTTTCCGACGCGCTACTTAGTCAACGACGCCTGCGTGTTGCTGGGCAAACCCAACGTGTATGCGTCTATTTTCCAGTTTGAGGGTCAGGTATCGGTGTTCAACTACCGGCATCCGAACGGCGAACTGGGGCCTAATTACCGCGATCTGTACCCCACGCCGCCGCCGCCGGGTTTGGTGCCCAGTTGCGCGGAGGGCGGTGTGTTGGGCGTATTGCCAGGCATCATCGGGAGCATGCAGGCTTGCGAAGTCATCAAGGTCATCACCGGCGTGGGTGAGCCGCTCAGCGGTCGGCTGTTCCACTTTGATGCGCTGTCGTTCGAGACGCGCATTTTCCGCGTGAAGCGCCGTGCCGACAACCCGCTCACGGGCGAGCACCCGACCATCACGCAGCTGATAGACTACGAGCAATTCTGCGGCGTCAAGGTGGTGGAGCGCCCGGTGCGCGAGATTACGGTGCAGGAGTTGCTGCAGTGGCAGGCCGAGGGGCGCGCCTTCCAGCTGGTGGACGTGCGCGAGCCGCATGAGTACGAGGCGGCTAACATTGGCGCCGAGCTCATTCCGCTGGGCACGGTGGCTGAGAATGCCCATCGTTTTTCGCGTGAAACGCCGGTAGTGGTGCACTGCCGTTCGGGCGTGCGCAGCGCCAAGGCCATCCGCGAGCTGGAAGAGCGCTTTGGGTTCGATAATTTGCTCAACCTTCAAGGTGGCATTCTGGCGTACCTGGAAGCAGTAAAGCCCGAACCGGTGGGGTGAATGGCTGACCTGGTGCAGGTCCTTTTGCCGCAGGCAAGGAGGTGACAGGATCTGCCGGGCATGGGCTGTCCTGGTGGTTCTTGTCGCACGCATGGCCGCTGTTTAAAGTGGCAACAGGTGTGTGGGCGATACGCTGGCGATACATCCCTGTTGGCGCTTTACCTTTGTGGCGTTGTCATGATGAATCGCCTGATAGGACGCTATACTGGGACGCAACCCGGCGCACTGGTGGTGGTTACGGCTGCCGTGCACGGCAATGAGCCGGCGGGGGTGCGTGCTTTGGAGGAGGTTTTTCGCTTGTTGGCGCAGGAACCTCAAATCAACCCGGATTTTGTTTTCAGAGGGCGGCTGGTGGGGCTTGCCGGTAATCTGCAGGCTTACCGGGCAGGGAGGCGCTTTCTGGAGCAAGACCTTAATCGCATGTGGACGCCGCTGCATTTGCGCTGTCTGCAACAGATGACACCTGCCGAGCGGCGGGCGGAGTGGCGCGAACTGGGCGAACTGATAGAGGCCATTCAAGAGGAAATCCTCAATTACAAACCGCAGGCGCTCATTGTGCTGGATTTGCATACAACCTCGGCAGATGGCGGCATCTTCTGCATTCCGACTGACGACCGCGCCAGCCTTCGGTTGGCTAAAGCGCTGTACGCACCGGTGGTATTGGGCATGCTGGACGGCTTGGAGGGCACGCTGCTGCATTACGTGGCGGGCAATCACTTCGAGGTGGGCGGTTATCCGCACTATTCGGTAGGTGTGGCTTTTGAGGCGGGCCAGCACAACGACCCGGAGTCGGCAAGCCGTTCGGTAGCGGCCATTGTGAACGCCTTGCGCGCAGCCGGCTGCATTCGCCCTGAAGATGTGGACAGCCGCCACGAGCGCATCCTGCAGGCGTTTTCGGCGTCGTTGCCCAAAGTAACGCGCCTGCGGCACGTGCACCACATCCGCCCGGGCGATACGTTTGGTATGCGGCCCGGATATGTTAATTTTCAACCTATACGGCGTGGCGAACACTTGGCCGACGACGCCAGCGGCCCGGTACTGGCGCCCGAAGACGGGCTTATCCTGATGCCGTTGTACCAGCCCGTAGGCTCCGATGGCTTCTTCGTCGTGCAGGAAGTAACCGCGTGAAGCCTCCGAAAACAGCTTTGCAAAAGGCAACCTCTGATTACATTTACACGCTTCTTTTCATCTTCTCTTTGCATCTATGTTTACCAACGTCAAACCATCCCTTGAGCGCGAACTGGCCGACATCCGCGAAGCCGGCCTGTACAAAGAAGAGCGCATTATTACCACACCGCAGGGTGCCGTTATTGACACGACGACACAGAAAGCACTGCTGAATTTCTGCGCCAATAATTACTTAGGTCTGAGTAGCCACCCGGAGGTCATCGAGGCAGCCATTGAAGCCATCCGCACGCACGGCTACGGCCTGTCGTCGGTGCGCTTCATCTGCGGAACGCAGGACATCCATCGGGAACTCGAACAGCGCATCGCCGACTTTTTGGGCATGGAAGACGCCATCCTGTACGCTGCGGCCTTCGACGCCAATGGTGGCCTGTTTGAGCCGTTGCTCACGGAGGAAGATGCCGTCATCAGCGACGAACTCAACCACGCTTCCATCATTGACGGCATCCGCCTGTGCAAAGCCAAACGCTTCCGCTACAAGCACAACGACATGAATGCGCTGGAAGACTGCCTCAAAGAGGCCAACGCCGCCGGCGCGCGCCGCAAACTCATCTTCACCGACGGGGCCTTCTCGATGGACGGCACCATCGCCCAGCTGGACAAAATCTGCGACCTGGCTGAACGCTACGACGCGATGGTCGGCATTGACGAATGCCATGCCACTGGCTTCCTGGGCAAAACCGGTCGAGGCACACACGAGTACCGCAACGTCATGGGCCGCGTGGACATCATCACCGGCACCCTCGGCAAGGCCCTCGGCGGCGCCAGTGGCGGCTTCACGGCTGCCCGCCGCGAAATTGTGGACATTCTGCGCCAGCGCTCGCGCCCGTATCTGTTCTCCAACACCGTAGCGCCCGCCATCGTAGGTGGAAGTCTCAAAGTGCTCGAACTGCTCAGCAGCACCACTCACCTGCGCGACAAACTCGAGGCCAATACGCGCTGGTTCCGCAAAGCCATGACAGACGCCGGCTTCGACATCATCCCAGGCGAGCACCCCATCGTGCCCATCATGCTCTACGACGCTCCACTGGCGCAAACCTTCGCCCGCCGCCTCCTCGACGAAGGCATCTACGTCATCGGCTTCTTCTATCCGGTCGTGCCCAAAGGCAAGGCCCGCATCCGCGTCCAGCTCTCTGCCGCACACGAACCCGAACACTTAGAAAAATGTGTGGCTGCCTTCGCAAAAGTGAAGCGCGATTTAGGCGTATAGGCCCGAACTTTGCACATACAACCAGCAACGGCGCAAAACATTACGCCTCGTATCCGTAGGGGAGCTACCCCCAACATTCACATTCTTCACCCAACCGAGCACCTCTGCTGTGTTATGACTCCTCTGCGCTGCATCATCGTCGAAGACGAACCACTGGCGGCCGAAATCCTGACCGAGTACATCCAGATGACGCCCTTCCTGCAATTGGTGGACGTCTGCCCTGACGCCATTAAGGCCCTCGAAGTCGTGCGCGAAAAGGCCGTGGATGTCATTTTCTTAGACATCAACCTGCCTAAACTGACGGGCTTAGAGTTCATCAAAAGCCTGCCACAGCAGCCAAAAATCATCATCACTTCGGCCTACCACGAATTCGCTGTAGAGGGCTTCGACTTGCAAGTGGTGGACTATCTGCTCAAACCCATCGAATTCAACCGATTTACCAAAGCGGTGAATAAAATCCTACATGCGCACCGCGTGGAAGAAGTAGCCACGCAGTACCGCAAATCCATCTCCCAGCGCCCGTTCTACTTTTTCGCCGTTCAGAAACGATCGGTCAAAATTTATTTGGATGAAATCCTGTTCATCGAAAGCCTGAAAGACGCCGTAACCATCCACACACCCGAGCATTCGTACGCCACGCACTACCACCTGAACGAGCTGGAAGAGCTGCTGCCCCGCGAGCACTTCCTGCGCATTCACCGCTCCTTTTTGGTGGCGATTGATAAAATTGACTCCTTCTCCGCCGCCGAGGTGGAGGTGGGGGGGCGCACGCTGCCCATCGGTCGCAAGTACAAAGAATACGTGGCCGGGCGCCTGGAAGCATAGAGGACCTGGGCCGTCGCCATGACCAGCGCGCGCACCGATTTTATCAAGTTGCAGGAGCGACCTGTGTCCTGAGCCGAAGGGCGCCAGCAAGCAGCGGGAGCGCAGCCGTGGGTATAGAGGCATTCGAGGCGGGAGCCTCAAATGCGCTTAAGGCAGACTGCCAGACAGGGATTTGAAGCGAAATTAAGTTTCACCAAAAAATTGTAAATCAATGTTTTGAGACTATAAAATTGGAACTTCAACCTTGAAATCGGATGTTCTGAGTGCGTCTTTCTGTCCTTTTGGCGTCGTGGTTGTGCCCGCACCTTTGTACTGTCAATGCCGCTGAAGGAATGTCAAACGAGAGGTTCGCACCAGCCGGCAGGACGCTTCTGGACGAAAGAAGACACTTTTCATGAGAGACAGATAGGAGCCGGGCCGCAGTGCAAAAGAGCGCTGCGGCCCGGTTACATTTGGGGTAAGGTAACCTTCTTCGCATCCGTCGTATCAAAGCAGGCACAACGAGCAGGCGATTTCTTCTTTGCAGCTTTTGTGCATACCTTTGCGTTAAATCCACACCATCATGGATAGTAACCACGCTAACGGACAGTCTCTGCAGGAGGCTTTTAATGAAAAGGGCGAACGCATCAGCCCGATTTTGCCGGAAAACGTCCGCAATTTCCTGATTGATATTGACGGCACTATTTGCGACGATGTGCCCAATGAAGAGCCAGAGCGCATGAAAACGGTGCTTCCTTATCCGGACGCACTGGCTATGATTAACAAGTGGTACGATGAAGGCCACATCATTTACTTCTTCACCAGCCGTACGGAAGCGCATCGGGCCATTACGGAGGAATGGTTGACACGCCACGGCTTCAAGTACCACGGCATCATTTTCGGCAAGCCGCGCGGCGGCAATTATCATTGGATTGACAACCACATCGTGCGGGCGACGCGCTTTAAGGGCAAGTTCACCGACCTGGTCGTGCGCGTACATCCGATAGAGGTTTTTTCGGAATGACATAGCACACCATGAGCGACTGCCGCGCAAACGGACAGCGACCACTTGCAGGGTTCATACGGCTTCAGACGGCCGTCCGCGCCTTATTTTGGGCGATGCTGGTCGCAGGAGCTGTCCTGTTTGCAGGACGGGCACCGCTCTACGGGCAACCGGTGTCGGACACGACAGCCTATTTTTTTCCTTACCTGCTGGAGGCACCCGATACTGTCCTGTTGTTGCCGTATCCCGAGTTGCAGGAGATTTCGGGCCTGAGTGCTACTGGCCAGCCTGGGTTGCTGTGCGCCGTATCGGACGAACGCGGCGAGGTGTTCTTCATCGAGGCGGCTTCGGGCACGGTCGTCCGTCGGGTGCTCTTTCGGGAAAAAGGCGACTTTGAAGGTGTGGAAATGGTGGAGAACCGCCTGTTTGTCGTTCGCAGCAACGGGCAGGTTTATGAAATCGCCGACTGGAAGCGCTCAAAACCGCGCATTTCTTGCCACGAAACCTTTCTGACCAAACAAGACGACGTGGAAGGGCTGGGCTACGACCGCCAGCGCCGGGCCCTCTTGCTGGCCTGCAAAGGCATACCCGACAGCGCACATGAGCGCCGCATTTATGCTTTCGATCTGCCCACTAAGCGGCTGCTCGATACGCCGGCTTACCGCATAGACCCGCGCGTCATCAACGAATGGCTTCCGCACGCCGAAGACGAGAAACAGCACTTTTTCAGCCCTTCAGGCATTGCCCTCCACCCCCAATCGGGCGATGTGTACGTCATCTCTACGGCGCTCAAGCGCCTGATTGTCTTAGATTACGCTACCGGCGCTTTGCGCTACACAACGCGCTTAGACCGAAAGCTCATGCCCCAGCCTGAAGGCATTGCCTTCGACACCGAGGGACGCCTGTTCATCGCCAGCGAGGGCAAAAAAGGCGATGGAAGGCTGCTGCGCTTCAGCCCACAGGCGCCACCTTCTTCAGACAACAGGTAGCACAGGCACCGCTCACTGACGCGCCAGTTTGAACGTTTGCCACTCGCCCTGACCGGCGCGCACGCGCAACACGTAAAAGCCTGCGGGCAAATCGCCCACCCAGAGGGCCTCGCCGGCGCTCAGTTTCGCAGTTCGAAGGTTTTTGCCCGCAGCATTGGCCAGCTGCACGTCTAAGGTTGTGGTCGGCTCGAGGCCTGAAAAGCGCACCCATGTGCCGGCGGGGTTTGGGTAGATACCCAACGGTTCTTTTTCGCCCAAAGGGCTGACCGTGGAGGAGACCACACCGGCAAACAGCCACAGGTAGGCCTCCGGAAATTCGCGGCGCCAGAACCACTCCTGGTGCTCCCCATCGGCGGGCACAGAGAAGAACTGCTCGCTGGCGCTAAAGCCCGCCTTCGTCAGCGAGTCTGCCACCACTTGCATGTTCTGTGCTACAGAGGCCGGCTCTTTGCCGCCGGCTAAGAAGTACACGCGCGCTTCACCCTGACGCGGGTGGGCCGCCACGTGTTCGGCGGGCTTGCTGCCCGCAAACCAGAAGGCCGGTGAGAAGATGCCCGCGCGCGAGAACACATCCTGGCGCTCCGAAAAGGCGTACATCGAGATGAGGCCACCCATGCTGCTGCCCATGATGCCGGTGGTCTTGCGCCCGGGCAGCGTTCGGAAAGTGCTGTCTATGTGTGGTTTGAGCGTATTGATAATGAAGTCCACGTACTCATCGCCCTGGCCACCGGCGTTGTACTGGACGTTTACCCAGGGCGAATACTCGTCTAAGCGGAACTGGCCGCCGTTGTCAATGCCCACCACGATGCAGCCGTAGTCGCCTTGCTGTTGCAGAGCATTGAGCGACTCGTCCACCTGCCATTCGCCGGCGAAGCTGGTAGCGGCGTCGAAGAGGTTCTGGCCATCGTGCATGTAGAGCACCGGATAGCGCTTGGAGGTGTTGATGGGGTAATCGGGCGGCAGATAGATCCAGATGCGTCGGTTTCGGTTGAGCTGCGGCATGTAGAAGCTGTTCGACAGGATGCTGACGTTGGGCGCAGCGGTAGAGTTGACGCCGCCCACGTCTTCCCACGACAGGATGGTCAGTTCCAGCGTGGTGGGCTGGCCGTTGTAGTTCCACACGCGGTCGGGCAAAAAGCCGCCGTTGGCGTTGCCCTCCACGGTAGCCCAGCTGCCTCGGGTGAATTTGTAGCGCACCTGGCCCACCGGCGGCGTCAGCGTGATGCTGTACTGGCCGTTGCCCAGTGGGGTCAGGATTTTGGTCGTGTCGCCGGGGTTCCAGTTGTTGAACGTACCGGCTACGTAAATTTTAGCGCCGGGCGGCGTGTTGACGGGTATGGACTTGACCAGCAGCGTCAGTTGCGCCTGCAGAGCACTGGCGACACCTAAAAGGAAGAAGCAGAGCAGCAGTGAGCGTTTATGACAGTTCATAGCGGAATGGTTAGGTTGCTTCGGCAAAGATACTTGAACCATGCGCCGACGGTGTGAAACGGAGCAGCAATATCCCTTCTTCTGCCCACTTTTCACTTTTTGCACTCCACTTTTCACTTTTCACTTGCCACTTTTCACTTTTCTATCTCCGTTTTTCATTTCATGTTTTTCATTGCATTTGCATGCTTTATCAGGCCCTTGCCCATTGAATAAAATCTCGTTTTGCCAATTTTAGTCAAAATAAGCACCTACCATTGGGCAGCAGGCCGGGTTGGGCGGGCGTTTACCTCACCATATTTCCTCACCCTTTCTCAAAACAAAAACATCTACTTATGCGAACAACACTTCTTCTCTGCGCCGCGCTGCTGCTTTCGGTGCCTGCATGGGCTGTGTTTAGCCTGCGCGTGGGTAACCCACGTGTTTCTGCATCTACCCAACAAGGAACGCTCGAACAGGCAACGCTTTCCGTACGGCCCGTTGGGCTTTATTTGGAGTACGGCCTCTACCTGACGTTCTCGGCACGCGGCACCACCTATAAGTCTTCCGACTCGCTGGAGATTACGTTCCGCTTCGAGCTGCCGGCCAACGCTATCGTGCACGACTCCTGGCTCTGGATCAACAACGACATTTCGCGCGCCATCATCCTGGATCGCTGGACGGCTTCCAACATCTACGAGGAGATCGTCCGGCGCAATCAGGACCCTTCTGTTTTGTTTAAAAACAGCGCGATAGACTACGAACTGCGCGTCTTCCCGATGCGAGGCGACGAGGTGCGCAAGGTGAAGATCACCTACCTGATGCCAATAGAATGGGGCCGGGAAGAGGTGGAGGCGCGCCTGCCGATTGAGATGTTGAAAACCTCGCGGTTCCAGCTGCCGGCATTCAACCTCCTGGTGCGCACGGACAACGACTGGAAAAATCCGCGTTTGCCGGACTTTCCATCGGTTGTTTTCGAGCCAAAGTCAGCCCCCAAATTGGGTGCCTGGGAGGAGGCGGTACTTCCGCCGTCCGTGCAGGTCAATGGCCTTCGACTTGCTCTGGAGTCGCCTTTGAAAAAAGGCCCCTACGTGTGCGCCCTCTCCACCGGTCAGGGCGGCTTTTACCAGATGGCCGTCTTGCCAGAGCGCCTGTTCGACAACGAAGAGGCGCGGAAAATTCTGGTGCTGATAGACTATAACTACTTTGCTGGCGCAGCCCACATCACGCCGGAGATGCTCATGGGCGAGCTGAGGCAACAAATGAAAAAACATCTGGCACCCTACGACTCGTTCAACATCATTGTGTCTAACCTCACTCCGCGGCTCATCAGCAACCAGTGGATGGCCGCCACGCCTGCCAACCTGGACCAGGCCTTCGCCTCAGCGCGATCGCAACTGGCGGATTACAGCAACCTGCCGCCTCTGCTCGGCGCCGGTGTTCAATTTATTCAGCAGCACGACCGGAAAGGCGCCATTCTACTGGCCACCAATGCCACTAATTACAACAGCCACACGAGCGTCAACCCTTTGCTGAACGACATCCTGCTCAATATGGGGACACCGCGCATTCCGATACACGCCCTGAACTACCACAATTTCTCTTCGCCCAGCTTCAACATTGGGGGGGTGCTCTACTACGGCAGCGAATACTTGTTGGTCAATCTGACCCGACTAACGGGCGGAAATTTTGCCCGCACCTTTGGCAGCACCCTTACGCAGGCCGTCGAGTCGCTGATATCGCGCACTGGAGCGACTCTACTGGCCGCCGACGTGCACACGACGCTGGCCAACGGCTATTGCTACGGACGCTTTACCCTGAACCAGAGCGATGAAGCCCTGTACCTGAACCGCCCCATCCTGCAAGTAGGCCGATATCAGGGCCAGTTTCCTTTAAAAATACAAATTGCTGGCGAGCTGAACGGCGAGGTGAGCTTTGGCGAAATCGTCGTGGAGGCCCCCAGTATCGGCCTGTCTGATACGCTCAACCGCGAGATGTGGTTTGGCAATTACCTGCAACTGCTCGAACGCGGCACGCCATCGAGCAACACCATTGCTGAGATCATTTACCAGAGCATCGCCGAGCGCGTCCTGTCGCGCTACACGGCGTTCCTGTGCTTAGAGGACGTCATCTATTTCTGCCCCACCTGTCTGGACGAAACTCAATCTACGAGCACTAATGCCCCCGTCGAGTCCGACTCTACGGTGCGCGCCTGGCCCAATCCGTTCACCGACCGGATAACCATCGAGGCCCGCCTCAATGCTGGCAGCGCCCTGCCTGCCTCCGCCGGCGTCGAAATCTACAACACCTCCGGCCAGCTGGTGCGGCGCTTGGTGTTGGCTCCCGACGGAGCCTCCAGAGTCATTGCCGTTTGGGATGGCAAAGACGCCGCCGGCAATGATGCGCCCGCGGGTGTCTATGTGGCTTTAGTGCGCACGGGGGCCAACCAGCAGACGGCTTTACGCATTGCCAAAAATAGCCCGTAAGCGGATGTGCCAGAGCGGCGCCGCGCGCTTTTGGCGCCAACGCCGGCGATGGCCTCGAGAATGTTTCACCACAGCGAATATCCACAGGGGGGGCTGCCGAAAGGTAGCGCCCCTATTTTTATGTGTGCAAAATGCTGTTGCATCGGCAGGCGCTGCAAATCCCGGGGCATCGGGCGATGAAAATGCGCGCCGGTGTGCTGACTTTTGCGCTCTCAAAATCTTTTGGCTCACCTGCGGCGGTGTGTGCCCCGCTGCATCCAACGAACGCCCACTGCGAATGCCAACGTCAGCAAAAAAGCGATACTTAGTTACCGCGGCCCTGCCTTACGCCAACGGGCCGCTGCACATCGGGCACCTGGCCGGTGCTTATCTGCCCGCTGATGTGTATGTCCGTTACCAGCGCCTCATGGGCCGCGAAATCCTGTTCGTCTGTGGCTCCGACGAACACGGCGCCGCCATCACCATGCGCGCCCGCAAGGAGGGCGTCAGCCCGCGCGAGATTGTGGACAAATACCACGTCCTCATTCGCGACACCTTCCAAAAACTGGGCGTCGCCTTCGACATTTACCACCGCACCAGCGAACCACTGCACCACCAGACCTCGCAGGACATTTTCCGAAAACTCTTGGAAAAGGGCCACTTCGAGGAGCGCGAGACGGAACAGTACTACGACGAAGCCGCAGGCCAGTTTCTGGCCGACCGCTACATTCTGGGCACCTGCCCGGTATGCGGCAACCCCGACGCCTATGGCGACCAGTGCGAAAAGTGCGGCACCTCGCTCAGCCCCGACCAGCTGCTGCAGCCGCGCTCGGCCCTGAGCGGCGCCACACCCGTCAAGCGCCCTACCACGCACTGGTACTTCAAACTCAACGAGCACGAGGCCTGGCTGCGCGAATGGATCAACACTGGACGCCTCGAAGGCAAACAACTCCACGACCCCGCCACCTGGAAGGCGCACGTGGTAGGCCAGTGCAACTCCTGGCTCGACCAGGGCCTCCAACCCCGCGCCATGACGCGCGACTTAGACTGGGGCGTAGATGTACCGCCTGAAATTCCGCACTCCGAGGGCAAAAAGCTCTACGTCTGGTTGGATGCTCCTATTGGCTACATCTCAGCCACCAAACAATGGGCCGCCGACCACCGCGACAACTGGGAGCGCTTCTGGAAAAGCGACGAAACTGCCCTCATCCATTTCATCGGTAAAGACAACATCGTCTTCCACTGCCTCATCTTCCCGGCGATCCTGCGCGCCCACGGTGAATTCATCCTGCCCGTCAACGTGCCGGCCAACCAGTTCCTTAACTTAGAGGGCGCCAAACTGTCCACCTCGCGCAACTGGGCTGTGTGGGCACACGAATACCTGGAGGAACTGCCCGGGCGCGAAGACGACCTGCGCTACAACCTCATCAAAAACATGCCCGAACAGCGCGACAGCGAATTCACCTGGAAGGGCTTGCAGGAGACGACCAACACCGAGCTGGTGGGCAACTTAGGCGGCTTCATCCAGCGCGTGTTTGTGCTCGTGCATAAAAACTACGGCGGTCTGGTGCCTCAAGCCAACGCGGAGCAGACCTTCCGAAGCGGCTGGAACGCTGAACAGGAGACAACCATAGACCGCGAGCTGTTCGCCTTAGCCAAAAAGCTGGAGGAAATGGGCGCTGAGGTAGAGCGCTTTCAATTTCGCGATGCGCTGCGCGTGCTGATGGAGATTTCCAGCGCAGGCAATGCGCTTTTGCAATTCAACGAACCGTGGAAAGCCACTTCGGAGCGCACCGAAGCGGTGAAGGCCGTGCTCTTTACCGCTATTCAGTACGCGGTGGCCCTCTCAGCGGCAATGCGTCCGTTTTTGCCCTTTGCTGCCGAGCGCCTGCGCGCTCAACTCAACCTGCCCGCTTTTGAAGACAGCGGCGAATTGGTCGCACTCATCAACGACCTGCTCGAGGGCAATGCCGTGCTGTGGCCCAACCACCCTATAAACCTGCCGGAGCATCTGTTCACTCGCCTGCCCGATGAGGCCATTGAGGCGCAAATGCAAAAGCTGCGCGCTGCTCAGCCGCCCGCGCAGGCGGATACTCCCGTGTCTTCGCCTGCCGCGGAGTACCCGCCCGTAAAGGAGACCATCCCTTACGAAGTGTTTGCCCAGCTCGATCTGCGGGTGGCGACCATCGTCGGCGCCGAAAAGGTGGAAAAAGCCGACAAGCTCTTGCGCCTGACGGTGGACTTGGGCTTCGAGACGCGCACCATTGTGGCCGGCATTGCGCAGCACTATACCCCTGAGGCGGTCGTGGGCCGTCAGGTGGTGGTGGTGGCCAATCTGGCCCCGCGCAAGATGCGCGGCATCGAGTCGCAGGGCATGGTGCTCATGGCCGAAGATGCACAGGGGCGCCTGAGCTTCGTGCGCCCCGATGACGGCTGGCCAGTGGGCTTTGGTGTGCGCTAAAGCAAAGGCACCAGCCCGGATACTGCTGGCAACAATCAGCATAGGAGCGAGCGCATGGAAGGGCGCAAGCGCTGTCTTTTTTATTGCAAGATGTGCTTCACCCGCGGCCGGTGCGGCGTGATGTCGCCGAGGCGAGCCTTTTTGGCCTCTTCGTAAGCCGAGAAGTTGCCCTCGAAGAAGACGACCTGGGCGTCGTCTTCAAAGGCGAGGATGTGGGTAGCCAGGCGGTCAATAAACCAGCGGTCGTGGCTGATGACGAGCACGCAGCCGGCAAAGTCTTCGAGGGCTTCTTCTAAGGCGCGCAGGGTGTTGACGTCAATGTCGTTGGTCGGTTCGTCGAGCAGCAGCACGTTGCCGCCGTCCTTGAGGGTCATGGCCAGATGGACGCGGTTGCGCTCGCCGCCGGAGCAGACGCCGAGTTTCTTTTGCTGGTCGGGGCCCGAGAAATTGAAACGCGACAGGTAGGCGCGCGCGTTGACCGAAGCATTGCCCACCTGCAGGATGTCGTTGCCGCCGGAGACGATTTCGTAGATGGTCTTATCGGGCAGGAGCGCCTCGTGGCTTTGGTCCACATAGCTGATCTTGACGGTATCGCCGATAATGATTTCGCCGGCATCGGGCTTTTCTTTGCCGACAATGATTTTGAACAGGGTGGATTTGCCCACGCCGTTAGGGCCGATGATGCCAACGATGGCGTTTTTCGGAATGTCGAAGTTGAGGTTTTCAAACAGGATGCGGTCGCCAAAGCCCTTCGTGAGGTTACGCGCTTCGATGACCTTATCACCCAGGCGCGGGCCGTTGGGTATCCAGAGTTCGAGTTTTTGTTCCTTTTCGCGTACCTCTTCGTTGGCCATTTTCTCGTAGGCATTCAGGCGCGCTTTGCCTTTGGCCTGGCGGCCCTTAGCGCCCATGCGCACCCACTCCAGTTCGCGCTCCAGCTGTTTGCGGCGCTTATCTTCCTGTTTCTCTTCCTGAGCCAGGCGGCGGGCTTTTTGCTCCAGCCAGGAGGAATAGTTGCCCTGCCACGGGATGCCTTCGCCGCGGTCGAGCTCGAGGATCCAGCCGGCCACGTTGTCTAAGAAATAGCGGTCATGGGTAACGGCGATGACCGTGCCGGGGAAGTTTTGCAGGTATTGCTCCAGCCACAGCACTGACTCAGCGTCTAAGTGGTTGGTGGGCTCGTCGAGCAGCAAGATGTCGGGCTGGCTCAGCAGCAGGCGTGCTAAGGCCACGCGGCGGCGCTCGCCGCCCGAGCAGACGCGGATGGGCGTATCGTCAGGTGGGCAGCGCAGTGCATCGGTGAACAGGCTGATGCGGTGGTCGAGTTCCCAGCCGCCCAGCTGCTCGATTTGCTCCAGCACTTCGCCCTGGCGCTCGATGAGGCGCATCATCTCTTCGTCGTCGGTTACTTCGCCCAGTTTGGCGCCGATTTCATCGTTTTCGCGCAGCAGGTCCACAATGTGCTGGGCGCCTTCTTCGACTATCTGGCGCACCGTTTTGCTCTCGTCCAGTTCCGGCTCCTGGGCCAGATAACCGATCTTGTAGTTCTTTTCAAACTCGATCTTGCCCTCGTAGTTCTGGTCTATGCCGGCAATGATCTTCAGTAGGGTAGATTTGCCCGAGCCATTCAGGCCCAGAACGCCGATTTTGGCGCCATAAAAAAAGGAAAGCCAGATGTTTTTGAGCACCTGCTTTTGCGGCGGGAACGTCTTGCTGACGCCCGACATGGAGAAAATGATCTTTTCTGACACGGGTGGAATATGGTTGAAGGAACGCGTTTTTGCTACCGGAAAAAGCGGCGCAAAGGTAGGGCGAGCGAAGCGGCTTTTAGCGCCCGCATTTCGGCAAATGCGGCAATCGCCCGTTCTTTGTGCGTTCGACGCTGCTGTTGCTGTTAGCCTCTTTTTTGTAGTCAGCAAAGCAGCGCCTCTCTCGCCTGACCATGCACGAGCCAGCGCCATGCGTATCCTCTTTCACCCTGCTGTACTCTCGCACGACACCGGCCCGGGGCACCCGGAGCGCCGCGAACGTGTGGAGGCCTTCGGCCCGCTGGAAATCACTACTTTGGAGACCTTAGCAGCCGCCGAAGAGGAACTGTACCGCGTTCACCGGCGCTCTTATGTAGAGACGGTACAAAGGGCCTGTACGCTGGGGCTGCCTTTAGATGGCGACACCCAGACCTCTATCGGCAGTTACGAAGCCGCCCTGACGGCCGTAGCCCTGACGCTCCAGGCCTTAGAGCACGGCGATTTTGCCTTAGTACGCCCGCCGGGCCACCATGCCTATGCCGACCAGGGGCGTGGCTTTTGCCTGTTCAACAACGTGGCCATTGCCGCCCAAAAGGCGGCCGACGCGGGCCAGCGCGTCCTCGTGCTCGACTTCGATGGCCACCTCGGCGACGGTACCATGGACATTTTCTACCAAAACCCGCAGGTGCTCTACTGGTCGCTGCACCAGTATCCGGCCTACCCGGGCAATGGCTCGCCTGTAGAAATTGGCCAGGGCTCTGGCCGCGGCTTCACGGTCAACTGCCCGCTGCCGGCCCAAAGCGGCGACGACATCTTCCAGCACGCCGTAGAGTACATGCTGCCCATCGCCCTGCAATTTCAGCCCGAAGTGGTGGCCGTATCAGCGGGCTTCGACGCCCACTGGGCCGACCCGCTGCTGCAGCTGCGCGCCACCAATTACTTCTACTATTGGATAGGCCAGACGCTGCGCCAGGCCTTCCCTACCCAGCGCATCTTTGCTGCGCTGGAAGGCGGCTACAACACCGACGAACTGCCGGGCTGCGCACACAGTTTTATCGCCGGCATTAACGGCGATGCGCCGCCGGCTCCGGAGCCGCCTACGACTTCGAGCCGCCGCATCTGGGAAATGTACGAACTGTACCTTCACCAGGCAGCCGCGGCACTCTCGAAACACTGGAAACTTTAAGCCCATGAAGCAGGTCTTAGACAGGTTTTTCCACCCGCGTTCTATAGCCGTCGTAGGCGCCACAGAAAAGGCGGGTAAAATCGGCAGCACGGTGCTGGAAAACCTGCTACAGGGGGGATACCAGGGCAAGCTGTACGCCGTCAATCCCAAGTACCGCACGGTGCACGGGGTGCGGTGTTACGCCCGGCTAAGGCGCCTACCAGCATCGCCCGACCTGGTCGTATTTGCCCTGCCGGCAGCTTACGTACCCGACCTGATGGAAGACTGCGCCGCTATAGGCGCCACCTGTGCACTGGTGCTTTCGGGCGGCTTTCAGGCAGATGGCCCGGAGGCCGACCAACGCCTGCTGCGCGCACTGAAGGAAGCCGCCGCCCGTCACGGCGTGCGCCTCATCGGCCCCGACTCCCTGGGGCTGATGACGCCCTCCATTGGGCTGAACGCCACCTATGCTCCGGCCATGCCAGGGGCAGGGCGCTTGGCCTTCATCTCGCAGAGCGGCGCTCTGGGGGCGGCCGTGCTCGACTGGGCCGCCGAAAAGCGCGTGGGTATCAGCCACTTTGTGTCGGTAGGCCAGATGGCCGACATTGGCATAGATGTGCTGATTGACTACTTCGGCGCCGACAGCCGCACGGCCTGCATCCTGATGTACGTCGAAACGCTCAGCCAGGCGCGGCGTTTCATGAGTGCCGCACGCGCCTTTGCGCGCTCGAAGCCCATCGTTGTGCTCAAAGCAGGGGCCAGCGCTTCGGGTGCACGGGCCACGCTGCTGCACGCCGGCGCCATGGCGGGCAACGACGCCGTTTTTGAGGCTGCCTTCCGGCGCGCCGGCGTCATTCGGGTGCAGACGGTGCAGGAACTGTTCGACTGTGCTCAGGCATTGGCCCTTCAGCCCCTGCCGGCAGGCAACCGGCTGGCCATCATTACCAATGCGGGTGGGCCGGCCATTCTGGCCACCGATGTGCTGGAAAAATACGGCGGAACACTCGCTTCATTAGCCCCCACCTTTGTAGAAACGCTGAGCGAGGCGCTCCCGCCGGACTGGAGCCGCTCCAACCCGCTCGACCTGTCGGGGCTGGCATCAGCAGAGCACTACCGCGCGGCGCTTCGCACCTGCCTTCAGGACAGCGATACCGACGCCGTGCTGGTCATCCTGACCCCCCAACGACCGGCAGACGCCGAGGCCGTGGCCCACGTCGTCGTGGAGGAAAGCCGCAACACCTCCGGCAAGCCCATCTTCGCCGCCTGGATGGGTCAGCGCTTCGTGCAGGCCGGGCGCCAGGTGCTCGAAAACAGCGGCATCCCCTGGTATCCGTTCCCGGAGCGGGCCGTGGCGGCCTTCTTGCATGCCGCCCACTACCGCCGTAACTTAGAGATGCTCTACGAGACGCCGCCCGACCTGCCCATTGACATGCCCGGCATTAGCCGCAGTGCAGCACAGGGCATTATCGAGGCCGTGCGCGCTTCGGGGCGCGTACATCTGGAAGAGTCGGAAGCGCGGCGCCTGCTGGCCTGCTACGGCATCCCGGTCAATACGGCCTATCTGGCGCGCAATGAGGACGAAGTGGCCGCCATCATGCGCAACCTCGGCGGTCCGGTAGCGCTGAAGATTGAGTCGCCCGACATCTGGCACAAATCCGAAGTACACGGCGTACGCTTAGGCATCGAGACGGAATTTGGCGCCCGGCAGGTCTTCCGCTTTTTGATGGAAAACGTGCGCAAAAAGCGCCCCGACGCACGCTTAGTGGGCGTAACGGTGGAGCGCATGGTCAACGTACAGCACGAACTGCTCATCGGCTCGTTTAAAGACCCCATCTTCGGGCCGGTCATCGTCTTTGGGCTTGGCGGCGTAGCCACCGAGATCTGGCGCGACCGGGCCATTGGCCTGCCCCCGCTCAACCTCGCGCTGGCGCGCCACTTAGTGGAGGGCACGCGCATTGCCCAGTTGCTGCGCGGCTTTCGGCATTTGCCTCCCGCTCCGGTGGAGCAGCTGTACGACCTGCTGGTGCGCTTTGCCTATCTGCTCATGGATTTCCCCGACCTGGCCGAAGTGGAAATCAACCCTTTCGCCCTCGGCCCCGATGGCGGCGTGGCTTTAGACGCCGCGGCCTCGCTCGAACCCACGCCGTCGGCCCAACGCGAACCCTACGAACACCTGTGCATCCAGCCCTATCCAACGCAATGGATAAAAAAGGTGGAACACGCCAAAAGCGGCCACACCATCCTGCTGCGACCCATCCGCCCCGAAGATGAGCCGCTGGAAGCCGAACTGGTGCAAAACGCCTCGCGCGAAAGCCTGTATTATCGCTTCTTCGGCTTCACACCCGGCATTGACCACAAGATGCTGGCCCGCTTCACGCACATTGACTACGACCGCGAAATGGCCATTGTGGCCGTGGTGGAAGAGGGCGGCAAGCCGCACATCATCGGCGTGGTGCGCATCGTGGGCGACGCCTGGCGCGAAGAGTGCGAGTACGCTATTCTGGTGGCCGACGCCTGGCACGGCAAAGGCATCGGCAGCCTGCTGACCGACTACATCATTGAAATCGCCCGCGCCCAGGGCTATCGGCGCATCACCGCCACTTTCCTGAAAACCAACACGGCCATGCGCCGCGTCTTTGAGCGCAAAGGCTTCACCATACGCCCAGGCGACGGCGCCGATTACGCCGAACTGGCGTTGCAATAAGCCAACCCATCAGGCCGAAGGCCGCTTCCAGCACATGACAAAGTCATTCATGAAAAAGCCATCGCCGATGTCAAAATCGGCACAGCGCTCGATGCGGAAGCCCATTTTGAAATAAAAGTTGATGCTCTTGTAATTCTGCCGGTTCACCGTCAGGCGCACCTCGCGGGCATCGGGATACTTTTCCAAAAGTTGTTCAAAGGTTTCGGCGCCCAGCCCTTTTCCCTGTTGCTCCGCCTCTAAATAAAACTTGTGGATGAAATACTGCCCGGCCGCCTGTTGGCTGATGGCGACGAAGCCAATGGGCGTATCGGATTGGGCGACGTGAACGAGCCAGAATTGAGCGCCCTCCTCCGTCATCTGCCGCCGGAGGGCCTCGGCGCTGTACATGCGTTCGAGCATGTAAGCCGTTTGGGCCTCGCCGATAATGGGTGGGTAGTGGGCCCACCAGATGCGATGCGCCAGCGCTTGCACGGCAGGTATGTCATCGGGCGTGGCTTGTGCCAGACTAATTCTTTTTGGCATTGAGCAACTCGAGCACGCGGTCCGTGATGTCTAAGCTGTCGTTGGCATAGAGCACCTGGCCGCCGCCTTTGGAATACGATAGAATGAAATCGTAGCCAATTTGGGCCTGCAGGGCGCGCAGCTGGGCTTCCACTTTGGCCGTTAGCTCATTGAGCGCTTTTTCGCGCTCTTCGGCCAGCTGTTGCCCTAAGCGCATTTCTTCCTGAGCCAGTTTTTGCTGGCGTTCGGCCAGCGCAGCGTATTCTTTTTCCAACACAGCCGGCGGCACCGTGCCGCTTTCGTACTTCTTCTGGAAGGCCTCCAGGTCGCGCATGAGCGCTTCTTTTTTGTTCATCATGCTGCGTTCAGCGTTCTGGACGCGCTGCTCTAAGGCCTTTTTCTGCTCTTTGAGCCACTCGTATTTGGCGTCGAGCGTGTCGGCGTTCACGTAGGCAATGCGCACCGGTCGCTGCACCGCTGCCCCAGCGGACTCGCCGGAGGGTGCAGGTGCTGCTGCTGGCGCCGTTGAAGGTGTTTTTGTGGAAAAATGCAGGTAGTACAGGTGGGCCACAGCCAACAGGAGCAGGATTTGCAGCGCGAGCGAAAGTTGTTTTGGCATAAAAAGCGGAAAAATATCAGTGTTCAAAAAACCCAATCACAGCACAGTGGTGCCGTTGTGGAATGCGCGGGCGAAGGTCGGTAATTTTGGCTGTTATTGGCCAAAAGAGCAAAAAACCAGGCCGCATGGCGCTAAAATTTCCAATCTTTTAACACCTTCGCGCACTGAAAATTTTTTAACCAAAATCAACAACATTATGGCAGAACGACCCTGGCTCAAACTTTACCCGAAAGGCGTACCCGCCAATATAGACCCTAATGTTTACCCGCGCCTGACCGACATGCTGGATGCGTGCTTTAAAAAGTACCGCGACCTGCCTGCCTTTATTTTTATGGGCAAGTCCATCACCTTCGGCGAAGTAGATCGCCTGAGCAACCACTTTGCCGCCTATCTGCAATCGCGCGGGCTGGAACCGGGCGACCGCATTGCCCTGATGATGCCCAACATCCTGCAATACCCTATCGCCCTTTTCGGCGCCTTGCGCGCAGGGCTGATTGTGGTGAACACCAACCCGCTCTACACGCCGCGCGAAATGCGCCACCAGTTTGTGGACTCTGGTGCCAAAGCCATCCTCATTGCCGAAAACTTCGCCCACAACTTAGAGCAAATCATTGGCGAAACGCCCATCAAAACGGTCATCCTGACCAGCATCGGCGAAATGCTCGGCCTCAAAGGCGCCATCGTCAACTTCGTCCTCCGCAACGTCAAGAAAATGGTGCCCAAATATCGCCTGGCCAACACGGTTACCTTCAGCGAAGCGCTGCGCCAGGGGCGCAACTTCAGCGTGAAGCCGCATGAGTCAGGCCCAGACGACACCATCATCCTGCAGTACACGGGCGGCACCACTGGTGTCTCGAAAGGCGCCATGCTGACCAACCGCAACTTAGTGGCCAACATGGAACAAATTCGGGCCTGGCTGGCCCCCGTGATGCCGGAAGGCAAGATGATGGCCCTGTGCCCGCTGCCGCTGTACCATATCTTTGCCTTCACGGTCAACTGCTTAGCATTCATGTCGGTGGGCGGCTGCAATGTGCTCATCGTCAACCCGCGCGACATCAAGTCGGTCATCAAGGAGTGGGCGAAGCACAAGCCGAATGTATTCACAGGGGTGAACACCCTGTACAATGCCCTGCTCAACCACCCCGATTTTGCCTCACTGGATTTCAGCAACCTGCGCGTGGCCGTAGGCGGCGGCATGGCCGTACAGCGCGCTGTGTGGGAACGCTGGCGCCAGGTAACGGGCAGCCCATTGGTGGAAGGCTATGGCCTGACGGAGTCCAGCCCGGTGCTGTGTGTCAACCCGGTGGACGAAAACAACCGCGTGGGTTCCATCGGCCTGCCCGTGCCCTCTACCGACGTGCGCATTGTGGACGAACAGGGCAATGTGCTGCCGCCCGGACGCGACAACGTCGGCGAAATCCAGGCCAAAGGCCCGCAAATCATGAAGGGCTACTGGCAACGCCCTGAAGCCACCGCCGACGTCATCAAAGACGGCTGGCTCTGCACCGGCGACATTGGTTACATGAGTGAAGACGGCTTCTTCTACATCGTGGACCGCAAGAAAGACATGATCCTCGTCTCGGGCTTCAACGTCTATCCCAACGAGGTGGAAGATGTCATTGCGCTGCACCCCAAGGTGCTGGAAGTAGCGGTGGTGGGTGTTCCCGACGAAAAATCGGGCGAAGCCGTCAAAGCCTTCATCGTCAAGAAAGACCCGAGCCTGACGGCCGAGGAGATCATCGCGCACTGCCGCGAACAGCTGACGGCCTATAAAGTGCCCAAACACGTAGAATTCCGCACCGAACTGCCCAAGACAAACGTGGGCAAGATCCTGCGGCGCATGTTGCGCGAGGAAAAGGCCAGCAGCTAAGGCCACTGCGTGTATTGGCGTGGCCGCGGGTAGCCACGCCAATACCGCCTTGTGCGAAACAAGCCAAATAAAAAACCGCGCTCAGACGCTGCGGCAGCCTCAGGCATCAGCCGGTATTTTTCAATCCGCTGGATAATGCGTTGATGATGCTCAGCAGTTGGGTGAGCAGTCGTTCTTTTTCCACATTATTTTCATCGGGCATTGCTCGCCACCTTTTTAAGTATGCAATATGCAGGTGGTGCAATATCTTCAAGTTGTCGTTGCGCCACTTCAAGTTGTCGTATTGACCGTATCTTCTATGAGCGGCGCTCTCTTCAAAGAGTTCTTCGATGAGGTGAATGCCGTTTTCAAAGTCGGTCAGAATTTTGGACATGAAGGCCTGCTTTGCCTGGGTGTCCTCGTGCAAATCGGCATACATGGTCATCACCTCTTTGTTGGAGAGTATCAGGTTGGTTTCGGTTTGTATCAATAGAAATTTGAGGAACGGCCAATCGTTTACGCTTTGCCGGAGTCGCTCGAATGCCGCTGGTTTTTCTGTTTTCAGGGCTTTCAAGGCTTCGCCGATGCCGTACCAGCCTGTCAGCGTAAAGCGCGACAGGTTCCAGCTGAACACCCACGGGATGGCTCTAAGGTCGTCGAGGGTTCGGGTTCCTGTTCGTCGGGCGGGTCGAGAGCCGATTTTGCTTCTTTCGATAACGTCTATGCACGTTACCTGGCTGTAAAACTGGATAAATCCGGGGGCTTGGATGAAATTTCGATAGTGTTCAAAGGACTTTTGGGCCAGGAAGTCCATGATATCCCGCGGATGTTTGGCGTCGTCGGCGTTTTGTTTGTTCAGGACGAGATGCCTTGCGACGCCTGAGGCCATTGCATTCAGGTTGTAGGTGGCCGTGAGTGGGTTTCCGAATTGTTGGGCGACCGACTCTCCCTGGACGGTTACTTTGATGGTTCCCTGGACGGTTCGTGGGGGCATACTTTCCAGAAAGCGGTGGTATTTTCCGCCGCCTCTGCTTATCGTTCCGCCTCGTCCGTGAAAGAAATACACGCTGAAGTGGTGTTTTTCGCCCACTTCAGACAGCGCCTGCTGCGCGCGGTACAGGCTCCATTTGCTGGCAATGGTTCCGCCGTCTTTATTGCTATCGCTATAGCCCAGCATGACTTCCTGTCGGTAGCCGCCCCTGGAAGCCCGTTGTTGGGTGATGGGATGTTGTAAGAATTGAGCCAGGATATTCGGCCCGCGGCGCAAATCGTCAATGGTCTCGAAGAGCGGCACCACCATGAGGGAGGTGTTCAGAAGATGGGTTTCTTTCATCAGGAAATAGACCACGAGTAGATCGCTCAGGCTGCGGGTCATGCTGACGATAAGGGAGCCTATCCCGTCGGCGCCATATTGGTCTATGTGGTGCCGAAGCACCCGATAACAATCCAGGACATTATCCGCCTCCACTCCGTAGGAGATGGTAATATCTGTAATCGGCGACAGGTTCTGTAAAAGTTGGTTCAGATACTCCACTCGCCGCTCCTCACTCCAGTGCTCAAAGTCGGCATCTGCCTCGCCATTCGCCCGTAAAATTTGAGTCATGGCCCTGTCGTGAAAGGCACTGTTCTGGCGAATATCCAATTTAGCCAGACGAAAGCCAAAGCAGCTGACCAGTCGCTCTACAGGGAAAAGCACGTCTTCTGCTATGCCCATCATCCCGTCCTCTATCAGGACATTTCGCAGAAACCTCAAGTCATTGGCCAGTTCTCTGCTCGATCTATAGCAGGAATTGGAGTCTGGAAAGTTTCGGGCGATGGTGTTGTCTAATCGGGCGATGAGCAGGTTCAAGTATTGCCGCCATGGTTCGTACGGATTTCGCTTTACGGCACTTTCTCCCTGAGCACCGAGGGCTTCGGCTTTTTTCTGGATAGCGTCCAGCAAGACGTATGGAGGTGGGTTCGTGAAGGCAGAAATCGAAAGTTTTTTTGCCGTATCTACCAGTCTATTCCGCACTATCTCAAGTGCGTGTTCCCGATGTAGCACCAGCGTTTCCTGAGTAACTCTCGGCGTTACCAGCGGGTGCCCGTCCCTATCACCTCCCACCCAACTGCCAAAGCTGATTTTAGGAAAGACGTCGGGATCTTTGATTTTTTCCGGATTAAGCCCCATATCCATCCAGGCACTTTTGAATTGCTGATCGCTCCGCTCCAATACCGTCGGGAAAATTTTGCTCAGGTAATAGATGGCATTGGCGCGCTCATCTTTCACTTCGGGCTTCTCCAAATAGATTTCGCCGGTTCGCCACCACCGTTCCAAGAGATGGATGATTTTTTCCCGGATGTGGTTTTGCTCCAGACGACTCAGGGCGCTGTTTTCCCTCTGAACCAGGAGCAAGTATAGTTCTCGGTGAATTTCAATGACGGTTACCCGTTTTGCTTCGGTGGGGTGCGCTGTCAGTACTGGGATGACCTGCGTCTGTGAAACAGCGGCCAGCATTTCATGCTCATGAAGCCCCTGGTCTTTCCAAATCTTGAAGGCTTCTGCCCAGGAGCCTCGAATAGCGTAGGCATTTTGCTGGTTCTCCATTTGCCTGCGGTGGCGGGTAGCGGCATTTTCCTCCACCAGGGTCATGAGCTGAAAATAGATGCTCAGCGCCTGCACGATCTTGTCGCTTCGCAGGGATTGGCTTTCCATATCAGGATAGTCATTACGCTCCAGGAGCGATACGACCTCCATCTCCCGAATTCTGTGAAGCATTTCCACATAGCAAGCCAGGATAAAATGCCTGTCTTCGGTGAGCCTTTGAAACGAGTCTTTGTCCATTGTATCTGTTCTTCCCGGGGTGAGCATTTCTCAGCGAGCACCGTTTGCATTAGCGTTAGCGCATTTGAGGCCGTGCCCAGCTTACACCATAGCTTACCCCGCCGCTTGCTGAGCCAACCTTCGCTGGCGCCGATGCAACCACCAGACCACTACCATCGCCAGCACACTGATGATAAACAGGATGGAGGAAATGATCTCGGCCTGACTCATCCGCATGCCCAATACTTCGTGGTGCACGTTGACGCGGATTTTTTCAATCCAGAAGCGCTCCACCGCCGCCAGCGCCAAATAGAGGAAAAACAACATGCCCGGCACGTGCAAGCGCTTGCGCAGCGCCCACAGAATAGCAAACACAACGGCCATCATCAGTGTCTCATACAGCGGTGTAGGGAATACGGGCATGGAGAGTTCCATGCAGTAGCGCCACGTGCATCCCTCTATCGGCACACTCGAAACCGGGTCTGTGTAAGGAGTATTCAGCACGTGATGCGGGTACGTATTGGCCCACCAGCTATCAGGCAACCAGCTGAGCCATTCGGGCTTGGGCGCCTGGTTGACGATGCCCCAGTCGCCGTCGCCGCTCAGCTGGCAGCCAATGCGACCTACGCCATAGCCCGCCGTGAGCGCTGGCGCTACAGCATCGGCAGCTGGCAAGAACGGGATGCCGTGCCGCCACATATAGGCTACCACCGCAACAAAGCCCAGCACCAGACCACCATAGAACGCCAGACCGCCGCCCGAAAGCAGCGCGCCTATGGGGTCGTTCAGAAAAGCATTCCAGTTATCGAACAGGTCGAACACTTTGGCGCCTACAATACCACCCACGGCCGCCCACACCGTAATTTCGCTGATGCGGTCATGCGGCCAGATGTCTTTTTCCACCGCCACAGGCTTTTGTTTGCGCTTGCGCCAGCCTTCCCACCACGTCAGACCACCCAGCAACACCGCCCCGATGAGCGCTGCCGGCCAGTGCATTTTGGAAGAAAACAGCACCGCGGCCGGGTCGAGCTGAAACTCCTCTAAATGCCGGGCAGCGTACAGCCCTTTACCGCCCAACACCAGCCCCAACAACGCATTGCTCGCAACCTCCGAGAGCGAAGGCGGCTTGCCTTCCACAACGGTTACGCGCGTGGGCTTGAACACTCCTTCTCGGGCCTTGCGCTTGAGTTCAAGGTAATACAGCGTGGCACTGACCAAAAAGGAAATGGCCAGGAAGAAGCCAAACGTTTTGAAAATGGCCAGCCAGTTGTCTGGCTCGGTACCGAATAGGGCATGGGCGATGTAGGACAAATCCGGATACATGCTGGCAAAGGTAGCCGAGCGCATGGAAATGTAAGCCAGACGACGCCACTCAAGTGAGGAAAAAAATCAACGCGAGCACCTGAATAGCCACAGCCAGCCCCACCAGCGCCAACGTCAGACGCGGGAAAAAGTAGCCACCGTAAGCGAAGAACCGATCCCACGCTGGAAAGAGCAACAAAAGCAACAGGGCATAGGCCGGCAACAGCCGAACGGGCGTCAGCGCATGAAGTCCGCTGAAATACAGCATTAAAGTTGCCAGGGAAAAGAGCAGCGCCCGACGGGCATACAGACCCACATCAGTCTTCTTGAACAACAACAATAGAGCTGGCAGCGGCAGGCAGAAGAACGGATGCGCCAGCGGTTGCCACAGCACGACGACATTAGGCGCACCATCGGGTTTAATGAAAAAATAATGCAGCGACCAGGCTGCCATCACCTCGCCCGACGACGGAATGGCGTCTGCGCGCCCCCAGACCCAGCCCACAACACCTGCTGCCAGCAAGGCTGCCGCACCCAAACGCCAACGCGGATGCTCCGCCAGCAACACCAGCGCCAATGGCGCGCAGACCAGGAGCAGCGAGGGCGACAACCAGGCCGCCGGCAGGGCCGTCAGGCCAAAAGCCAACAGCCACCCCCACCGACCTGTATCCATCGCACGGGCGAAGAAGGCTACTGCCCATAACATCAGCCCTACCGCATGCAACAGCGCCGACAACGCCCACACCGTCGTCCAAAGTGCTGGGGACAATGCGAGTACCAACAAGACATAAGTGTATCGGCTGCGTGCATAAACCCCCGGCGACAACGCGCGCAAAGCAGCCTCAAAGCCCAACAGGGTCAGCGCCGCAGCCATCAACCCGGACACCCAGGCCGGTAGCAACCAGGCATTCATGCGTTAAAATTAGTCATGTTATACGTCAAAGTGGCAGGCATGGGCCAACTTATCCCCTGGCCGCTCCAGGAAATTTTTCCACATCATGCTCTCCATGGGCCGGTCGCTGCGCTGATTGTATTTAGCGCTGGGCTTGCGGTGGTAGTAATTCTCGATGTCGCCGTCCACCCGGAAGTAGATGAGCTGGCCAATAGGCATACCCGCATACACGCGCACAGGCTGCACACAGGAAATTTCCAACGTCCAGTGGTTGGAGAAACCCACATCGCCCTTGCCTGCGGTGGCGTGGATGTCAATGCCCAAGCGGCCCACACTGCTCTTGCCCTCCAGAAACGGCACCGTGCCGTGCGTTTCGGTGTATTCCTCCGTAACGCCCAGGTACAGCGTGCCCGGCTGCAAGACAAAGCCCTCTTCGGGTATCTCCAGCAGGTCAACCGGATTGTGTCGGCGCGCATCCAGCACGCGGTCGCGATAGACCGCCAAGTACTTGCCTAAGTGCACGTCGTACGAGTTGGTGCCCAAACAGTCGCGCCGAAACGGCTCAATGACAATTTCGCCGGCGGCAATGGCTTCCAGGATTTTCTTGTCGGTCAGAATCACAACAGATGCGGTTTTATGAAAAAATCGGGCGCAAAGATATCGGGCCACCGCTTGTCTACTGAGGACTCTCGTCTGAAAAGCCCCTTAACCTGAATAATATCGCTGCCGCAACCACAGCGATAATTGCACCAACAAAATCAGCACCGGCACCTCGATGAGGGGGCCAACGACACCCGCAAATGCCTGGCCACTGTTCAGCCCAAAAACAGCAATCGCTACTGCAATGGCTAATTCAAAATTGTTGCCCGCAGTCGTAAAGGCAATCGAGGCGTTCTGCGGATACTGCGCGCCCAGCGCCTTACCCACGAAGAAACTGATGAGAAACATCAGCCCAAAGTACAGCACCAACGGCAGCGCAATGCGCAACACATCCATGGGAATGCGCACAATGAGGTTGCCCTTCAGGCTGAACATCACCACAATGGTAAAGAGCAGCGCAACGAGTGTCAGTGGCGAAATGGTCGGAATAAACCGCTCGCGATACCAGGACTCGCCCTTCCAGTGCGTTAGCGCGATGCGACTGAGCAACCCCGCCGCAAACGGGATGCCCAGATAAATGAGCACACTCCGCGCAATCTCACCAATCGAAATATCCACTAATGCCCCTTCCATACCAAAAAAAGGTGGCAGTACAGTGATAAATAGCCACGCATACAGGCTGTACGCAAACATCTGAAACAGGCTGTTGAGCGCCACTAAACCCGCGCCATACTCGCGGCTGCCTTCGGCTAAATCGTTCCACACCAATACCATAGCAATACAGCGCGCCAAACCAATCAAAATCAGTCCTACGGCGTACTCCGGGTAATCGCGCAAAAAGAGCATTGCCAGCCCAAACATGACCAATGGGCCGATCACCCAGTTAAGTAGCATCGAAATGCCCAGCGTCCGCACATCCCGAAATACGTAAGGCAACAAGCGATAGTCCACCTTGGCTAATGGCGGATACATCATCAGGATGAGGCCGATGGCAATAGGGATATTTGTCGTACCACGATTGAGCGACTGGATAAAATCCGCTACAGAAGGATAAAAATAGCCCACTGCAATGCCCACAGCCATAGCGGCAAAAATCCAAAAAGTCAGATAGCGATCGAGCAAGCGAAGCGATTTGCGGACAGACATAACCGTATCCATCGAGACAGTCTGAAATATAAGAGCCGGCTTCCGCAAAGATGACAGGTTTGCTGGCAGCCAGAAAATGGTTTTGGTTTAAATCTCCGCTTCTTCCTCCTCAAAGCGCACACCCAATGCCTCCAGCTCGGCCATGACAGGCTCATAGACTTCCGGGTCGGTCGGTATGCACACCCCCACGGGTGCTGACGCTCCCAACAGCAGGCGTCGGGCAAAAATGCCCGCTGGCCAGCCCACCAACCGCGCCATGGCAGTGTGCACACTATCGTCGCCTTTGGCTACGAGTGTAGAGGTCAGGCGACGTTGCTGCCCTTCCAGGACATATTCGAAGATGTGCTGCATAATGACCATATCGCGGTCGTGCGGCTGCATAGCCCATTTTTCCAGCAACAGCTGTTCCAATGCCAGCGCAGGTGAAGCGTTCTTCAGCCTAATGGGTCGCTCCTCAAAAATGCCCAACCAGGCCAACTGTTGCATGACTGCGCTCTCGACATCTACCTGGAGCAGCCGAGCCACTTGCTCCTGAAGCGAGCCACGGTGTGGAACGTTGCCCAAAAGCGCCTCCACCAGGCCGGCGTAGGTCATGGCTTCGCTGTTGGGCACAACGAAATGCGGATCCGTAAGCCCCAGCCGTACCAGCGCGTTCCACCCTTCGCAAAAGCCCCGGTGGCGAATGGTGCCGCGAAAAAGCGTCTCTGCTTCCTGAAGGCTATAGGCTGCCTGATACTGCAATGAGTCGCGGTTGGCATATACCTCCCACTCACCCATACCCGGCACCTGGATGAGTCGGTACTGTTCAAAAAGACGATGGTAGGGAATGAAGCGCATTCGCCCCTGCTCCAGATACTGCGCCGTACCCTGACCCGCCAGCACTACGTTGCGCGGGTTCCAGCTGAACTTGTAATGCCAGGGATTATCGTCGCTTTCGGGCGCCACCAGCCCACCGGTGGACGAGTAAAACGCTGTGATACGACCGCCCTGCTGCTGAATGTGCCGGATACGCTGTACAGCACTCATGTGGTCAATGCCCGGGTCGAGGCCCAGTTCGTTCATGAACACCAGACCGCGCGCCCGCGCATCAGCATCCAGCGCACGCAGAGCATCGGATACGTAACTGGCCGTAACCAGGTGCTTACCCGAAGCCAGACAATCGCGCGCAACCTCTACATGCAGCGCCGGCGGCAACAGGGAAACCGCCACATCACACGCCTCCACCAGATTGCGTCGTGCCGAAGCATCTGCAGCGTCTAAGCCCACTGCTTCGCCGCGCGGATGACCGCCCACCTTCTGACGGGCTAACGCTACCTGCGCATCAGCCACCACTACGCGATAGTCGCCTGCTGAAGCATGCTGGAGCAAATAATCAATCAGTGCTGTTGCCGAACGCCCGGCGCCCAAAACCAGTACCTTTTTCATACAGATGCCAACAAAAACAGGTGCAAAGGTAGGCTGCACTTTCAGGCAGAAGCCCGCCAAAGAGGTTTGGTTGCCACAAATGAGCGCGCACCACCAAAGCACTAAACAGTTCAGGTGGACATGAATGAATTTTGGGCTAAAGAGGCCCGAACTATTTGTCTATCATTCGTGCATTCGTGGCAACTCAAAACCTTATAGCCTGAAGGGAACAGCCCTAAAAAGCATCGGGCGCGCTCCTGAATAGAAGCGCGCCCGTTTGCTTGTGTTTTTTTCGGAAGGGCTGCACCTCAGGGCCTTACCCTGTGTTTAGACCTCCAGATGCTGCGTAACGATTTCTTTGCCGTTCATTACTGAGCGCCGACCGAAGACTAATCCAGCGCCGTCGGCATCCACCAGCACGGTATCGCCCTTGACGTAATTGCCGGCCAGCACATGTTTGGCCAATTCGTTGACGAATTCGCGCTGCAGTGTGCGCTTGAGCGGGCGAGCGCCGTATTGCGGGTCGAAGCCCTGCTCGATTAGCCACTGAGCAGCGTCGGGCGTCAGTTCCACTTTCAGTTCCTGGCGGGCCAGCATTTCGCGCACATCCTCGAGCAGGATGTCGAGGATAGCCTGCATCTGGCTCTTGAGCAGCGGGTGGAAGACGATGACCTCATCAATGCGGTTGAGGAATTCAGGCCGCAGGTTTTGCTTCAGGGCGTCCATGACTTCCTCTTTGGCGCGCTCGTAGGCTTTGTGCAAGTCGGCGTAATCCTCGAACATTTGCTGGATGCGGTCGCTGGCTAAGTTCGAGGTCATGATGATGATGGTGTTCTTGAAGTTTGCCGTGCGACCTTTGTTGTCGGTCAGGCGGCCATCGTCGAGTACCTGCAACAGGATGTTGAACACGTCGGGGTGCGCCTTTTCGATTTCATCGAGCAGTACGATGGTATAGGGGCGCCGGCGGACGGCTTCGGTCAGTTGACCGCCTTCGTCGTAGCCCACATAGCCCGGGGGTGCACCCACGAGGCGCGAGACGCTGTGGCGCTCCTGGTATTCGCTCATGTCAATGCGCACAATGGCGCGTTCGTCGTCGAAGAGCACGTCGGCTAAGGCTTTGGCCAATTCAGTTTTACCCACACCCGTCGGGCCGCAGAAGATGAACGAGCCAATGGGCTTATCGGGGTCGCTCAGGCCGGCGCGGCTGCGTCGGATGGCGTCCGATACGGCAGCCACGGCTTCGTCCTGGCCTACGACGCGCTTGTGCAGTTCGTCTTCTAAGTGCAGCAGGCGTTCGCGTTCGCCGCGGAGCATTTTGGCCACCGGTATGCCCGTCCAGCGCGCGATGACTTCGGCGATGTCGTTGGCCGTAACGGCCTGGTGGGTCATGCGGTTTTCGGGCGCCAGCTCGGCTAATCTGGCCTCAGCGGCTTTCAGCGCAGCCTCCTGAGCCGGTATCTCGCTGTACTTGATGCGCGAGGCCAGTTCGAAGTTTCCTTCGCGTTCGGCGCGCTGGTACTGCAGTTGCAGGTCTTCCAGCTTCTGCTTGCTGGCCTGAATGGCCTCGGCAATTTCGCGCTCTTGCTGCCATTTGCTGCGCAGGCTGTCGAGCTTTTCGCGCAGGTCTTCGATTTGCTTCGTTAGCGCTTCCAGTTTGCGCTCGTCTTTTTCGCGCTTGATGGCTTCGCGCTCGATTTCGAGCTGGCGCAGGCGGCGGTCGAGTTCATCCACTTCCTCAGGCACCGAGTCCAATTCGAGGCGCAGTTTGGCTGCCGCTTCGTCCACTAAGTCAATGGCCTTGTCGGGCAACTTGCGCTCGCTGATATAGCGGTGCGACAGCTCGGCCGCGGCGATGATGGCTTCGTCCAGGATTTGCACCTTGTGGTAGTTCTCGTAGCGCTCGCGCAGGCCGCGCAAGATGGAGATGGTATCTTCCACGCTGGGTTCGTCCACATAGACCGACTGGAAGCGGCGCTCCAGTGCTTTGTCGCTCTCGAAATACTTCTGGTACTCGTCGAGGGTGGTGGCGCCAATGGTACGCAGCTCACCGCGTGCCAGCGCAGGCTTCAGGATGTTAGCCGCATCCATAGCGCCCTGGCCACCGCCGGCGCCTACGAGGGTATGGATTTCGTCAATGAACAGGATAACCTGCTCGTTGGACTCGATGACCTCGTTGATAACCGCCTTCAGGCGCTCTTCAAATTCGCCCTTGTACTTGGCGCCGGCAATGAGTGCAGCCATGTCTAAGGCGAAGATGCGTTTGGAGCGCAGGTTTTCGGGCACGTCGTGGCGAGCAATGCGCCAGGCGATGCCTTCCACGATAGCCGTCTTACCCACGCCCGGGTCGCCGATGAGGATGGGGTTGTTCTTTTTGCGCCGGCTGAGGATGTGCAACACGCGGCGAATTTCTTCGTCACGGCCAATGACCGGGTCCAATTTGCCCGCTTCCGCCATTTCCGTAAGGTTGATGGCGTATTTATTCAGGGCATTGTAGGTTTGTTCGGCGCCCTGGTCGGTTACCTTTCGGCCTTTGCGCAGTTCCTGCACGGCTTTGCTCAGCGCTTCGGGCGTGGCGCCTTCCTCGCGCAAGAGGCGGGCGGTTTTATCCGAGCCTTTGGCAATGCCCAGCAATAGGACTTCCAGCGAAATGTACTCATCGCCGTATTCTTTAAGCAGCCCCTTGGCTGCCGTAATAGCCCGGTTGGCATCTGGCGTCAGGTATTGCTTGTCGGCGCCTTTTACTTTGGGTATTTCCCAGATGAGCTGGTTGAGGCGCTCTTCAATGCGCTTTGCATTGGCTCCGACCTTGCCCAACAGGAAATTGACCACCGAGTCGTCCACCTCCAACATACCTTTGAGCAGGTGGGCGGTGTCCACGTTCTGTTGCTCATAACCGGCAGCAATTTGCTGTGCCTGAGCCAGCGCCTCCTGGGCTTTAATGGTGAAATTATCGTACGTCATAGTTTGAAAAAGATGACCTCCTCTCGGAGGCACGTGTTGTTTTTGGGTGAAAAAATCAAACACTGCCCTCCCTGCAAATTTATTTCCAGGCCGTCGAATGGCTACCCTTTGCGCCAAAATGGCATCTTTTCACTAGCCAAATGACTTTTTGACACATTGCTCTGGCATGCAGCGATGTTTCGTCAGGGCAAGACAAAGGGCGTCGGCGGGCGGCCGGTTGCAAGAGGTCAATCTGGATGCAAGAGCCGGTGTGCGGCTGCCACCAGCATTCCGGCCGTTTCTGTGCGCAGGCGCGAGCGGCCCAAATGGACAGCGGCAAAACCATGCGCCTGGGCCAGCGCCACTTCTTCGGGCATGAAATCGCCCTCCGGCCCGATGAGGATGAGAGCATCCGTATGGGGTTGCAGCAGGGTCTGTACCGGTTGGCGCGATCCTTCTCCACACCAGGCGATAGCGCGGATGGGTTCTTCGGCGCGCTGCACCACATCGGCCAGCGGTGTTAGTGGCTGCAGTTGCGGCATCCAGGCCTGAAGCGACTGCTTGAGCGCTGCGATGAGGATTTTCTCTAAGCGGTCGAGGCGTAGTGTCGTGCGTTCCGAGCGCTGACACAGCAGCGGCGTGATGCGGCTTACACCCAATTCGGCAGCTTTTTCTAAAAACCATTCGAAGCGGTCTATGTGCTTTGTGGGTGCAATGGCAATGTGCAGCTGCCCCGTTGGAGGTGCTACCGGATGGGTGGCCAGGATGCGCACATAGGCCTGACGTTTCGACGTCTCCGCCAGCTCGGCCTCATAGAAGGTGCCCTGTCCATCGGTGAGGCGTAAGCGCTCGCCCACACGCCCGCGCATGACGGTGAGCAGATGACGGCTTTCCTCTTCGTCTAAGGCGATGAGCTCGCCAGAAGGTTTTGCGATGAAATACAGCTGGTCGTCGCGCACGAGGAGGCTTTTTAATCGAAACGGAGCAAGCGGTGAGGTGGTAAATGCCGCAAAAGTAGCGTGGCTGCGTGCAGTCGCCCCCGTCGAGTACCGCCATAAAACTACCTTTGCGGCCGGATGGTTACTATAGGGCGCTTTTTGCGTTGAAAGCATCCACCTCCGAAACGAACGCAAACCATGTTCATCCAGGTTTTTAAGAGTAAAATTCACCGCGTGCGCGTTACGCAGGCTGACCTGAACTATATCGGCAGCATCACCATTGACGAAGACCTGCTCGATGCGGCCAACATCGTCGAAGGTGAGCGCGTACAAATCGTCAATAACAACAACGGCGCCCGCTTTGAGACCTACGTCATCCGCGGCGAGCGCGGTAGCGGTGTCATCTGCCTCAACGGCGCTGCCGCCCGTCTGGTGCAGGTCGGCGATATCATCATCATCATTTCTTACGCCTTCATGACCCCCGAAGAGGCCCGCAACTTCCGGCCCATTGCCGTATTCCCCGACGAGAACAACCGCTTAGTCAAACCCGCCTGAACCACATGCCACACGTCGTTCAGGTGTTAAAGTTCGGGCGGGCATTGGCCATTTGGTACCCCAGCGCTACTTTCGCACCACCTGTGTTCCAGGCACTTTTTTTCACAAAAAACAACCTGTCCTTATGCGCAAACTATTGCTTGTTGCTACGCTATTTCTGATGGGCCTGACCGCCTCTTTCGCTCAGCGAGTTCCTAAAATAGAGGTGTACTTCCAGCGCCACCATACCCAACAAGACCTGAACAACATCAAAGAAGAGCTGGCCGTGATGGGTATTGAAATCGAGTACGAAAACGTAGAGTTCGACCGGAAGGGTCGCCTGTCTTCCTTAGGCATCCGGGTGAACTGCAAAGATGGCTTCTCCGGCACTGCCATGACATCACAGGTGCCGGAAGACCTGTCGTTCGGATTTGTGCGCGACTACCGCGAGGGAGCAGCGGTGCCCTTCGGCATTGGTTTTCATCCCAGCAAAAAGCCCTCCGATAGAGATAAAGAGTAAATTGGGAAGCCGGAAATCAGGGCTATTGCATCGAAGTACTGGCCCTGCTTAAAGGCTACTCAAAAGGCAAGACGCTAACGAACGCAGGGAGCGCCGAGGGGGCGCTCTCTGCGTTTTTTGTTTTTTATCGCAGGATGGCTCGCACAGCTTCTGTCAGTCAAACTCGATGGTGTCGCCGGCTTTGTAGGTCTCTTTGGTGCCGCTGCCTTTTTTATCCGTTACCGCTGGCGGTTCAGGCGCGGCGTCGAAGAGTGTGCCTTGCTGAGCGATGGGCTCTGCTGCGGCTGGAGGAGATGGCCTTTCCGGTGCAGTGGTGTCGTCTAATTCCTGGATGTCGGATAGGAGGACATCGCTCAGTTTGTTGCCCACGGCCTTCCAACCTTTGACGTCCATGAAGTCCCCGAGGCTGATTTCGCCGCTCATGGGTTTGCCCTTGACGCGGAGGGTATAGCGGATGCGCGGGTTGGGTTTGACGCTGGCGAAGAGCAGTTTCGATTTGGGGTGGTCGGTGATGTAAGTGAAGCGCTCGCGCAAGCGCGCCGTTTCGATGCGGAATCGTTTGACCATCGTCCAGCCCTTGTGACCGTCGAAGTGCACGGCATTGACGATGGTATCCGGATGGAACTTGCCGATGTAGAGCACGTCCTTAGGCTCGAAGCGCTGCAACAGGTCGGTATCCGTTTGCTCGTAGGAGCCGTCGCGGTAGAGGACGAGCAGCTGGTCGCCGGTGTCGAACTCGCCCAACAGACGCCCGCGCTCCTGGGTGTTGAGGCGGCCAGTGATGTCGTCGTACCAGATTTTCTGGGCGCCGATAGTGCTTTTGCCTACCTCTTTTTGGCGGATGCTCTTGACCGGGTATTTGGTCAGGATATTGCCCTGGGCGTCGCGGCCTTTGATGGCTAATTCGGCGAAATCGTAGTCAAATACTTTGATTTTGGCCGGACAGCCCGGGCTGAGCGTTACGGTAACCACCTCGCTTTCGCCATTAGGGTTGGCCGTCAGGTAAAGGATGCGCGAACCCTTGCCACTGCCACCCACCGGATATTCTTTGTCGCGCGTGATGGCGGTTACATTAAATCGCTTGGCCATAGTGCGGCCCGTCTTGCCGTCCACATAGGCTAAGTTATAGGTGGTGCGTTCGTCGTTCTTTTTCCAAACGGCTACGTGAATGATGTCTTTGCCCACGAAAACCTTTTCGCCGATGCGCACCACCTTCATGACACCATCGCGGCGAAAGACGATGATGTCGTCAATGTCGGAGCAGTCCTGGACGAACTCGTCCTTTTTCAGGCCGTAGCCGATGAAGCCGCCGGCGCGGTCCACGTAGAGTTTGGCATTGTTGGCCACCACTTCGGCAGCGCGGATTTCATCGAAGACAGCTATTTCGGTTTTGCGCTCGCGTCCGGCGCCGTATTTTTCTAAAAGACGGCGGAAGTAGGCAATGGCGTAATCGGTCAGGTGCGCCAGATGGTGCAGTGTTTCGCGCAGCTGTTCGTTGAGGTGGGCGATTTCCTCATCGGCCTTGAAAGTGTTGTATTTAGAGATGCGTTTGATGCGAATTTCGGTCAGGCGCACTAAGTCGTCCTGCGTCAGCGCGCGGAGGAGTTTGATCTTGTCGGTCTTTTTTCGATAGTCCGGGTCGTCGGGCGTAATGACGTATCGGCGCAGGCCGGTTTCGATGGTCTGCAGTACGGCCTCCCAGGTTTCGCACTCTTCGATGTCGCGATAGATGCGTTTTTCGATGAAAATTTTCTCCAGCGATGCGAAATGGAGCTTCTCTTCCAGTTCACCTCGCAGGATTTCGAGTTCCTGACGCAGCAAGTCCTTGGTGTTTTCGGTAGAGATGCGCAGCAGTTCGTTCACATCGGTGAACATGGGCCGGTTGCCCTGAATGACGCAGCAGTTGGGGCTGATGCTGACCTCGCAATCGGTGAAGGCGTACAGGGCGTCTATCGTTACGTCGGGGCTGACACCGGGCTGCAGTTCAATTTCGATATCTACTTCGGCCGCCGTCTTGTCGGTAACGCGCTTGATTTTTATCTGGCCTTTTTCGTTGGCCTTGAGGATGGAGTCAATCAAGTCGCTGACAAACACACCATAGGGCAGTTCGGTGATGCGCAACGTCTTTTTGTCCACTTCCTGAATGCGGGCGCGCACACGCACTTTGCCCCCACGCGCGCCAGCGTTGTATTGGCTGACGTCCACCAAGCCACCTGTAGGAAAATCTGGATACAGATTGACCTCGCGCCCTTCCAGGGCAGCCATGCTGGCTTCGCACAACTCGATGAAATTGTGCGGCAACACCTTAGTGCTCAGGCCCACGGCAATGCCTTCCACACCCTGGGCCAGCAGCAGCGGGAATTTCATGGGCAGCGTAATGGGCTCCCGCTTGCGGCCGTCATACGACATCTGCCAGCGCGTCGTCTGGGGGTTAAAAGCCACTTCGAGGGCAAACTTCGTCAGGCGGGCCTCGATGTAGCGCGGCGCTGCTGCCGGGTCGCCGGTGCGATAGTCGCCCCAGTTGCCCTGGCAGTCAATAAGCAGGTCTTTCTGGCCCAGGTTCACCAAAGCATCGCCGATGGCCGCATCGCCGTGCGGGTGGTACTGCATCGTCTGGCCGATGAGGTTGGCCACCTTGTGATAGCGCCCGTCGTGTTGCTCATACATGGCGTGCAGGATGCGACGCTGCACGGGTTTGAGGCCGTCTTCAATGGCCGGCACAGCTCGCTCCAGGATGACGTAGGAGGCATAGTCCAGAAAGTAGTTCTGGTACATGCCGGATAGGGTAATGAGCTGTTCGTCGCCGGCTGCGGCAGTAGGCGGTACGGAGGTGTCTTTTTTAGAACGCGCCATGGTGGGTGATTTTTTTTGGCCAAACAAGTTTGGCGGTTACTATGCCAGACAGGTTTGGCGGTTGCGGGGCAAAGGTAAGGCAAAGGCTTTGTGTTTTTAAAACAAAAGGTTTTGAGTAGGCGTCCAAACAGATGGCGGCGGGGGTGGGTTGTCAGGGCAGGGTGGTTTTATTAGGGGGACAACTATGGTGGTAATTGTCTTTATCCGAGGGTGAGATTTTGCTATTTTGCCACCATCAGCATTTTGCTCAATAGGGCTACCTCGCGCCCCAGGCTCCAATTTTTGGCGTATAAGAAGTTGAGGCGTTGGCGTTCGGCATCGGTCAGGATTTCCTCCGGCGCAGTCGCCACTTTTGCCGCGTTCTCCCTTGGCAGCTTTGCTAAGGAAGCAGGCGAAAAGACCGCGGGCGGCAGAGCGGGCATTGAGCCGGATTGGGCAACAGGTGCGTAGCCCACCCAGGTTTTGCGGCCCAAGAGGACGGGTAGCCAGTTTTGGAGGAGGGCTTTTCTGTTTTTTACCCCCCAAAACAGTACCGGACTGAACAGCAGCAGCAAAAGACAGGCGGCGATGTCGAAGGCGCGTTTGGCGCGGCGGTGTTCGGGCTGAGCCAGCCGAAAGGCCGGTGCGATGGAGTACAGCTCGCCGGGGCGGTCTTTACTGCTGCTGCCGATGATATGCGCACTGCCGGCGGGCAGGGTTTTATAGCGAATGCGAGCGCCGAGGCATTGCATGGCGTCGAGCATATCGCGGATAGCGACGTCTTGGGTGCAGAAGATGATTTCATCGGCCTCGAAGAGTTCAACTAAGGTGGTCAGGCGATGCAGTTGATCCGGAAGCAGGGTGGTGGTCAGTTGCCAGGCAACTTCGGCGCGTTGGAGGAGTTGTTGGGCGCGCTCGCATTCGGCTGGGCTACCTACGATGAGGATATTTCGGCGAAGTGTCTGGCCGATGCGCCAGCTGCGGTATTCAACAAAATAAAGCAGCACGCGCAACAGCGATAGCCCGGCGGCCGTCCAAATAGCGCCTAACACCAGCACGGCCCGCGAGGGCCGAAACGCCTGATCGAGAAAGCCGTAAATGGCAGCCAGCAGCACGGCGCCTACACCGACATTGCGCAGCAGGCGAACCAAATCGTAGCGGCGGTCATAACTGCCTCCTAACCAGAGCACGGCCAGCCACACGCTCACATACAGCGGGAAATTGAACCATAAGATAGCTGGCTGGAAGTAGTCGGGGTCTTTGTAGTAGTAATGTGCCCAGAAGTCTTTTATGGCTACGAAGCCCCCGTACATCAGGGCCGCATCCAGAATAGGTAGCCACGCGCGATGGGCAGCCTGAGCCAACAGCGCCGCCACTGCTCGCAGGGCGATGGCAATTTGCAGCAAAAAGACCAGCAACCCTGCTCCGCCGCGCCGAAAGTGCTTGCGGGCGAAGATGATCATGGCCTCATAAAAGCGCCGCACATAGCGGAAGTCTTTCTGCGTGCTTTCGCCCTTGTAATGCAGGATGCGCGTGTGGGGAAGGTAGTAGTTTTGAAAGCCCGCCTGCTGGAGGCGATACGACAGGTCAATGTCTTCGCCGTACATGAAAAAGGCCTCATCGAGCAAACCCGCCTGCTCCAAAGCGCTGCGGCGGATGAACATAAAACACCCGGCCAACACCTCGACGGGATGCGTCTGGTCAGGGTCAAGATGGCCCAAATAATAACCGTTGAAGCGCGCACTTCGCGGGAACAAAGCCCCCAGCCCAATCATCTTGCAGAAAGAAACCCACGGTGTGGGGAAGCCGCGTTTGCTTTCAGGCAGGTATTGGCCACTGCCGTCGAGCATGCGAACGCCCAGGGCACCAGCATCGGGATGTGCGTCCATGAAAGCCAGACAATGCCGAAATGTATCCTCTTCCACCAGCGTATCGGGGTTGAGTAGCAACACATACTCGCCCCGGCTCTGGCGAATGGCCTGATTATTGGCCGCCGCAAACCCCACGTTTTCAGCGTTCGCTATAAGCTTTACCTCAGGAAAACGCCGCCGTACCAGGTCCACCGAGTCGTCCGTCGAGGCATTATCCACCACCCAGACCTCCCCTTCCACACCCGTCAAGGCGCGTTGCACCGAAAGCAGACACTGCTCCAGAAAAGCGCTGACGTTGTAACTGACAATGACCACAGACAGGCGCATGGCGCAAAAGTGCAGCGCCTTCGGCCTTCGCCGTGTCGGCTTTCTTCAAAAGAATAGCCCACAGAGGCACAACCCACCGGCCCTCGCAGCGCCCACATCCCAAAATTTTTCCTTTTTTCTGGTGGCTTCGGCTACCTTTGCGTCTGCTTTTTTGAAAGCGCCCTGTGTTTTCGGTTTTAAAAATTTGACTATCAACTTTTTGTGACAAAATGGCCTTAATCGGAACGATTCGCAAAAACGGGTGGATTCTCATCGTGCTCATGGTGTTGGCTTTGGGCGGCTTTATCCTGATGGACATTATCAGCAACGCCCAACGCTACAGCTCTGCCGACATCAATACCATCGGCAAGGTGAAAGGCGTCGAGATCAAGCGCTCGGAATTTGATACGTACGAAAAACTCATTTACTCCAACCCACAGCCCGGTATGGGCTATCAGATTCGCCAGCAGGTATGGGACTACTTTGTAGAGCGCACGCTGCTGGAAAAAGAAGCTGAAACCTTAGGCCTCGGCGTAGGCAAAGAGGAATTGATGGACCTGCAGTTCGGGCAAAACCTCAGCCAGGTGATCCTGCAGCGCTTTGCCGGCCCCGACGGCCAGCCCAACCGCGAGCAACTGAACAACATCAAAAACGCCATTGAGTCGGGCAATTTCACCGACCCGATGAACCGCGCCTACTGGGCCACGCAGGAAAAGGAAATCATCGCCGAACGCCTGCAAGAAAAAATTGGCGCTCTGGTTACCAAAGCCATCTATGCACCGGCCTGGCAGGCCGAAATGGCCTACCGTGAGAGCAACCAGCGCGCCAACTTTCTGTACGTGCGCATCCCCTACGACAGGGTGCCCGATAATGAAGTTACGCTCACGGACGACGATTTCAAGGCCTATCTAAAAGAAAACCCACGGCTCTATTACCAATTTGACGAGACGCGCACGGTGGAATACGTCGAGCTGAATGTTTACCCGACGGCAAGCGATAGCGCCGTAGCTTACGAAGCCGCCTGGAAACTGTGGGAAGGGCTGCGCGCTGCTGAAAACGACTCACTCTACACGGTAACCAACCGCGGCACCGTGGACAGCCGCTTCCGCAAAAAAGACGACTTGCCCGCCGCTGCTGCCGACTCGCTGACTACGGCACCCGTGGGTACCATCGTCGGCCCGTTCTTTGACCAGGGCAAATGGGTCATTGCCAAAATCCTCAGCCGCAAACTGGTGCCCGACTCCGTGCAGGCACGCCACATCCTGCTGCGCGACGCAACGCCCGAAAACGAGAAGAAAATTGACAGCCTCATGGAGCTGTTGACCTCGAAAAAGGCCCGTTTCGACTCGCTGGCCATCGCCAACAGCGCCGACCCCGGCTCGGCAGCCAAAGGTGGCGACCTGGGCTGGTTTTCCGAAGGCGTCATGGTGCCCGAGTTCAATGCAGCCTGCTTCTACGACTCTGAAATCGGCAAATACTATAAGGTATCTACCCAGTTCGGCTGGCACCTCATCGAGGTTACGGGCAAAAAATTCCTCAACAACCAGGCAGGCGTGCGCTTAGCCACCCTCACGCAGCCCATCGAGCCGAGCAAAGAGACCCAGCAGCGCGTCAAGGACAAAGCACTGGAAATCCTTCAACAGGCCAAAACGCGCCAGGACCTGGTCGAACTGGCTAAAAAAGAAGGCTACATGGTCATGCCCAGCCAGCCACTGAAAGCCACCGATTTTACCCTGAGCTCGTTTGGCCAGGGCGAAGAGGCGCGCGAAATCGTCCGCTGGGCCTTCGAGCCTAAAACGAAAGTGGACGCCGTAGCGCAGGAAGTGTTCTCCTTCCGCGACCCCAACGGCGGCTACTTCGACAGCAAATACGTGCTGGTCGCACTCAAGAGCATCACACCAGCAGGTGAACCCACGGTGGCTACCCTTAAGAACAACCCGCGCGTCGAAACGGAAGTCCGCAACCGCAAGAAGGCCGAAATCCTCAAGAATAAAATCGGCAATAAGACTGACCTGAATGCCCTGGCCGCAGAGTGGAATGTTCCTGTGGATACGGCGCAAAACATTACAATGACCCAGGCCTTCCTGCCCGCTGCCGGTGCGGAGCCACGCCTGATAGGCGCCGTGTTCCACCTGGCTAAAGGAGGCTCCACCACCAAGCCCATTGCTGGCAACAACGGCGTCTATGTCGCTCGCCTGCTGGAAAACATTCCGGAACTGGCTGCTCCACCGGACTTAGCCATGTTCCGCCGCCAGGCCGCTTCCTCCACTGCTGCCTCACTGCGCATGAGCTGGCTCCCCCTCTGGCGCAAATACGCCGACATTGACGACTACCGCAGCAGATTTTTCTAACGCAACACCGAAAGCAAAACACCCGCACTAAGGGCAACCGAATAGCGAGGGCACCGGGAGCATAATCTCGGCGCCCTCGCAGCTTTTTAGCGCTGGAAAACACACAAAACTTGGCCACTGTCCACATCTTCCGCACCTTTGAGGCTCTGACCCGTTCACTAAAACATCCCGCACAATGACCTTCACCGAGCAAGATTATTTCAACTTCCAGCGCAAAGTAGAGCGCTACAAAGAAGTGCTCCAAAACACAGAGCGCTACCGTCAGTACTGGCAAACCGAACTCAAACCCGCTCTGTTGGAACACCTGCGCAAGGCCGCTGAACTGGCCCAACTGAACTGCACCGTTGAGGAACGTTCCGAAATTCAGAACCTGGAGGCCCTCGTCCTCTCGCTCGGCCACAGCCAGAGCGGCCTGGGCGAACCTTTAGGCGAAGGGGTGCATCGAGATCTCATCAAACACAACGGTTCGCTGGTCTATCAGCAGCTCTTCAACGGCAAAATCATGGTGATGGTTAACTACCCCTACATCGAACGCTACGGCCAGCCCCAGCCACCCAAAACCTTAGCCATCTACCGACCAGAGGAAATTAAAGAGCCGTACGTCATTCGCCACTTAGAAACCTTCATCTCCGAAATCACCTTCTGGGAAGACTACGACGACGACCGCCCCGACGAAAACCAGCGCATTGGCTTCAAACTCAACTTCGAGCGCGAGGAAGCATAGGGACACTTCCGGGCATGTTGGCCTCAGGGTTCCAGGTAGTGGCTGTGCACATAGCCCTCTACCTCAGCCCATATCCCATTCACCAATGCCCGCACTCTCACCCGGTACCAGGGGCTGTAGGAGCGGTCGCTTACCGTTACCTGTGTTCCTCTGGGCAAAGAAGCCAACGCCTCGTAATAGGTGCCGGGGCCGGCTCTGAGGTAGAGCGCCTTTGCACTTACGCGATATACCGTCGGCACCGCTACAGCTGCCTTTGAACTTTCCCGGTAAAAATCCGACTCATACTGGCTGCTATTACCATAAGGTGAAGTTACAGCGGGAGAGGTTTGCGATGAGCGTGCTGGAGCGGAATACCGCGTCCGGCCACTTGTTCCGCCCGCGCATACGCCACAGGAGCCGCCACTGTTGCAGTGCGCGCAATAATTGCAGGTCTTGCAGGCCGTGCAGTAAGCAGAACCCACGCAACGACCACAGCAATCGCTCTCTCGACCAAGCCCACCTGGAGTGTCGCCCAAAAAGAGCAGGCACATCAAAAGCCCGAATAAGAATGCCTTCATGGCAGCGCAAAAACTTACAGGTGCATTACAGCAGTAAACATAAGCATTCTAGACGATCCGGGTGCTTCAGAGGGCCTTCCAATGTCCTTTGTCCGACTGCCCTTAAGCCCCTAAGGCCACTGCCTTCATCCAGATTTTTTTCTCTTTGATATAAAAAAAGCAGCCTCCGCCACAGTCGCCTTTAATCTTGCCGTCTCTTTCGTAAAGCGTCTTTTCCCATGAAAAGAGTATCCTTTCAAACGGTCGCCCGATACCTCCTGCCCGCATGGGCGCTGCTGTTTTGGAATGTAGTGCTGCTGATGTCGCAGGAAGTATGGAACCTGGAGCAGTGCATTCGACGCGCACAAGAAGCCAATTTGCTCGTTCGCCAGGCACAGACGAACGCCCGTGTGGCACTCCTGTCGGAGCGACAGGCAAAGGCCGGCCGACTACCCTCTATCAACGCCAACTCCACACTGGGCGAGCAGTTCGGTCGCACGATTGACCCGGCCACCAACCAGTTCGTTACGTCGGGCATCACGTTCAACAGCATTGGCCTCACCGCCGGAGTGCCGCTGTTTGCCGGTGGACAGATCAACCACGGTGTCCGACAAGCCCATTGGAATGCCCAGGCCGCCAGGGCCGATGCCGAACAAACGGCCAACAACCTGGCGCTGCAAGTCGCGCAAGCTTATCTCAACGTCCTGTTGGCCGAAGAGCAACGGGAAATTGCCCGCCGACGGGTCGAACAAGCCCGCTTCCAGCTGGAAACCACCACCAAACTCATCGAAGCCGGAAGCGCCCCGGCCGCCGACCGTTTCAACGCTCAGGCCCAGCTAGCCCGCGAAGAACAGCTGGCCGTACAAGCGCAAAACAGCATCGAGCTGGCCATGCTCGCCCTCAAACAACTGCTCCAGCTGGAACCCGACTACAACTTGCGCATCGAGCGCCCGCGCATAGAACCACCCGCCGATGCCGCCCCCGAAACCCTGACCCTACCTGCTGTGTATGCCATAGCCCGAGAAACGCAGCCCGGCGTCAAGGCCGCTCATTTTCGCCTCAAAAGCGCCGAAACGGGCGTGGCGCTCGCAAAGTCGGCCTATTACCCTACCGTCACGCTCTTCGCCAGCCTCAACACCAATTACTCTTCGCAATTCCGCGACTTCGGCAACCCGCGCATCCTCGGCACCGTGCTCGGTCCGCCCGTTATCGTGCGCATCAATGAGGTGGACGTGCCTGTGCAGCAATACGTCAACATCCTCGAATTTCCGCGCCTGTCTTATTTCGACCAGCTCGAGCGAAACTTCGGCCAGGGCTTTGGGCTGCAGATCAGCGTTCCCATCTATCAGAACGGCCGCAACCGCCTTAGCGTCGAACGCGCGCGCCTCAATGTCATTAGCGCCCAACTGCAGGAAAACCAGGCTCAGCAGCAATTGAAGAACGATATCCAGACCGCTATCGCCAACGCCCGAGCCGGCCGCCTACAATTGGAAGCCGCGCAAAAAACCTACGAGTTCATGCAAGCAGCCTTCGCCAACACCGAACGCCGCTACCAATTGGGCGCTGCCAACCTTCTGGAATTTACCACTGCCCGAAACAACCGCGACAACGCCGAAAACGATCTGCTCATCGCCCGATACGACTACGTGTTCCGACTGAAAATCCTGGACTTCTACCTGGGCAAAGAAATCCGCCTCTGAAAACGCACCCGCGCTTCTAAAAAAGAGACTACCCAAACGCCTCATTATCGCATCATTATGGCTAATTTTCTGAAAAGCAAAAACAAGCGACTGCTCTATGCCCTGATAGGCATCCTGGCCGTTATCGTCATAGCCGCCGTCATTAAGGCGCGCCAGACGCCCAAAGGCGAGCCGGTTACTTTAGAAAAGGTGCAACGCCGCACCATTCGCGAAGTCGTCAGTGCCAGTGGCAAGATCTTCCCAGAAACGGAAGTCAAGATCAGCTCCGACGTTTCGGGTGAAGTGGTCGAGCTCTTCGTGCGCGAAGGCGACTCCGTCAGGGCCGGCCAGGTTCTGGCCAAAATTCGACCCGACGAGTACCAGAGCGCCGTAGAGCGCGGGCAGGCAGCCCTCAACAGCGCCCAGGCACAACGCCAGATATCGGCCGCCGGTGCCGAAAGCACCAGTGCACAAATTGAGCAACTGAAGGCGGAAAAAAACCGCGTCGCCGCACAGCTGGAAGCCGCTAAAAGCGCCCACCGACGCAACGAACAACTGCACCGCGAAGGCGTCATCTCACAGCAAGATTTTGAAAACTCGCTGAGCAACCTCCGAGCCCTCGAAAGCGCTTACGCTGCAGCAGAAGCCTCTCTGAAAGCCGCCGAGAAAAACTACGCCAGTGCCCGAGAAAACATCCGCGTGGCCGAATTTGGCATCTCCAGCGCCCAGGCCACACTCAAAGAACTGCGCACCAGCCTGCAAAAGACCATCGTCGTAGCACCGGTCAGCGGCATCGTCAGCAAACTCAACATCGAAAAGGGCGAGCGCGTCGTCGGTACCCTTCAGATGGCCGGCACCGAAATGATGCGCATTGCCAACCTCCACTCCATGGAAGTGCAGGTCGAAGTGAGCGAAAACGACATCCTTAAAGTCTCCGTCGGCGACGAGGCCGACATCGAAGTGGACGCTTACTTGGGCCGCACGTTCAAGGGCAAGGTGTCCGAAATTGCCAGCAGTGCCAGCAACGTAACCAATGCGCTGGGCGCCGCCACCGTTTCGCTCAACACCGACCAGGTAACCAACTTCATCGTCAAGGTGCGCATTGACCCGGCCTCCTACACCGACTTAGTCGCCGATGGCCGCCGCTATCCCTTCCGCCCCGGCATGTCCGCTTCCGTGGACATTTACACCAATACAGTAGAAAATGCCCTGAGCGTGCCCATCATCGCCGTAACTGCCCGAAGCGACGAAAATGCTTCAACGGCCAACGCTCAAAAAGAAAATGAGCAGAGCGATGAAAAGCCGCAAAACCGCGCCAATACGGCTGCGACCAAAATCCGCGAAGTCGTCTTCGTAGCCGTCGGCGACACCGTCGCCATGCGCGAGGTGAAAACAGGCATTCAGGACAACGACTACATCGAAATCATCTCCGGCCTGCAAGAGGGCGAACAAGTCGTTACTGGCCCTTACAGCGCCATTGCCCGCAAGCTCAAATCGGGCAGCCGAATACGCGAAGAGAAAAAGAAGGACAAAGAGGAGCGAGAAAAGTAAAGGGGAGCTGAGTTTTGTCTTTGCCTTTTATCGCCGAATGCTGCCGACTTTTGCGGCTATGAACTTTTTGTTGGCGCTGGCGTCCTGATGCGCATTTCAGTACCGCATTACTTGAGCCGTTTATGGAAGAGAACCGTTCTGCCGCTTCAGATACCCCGCCGCCCGCGAATGGGCGCTCGTTGCCAGTGGTGCTCTCGTCCAACTGGACGCTGTTCTGGCGGGTCTTTTTACCGGTATTCGGCACGGTGTTTTTGGGTGGTTTCTGGCTGCTCATGTGGCTGACACCCGCCGATGAGCTTTACCTGCGCTACTCCATCTGGTGGCTTCGGGGCATATCGTTAGGGCTGTGGCTGTTGTGGTTGCTGTACGTCCGCTGGTCGCTGTGGCCGCTCAAGCGCATAGACGCTGACGACGCCTATATCTACATAACCAATTACTGGACAACCGTACGCTATCCCTGGACCGACGTGGAGCGCATCGAAGCGCGCCGCATCGGAGGCAAACGCGCGGCCCTGTTGCACTTGAAAGGCTCCGGGCGTTTCGGTCAAAAAATTCGATTCCTTCCCGCATCGCATTGCTTTGAGTGGCTGCAACAGCGAGGAATTGTAGCGGAAAGCCCTTCCGAAACCCTCTCTTAAGTCCCTCGGGGTTAACACCCTCAGCGTGCGGCACCTTTCTTACCTTTTCTAAGCAAATACATCACTGCTCCGCGCGCCAACAACCATTGCCCCAACAGGTATGTGGCCATCACTGCCGCACCGCTGTACGCAAACGGATGCCCAAAGCGCGTTGCGGCCAGCAAGCAATCGGACAGCAGAAAAAGCATAGCCCCCGACATGGCCTGCGAAAAAGCAACTTCGCCCAACCTAAACCGCGCATGCAGCACCGATAAGGCCATACCCACCAACGAAGTGCCGTAAATCACGACCGGCAAACGCAAACCCTCCGATACGCCCGGCAGCAACCAATACAGAAAACCTATCAGGAAAATCACGAACGCCAGCCCAGATAGGGGCGACTGATGCAAGAAACCCTTTTCCTTACCCACGGTGGCTCCAAAACCACCCAAATAGGAAACCTGGGCAAACAAAAAGGCCAACACCCCCAGCAGAAAGAACAGCTCACCGTGCGCACCGCGGCTGAACAGCAACAGCACATCGCCCACCGTAGAAAACAACAGCGCGGCCAATACGGATCCACGCAAAAAGTGCCTCTTTGCCTGCGTCGAGTACCAAAACCAAACGGCCAGTAAAGGCATCAGCCAGGGCTTCGTCCAGGCCGACAGCGCCGAAACCTCCCATACTTCAGCAGCAACATGGGTTACAGATAGGGCGGCAAAGGCCCAAAAAGACGCGGTTTGAACGGCTTTCACCAGGCAAGATTACGGCGACTTTTTTGCTTTAGATGGGTTGCCACAGAAGCACAAATGGAAGACAAATACTTCGTGCCCTCGCAAACTCCATTAGCACCTTCCTTAACCGCTTCGTGCCTTAGGGATAAAAAAGCTCTTACTCCACCAAGCAGACACAGACTATTAGGAAGCCTGGAGGCCCAGCAACGTCGTTTGAACGACCAGGCATTTCTTCATTTGGGCTTAACAAACGACATTCGCCCCTCAAAAATAGACGTAACAACTATGGTCATCAACATCAAAAACATCCGCTTCAAGGCAGACGAGCCGCTGCAGGCATATGTTCAGGAAAAAGTGGGCAAGCTGTTTGACATCAACGACCGAATCCTGCGCGCTGAAGTAACGCTTTCCGAGGAGAACGGCGTCAACCGCTGCCAATGCGAAATACGCTTAGCCATACCCGGCAACGAACTCATCGCCAAACGCAGCGCCGATACCCATAAAAAGGCTGTGTATAGCGCCGTCAGCACCCTGTCGCGCCGATTGCGCGACCAGAAGAAGCGATGAAGCGACCGGCATCCGACACTTTGGGCGCTCATCTAACAAAAAGGCCCTTACGTCGAGCGCAAAATGCCGCCCTGCTCCTGAATGTCATAACTTTGTGCGTGTTGGATTGTTCATCGGCCATACAGCACCTTATTCCTCATTTTCTGCAATCTTTCCACCGCGTCATTCATGGATCCTTTAAAGCAACTATTTTTCGAGAAATCACAAGCGTCGAAGAAGGAGATCAAGGATATCCTCCAACAGCACGGCCAGGTTAAAGTGGACGAAGTTTCCATTGACCAGGTATATGGCGGTATGCGCGACATCATCTGCATGTTGTGGGAGCCGTCGCTCTTAGACCCCCAGGAAGGCATTCGCTTTCGCGGCTTTTCAATACCGGAACTGCGCGAAAAACTACCAAGCGCGCCCAAAGGCAAAGAGCCATTACCCGAAGGTTTGTTCTGGCTGTTGCTCGTAGGTGAAATACCTACCCGAGACGAGGTTAAATGGCTCACCGAAAACTGGGTGCGCCGCGCTAACGTGCCGGAGCACGTCTTCCGCACCATAGAAGCACTGCCCGTAGATACGCACCCCATGACCCAATTGTCGGTGGGCGTTATGGCCATGCAAAATACCAGCGTCTTCGCGCAACGCTACAACAGCGGCATGAACAAAACGGAGTACTGGGATGCCACCTACGAAGATGCCATGAACCTGGCAGCCCGTCTGCCGCGCATTGCCGCCTATATCTATCGCCGCATCTACCACAAAGGCGACATTGTGTTGCCCGACATATCCTTAGACTGGGCAGGCAATTACGCCCACATGTTGGGCTTTGAGGATCCGGGCTTCAAAGAATATATGCGCCTGTTCCTGACCATCCACGCCGACCACGAGGGCGGCAATGCCTCGGCGCACACCATGCACTTAGTCGGCTCCACACTCAGCGACCCGTATCTATCGCTCAGTGCAGCCTTCAATGCCCTGGCCGGCCCGCTGCACGGATTGGCCAATCAGGAAGTTATCCGCTGGATACTGAAAATGGTAGAAACGCTGGGCACTTCGCGTCCCTCGCGCGAGCAAATAGCGGACTACGTGAAAAGCACCTTAGCCAGTGGGCGCGTCATTCCGGGCTATGGGCATGCCGTACTGCGCCAACCCGACCCGCGCTTCATGGCCCAGCGCCAGTTTGCCGAAGACAATGTGCAGGACAGCGACCTGGTCAAAATTGTGTGGAAAATCTTCGACGTCGTGCCGCCTATTCTGGGCAGCCTGGGCAAAGTGCGCAACCCCTGGCCCAATGTGGATGCCCACTCCGGCGCTCTGCTGATGCACTACGGCATGAAAGAGCACAACTACTACACCGTACTCTTCGCCGTGAGCCGCGCCTTAGGCGTATTGGCTGCCCAGTGCTGGGCACGCGCCCTGGGCCTGCCGTTAGAACGCCCGAAGTCGGTAACCACGCAGTGGATTAAGGAATTTCTGGAAAAGAAAGTGAAGGAAGGCGACGCTGTTACGGCGAACTGAGGTCAACGCATGGTAGCCATCATCATGGGGTCAGACTCCGACCTGCCCGTCATGCAAAAAGCGGCAGACATCCTGACGGAGCTCGAGGTGCCCTTTGAAATGACCATCGTATCGGCCCATCGCACCCCGGAGCGTATGTTTCGCTTTGCGCGTACCGCACACGAGCGCGGCATTCGGGTCATTATCGCCGGCGCGGGCGGAGCTGCTCATTTGCCTGGCATGGTCGCGGCCATTTCGCCGCTTCCCGTCATCGGTGTGCCGGTCAAGTCATCTAACTCGATAGACGGTTGGGATAGCATCCTGTCCATTCTGCAAATGCCCGAAGGCGTGCCCGTAGCGACCGTAGCGCTCAATGCCGCGCGCAACGCCGGCATCCTGGCCGCTCAAATGCTCGCCACCGGTGATGCTGCACTCTTAGAGCGCATCCAGCACTACAAAAAGCGGCTTGAGGCTGCCGTGCTGGATAAAGCAGCGCGCCTGGAGAGTGGTGATCCGCTCGATACCAGCTGCTAATTGCCGTCAGGGTCTCTTCGTAAAAAATTCTGCTATTCCGGCTGCTTTTGTGCGTTTTTTGGCGAACTTCGCCTCATGCTTGTCAAAACCTTTGCAGCGGCAGTTCGCGGCGTAGATGCGCAAACCATCACCATCGAGGTGAACACCGGCGGCGCCCTGGGTACTACGGCCGATAAACCCGGGTATTTCCTGGTGGGCTTGCCCGACAATGCCGTGCGCGAAGGTCAGCAACGCATGGAGGCCGCGCTGAAAAACTCCGGGCTTCGGCTGCCCCGTTACAAAACCATCATCAACCTGGCGCCTGCCGACGTGCGCAAGGAAGGGTCGGCCTTCGACCTGCCCATCACCATTGGCATGCTGGCGGCCACGGGCGTTATTCCGGCCGATAACTTAGACCTGTTTTTTATCATGGGCGAGCTATCGCTGGATGGCTCCCTTCGCCCCATCAAAGGCGCGTTGCCCATTGCCATTCAGGCCCGAAAGGAGAAGTTTCGCGGATTTATCCTGCCCAAAATCAACGCGCGTGAGGCGGCTATTGTGGCCGATCTGGAAGTGTACGGTGTGGAGACGCTCAACGAGGCCATTGACGTGTTGTCTGGCGCCGGGCAGGAGCACTTAGTCAAGGTGAACGCCCGCGAAGAATTTGCGGCCAACCTGAACAACTACGACGTGGACTTTTCTGACGTGCGCGGCCAGGAGAACATCAAGCGCGCCTTAGAGCTGGCTGCAGCGGGCGGGCACAACGTCATTCTGATTGGCCCTCCAGGAGCCGGCAAGACGATGCTGGCGCGCCGGCTGCCCACCATCCTGCCGCCACTGACGCTGCACGAGGCCTTAGAGACCACCAAAATACATTCGGTAGCCGGCATCCTCTCCGGCAATTCGGCCTTAGTAACCACGCGCCCCTTCCGCGCACCACACCACACCATCAGCGATGTGGCGCTGGTGGGCGGTGGCTCCGACCCCATGCCCGGCGAAATCAGCATCGCCCATAACGGGGTGCTCTTCTTAGACGAATTGCCCGAATTCAAGCGCACGGTCCTGGAAGTGCTGCGCCAGCCCATGGAAGAGCGGCGCGTAACCATCAGCCGTGCCAAAGTGTCGGTGGACTATCCGGCCAGCTTCATCCTGGTGGCCAGCATGAACCCTTGCCCTTGCGGCTACTACAACCATCCGGAAAAGGAATGCGTGTGCGCCCCCGGCGTGGTGAAGCGCTACGTGTCTAAAATTTCCGGCCCATTGCTCGACCGTATTGACCTGCACGTGGAGGTAACGCCGGTATCGTACGACGAACTGACGTCGGCAGAGCGCCCGCGCATCAGCAGCGCCGACATCCGCGAGCGGGTGCTGAAAGCGCGCGCCATACAGGCCGAACGCTTCAAGGATACGCCCAACGTCTATTGCAATGCGCAGATGCCCAGCCGCATGGTGCGTGAAGTGTGCGCCTTAGATGCGGCGGGTATCGAGCTGCTCAAAACCGCTATGGAACGCCTGCAGCTGAGTGCTCGCGCCTATGATCGCATCCTGAAAGTGGCGCGTACGGCTGCCGACTTGGGCGGCAGTCCGACGATCCGCTTGGAAGACCTGTCGGAAGCCATTCACTACCGCAGCCTCGACCGCGAGGGATGGGCAGGCTGAACGCGCCGGCTATTTTTTCAGGCCAATTTCGCGCAGGCGTTCGTCTAAGTATTTGCCGGCGGTGATGGGCGCGTAGTGCAGCGGGTTGTCGGGCGTTACGCACGATGGGAGGCAGTCGAGCCGCATGGAGCTGACCGGATGCAGAAAGAACGGGATGCTCAGGCGCGGCAGGTGCCACTCTTCGCGCGGCGGATTGACGACGCGGTGCGTGGTGCTCTTCAGGCAGTTGTTGGTCAGGCGCTGGAGCATGTCGCCAACGTTGATGACGATTTCATCGTCTTCGGGCAGGATGGGTACCCACTCGTTCCGGGAATTGAGCAACTGCAAGCCGCCGGCACTGGCACCTACTAAGAGGGTAATGAGATTGATGTCTTCGTGTTGCTCGGCGCGGATGGCGCTGGCCGGCTCCTGCGTAATGGGCGGGTAGTGTATGGCCCGCAGAATGGAGTTGCCATAAGTAATGTAAGGCTCGAAGTAGTTCTCCGGCAATCCAAGATGAATGGCAATGGCTTCCAGCAGTTTGGCACCGGCTACCTCGAAGGCCCGATACAGTTCGCGGCCCAGCCGATGAAATTCGGGCACTTCAGCCACCTCTACGTTCGTCGGGTATTCCGCCCGCAAGGGATGTCCTTCGGGCACCTCTTGCCCAATCTGGAAGAACTCCTTCAAATCGGGCGCCTTCGAGTGTTTCGCATGCTCTTTTCCAAAAGAGGTGTAACCGCGCTGGCCCGCCAGACCGGGTATTTCATACTTGCGCTTGACCTCCTCGGGCAGGGCAAAGAACGCTTTTGACGCTGCATAAAAGCCATCCACCAACGATTTGGGTACGCCGTGATTGACTACAGCGACAAAACCCACCTCGCGAAATGCGCTGCCCAAAGCAGCTACAAATGCCTGCCGATCGGCATTCGTGCCACGCACGTAGGCTGACAAATCTACCGTAGGAATACCTTTTGCGCTCATTGCTTTTGAAAAAAAGAAGGCCTTGCGAGGGTCTCTTGTCAAAACGCCTCGCAAGGCCTCAGGTGAATTATTTCAATTTAACTACCGTAGCCACGGAGGGCTTTTTCTTTTGTTGCTCCTCATCCAGGGGCTTGATGAGAATCGTTACGCTTTCCCCATCGCTTGACAGTTCGGATAGTGGGTTCGACGACTTTTTCACTTTCGCACCTGGGAAGCGATAAACTTGCTTGTAGGTCATGCCCGAAAAGAAAGCTTTTACCATTTCCATATTGCCTTCCTCGTCTTCTTCCTCGACCTCAGTAAGGGTCTTTTTGAATTGCTCGCCGATATCAGCTGCATTTAGGCGCTCGAAATTGCCACTTTTAAATCGGAATGCTTCTTCTACTTTAGCGTCGTATTTTTCGCGATTGATGATGCGAATGGCTTTGTTGAGGGCCTCTACATTGGCGAAATCAAACGAATAGCCAAACATATACGTCGAGGTGTCGTTGATTTCCCGGATGTTGGAAAGGCCGGCAATGCCGCGCAGTGAATTGGCTACCGAGCTGAGCTCAGCGCCCATCTGTGCCATTGAATTGTCTTCTTCAGACGCTTCTTCTTCTCCGCCATCGGTTTGCGTCGTCTCTCCGTCGGTATTTTCCTCGCCGTTTTCTTCGCCCATGCTTTTGATGGCATCCATCATGGACTTCACTTCGCTCATATCTATCGTCATTTTATAGGAGCCGGAGCCGTTTTTGTTGACGGTTACTTCTTCTACAATGTGCAGACAGCTGGCGAACAGCAGTGTAACTACTCCGAGGGTTAACCATCCGAGCAGTCGTTTGGTCAGATTTCTCATTGCAACAAGGGTATTTTTAAAAAGTGAATGTTGGCCTAACTTCTTCTACTCCACGACAAAGGTAGTAGATGCCAGTTTGCCGTCCTTTTGCATTTCCAGCACATAACTACCTTTTTGCAGATAAAACTTACCGGTATCGGCTTTTGTCAATTCGGGCACCTTTTTGGGGTCTTTTTGAGCGTCCTGCAAGGCTTTTTGATAGCGTTTAACGGCGGCCTCTTGAACGTCAAGCGCATAGGGAAACGTATTCAGCCCCGGTTTACAATCTACCTGCCCGCTGTTGAGGAGGATTCCGTCTTTGGTTTTGACACTCCATGAGGCTTTCCCGGGCGTTGCTGCGTAAAATGTAATGGACAATTCCGGGTCTTTGAGTTCGCGCCAGGGTTGTTTTTTGCCCCAGTTGTCGCTGTATTTGACTTTGCCTGGCTCAAAAACGTGAATGGCTGCCGCCAGCACTTCGGGCGTGAGCTGCTGGATGGGGGCAATATTGATGCGGTAGAGTGAGCGCCCGTGAGTGCCGAGGATGAGTTCGCGCGCGCGTTTTTGAATGGCGATGTCGTGGACAGGCACTGTAGGAAAATCAGGGCAAAGCGCCTGGAAGGTTTTCCCTCTGTCCAGCGATACATAGGCGCAGGCATCGGTACCCACGTAGAGCACATTGGGATTTTCCGGGTCTTCGCGCACAACATTGATGGGTTCTAACGGCAAGTTGGTGCCAATGCGCTCCCAGGTGGCGCCGTAGTCTTCGGACGCATACAGATAAGGCGTGAAGTCGTCCCAGCGGTAACCGTTGAGGCTGACGTAGACACGGCTTTTATGGTGTGCGGAGGCAACGACGCGCGACACCCAGAGGTTGGGCGGAAGGGAGTCGGAGATGCGCTTCCAGGTATCGCCGCCGTCGCGCGTTACATGGAGGAGGCCGTCGTCGGAACCAGCGTAAAGTAGGCCGAACTTGAGCGGACTTTCGCTGATGGTCGTCAGGGTGCCGTAGGGAACGTTACCGGCGCGACCGCCCTGGGTCAGGTCGTCAGAAATGGCTTCCCAATTGTCGCCTCTATCGAAGGAGCGATACAGCCGATGAGCGCCGATGTAGAGCACGTCGGGCAGGTGGGTGCTCAGGTGAATGGGCGTTTGCCAATTGAAGCGCAAGGGGCGTTCGCCGAGGTCGTGTTTGGGCGTGATGGGCTTGCGCCTGCCAGCCTTTTGCTCGATGCGGAAGTAATTGCCAAACTGGTATCCAGTGTAAATGATGTCGTTAGTGCGCGGGTCAATAGCCACCTGCATGCCATCGCCACCCAATAAGCCCTGGTAGGGGTACTGTCCGGTCTGATGCCAGCTGCTGGAGGCCTGGTAGGTGGATGGCCCAACCCACACACCGTTATCCTGCGTACCACCATAGACGCGATAAGGTTGCGCATCGTCCACGGCTACCGCGTAGAATTGCCCTACGGGCGGCTGGTTGCATTTAACCCAGGACTCGCCGTCGTCCCAGGAGATGTTCAGCCCGCCGTCGTTGCCGTTGACCAGATGGCCCGGACGAGTGGGATTTACCCACAGGGCGTGGTGGTCCACGTGTACGTTATCGCCGTTGATGTTGCGCCAGGTGCGGCCGCCATCGTCGCTGCGGATGATGTAGAAGCCCAGCAGATAGACCTTGTCGGCATCGTTGGGCTGGCAGCGGATGTTGGAAAAATAGTAGCCGTAGGTGAAGTTCATCTGTTCTAGCGGCTCCGGGTGCGTGCGTTTCCAGGTGCGGCCACCGTCGTCGCTGCGATACACTTCGGCGCCGATGTAGTCCACCTCGAAGAGCTGAGCGTTGGCGTCTTCCAAATACTCGACCAGTGTTTGGGGAGACACCTTGCCTTTTTGGACTAAGTCCTTGATTTTCTTTGCATTATATTTCTCCGGGAAACGGTTTTCCTTCAGAAAGTCGTCTATTTGCTCGTCAGAGAGTTTGAGGAAGGCCGCAACACTCATGGTGCGCAGGGCGTCTTTGGTAAGGGCATCGGAAGCGGGCTTGTCTTTTTTAGGTTTTGGGTTTTGATTGTCCACGCAGGCATAGAGGATGGTTTTTCCGTCTTTGATGCCGGCATCCAGGCCGATGCGCCCGGTATTGGGTCCGGTGGGGAAGCCGCTGGCGGGAGTGGTCAGTCGGCCCCAGGTAGCACCGCCGTCGGTACTTTTCCAGATGGCCGAGCCTTCGCCAGCGCCGCTGAAATTCCAGGCTCGGCGTTCGCGTTGCCAGGTGGCAGCGTAAATGATATTAGGATTTTGTGGGTCTAAGCACAGGTCAATAGCTCCTGTATTTTCATCCACAAAAAGCGTTCGATTCCAGGTACGGCCACCGTCAGTACTGCGATAAACGCCGCGCTCCGGGTTGGGCGAATACAGATGCCCCAGTACGGCCACCCAGATGACTTCCGGGTCTTTAGGATGCAGCATGATGCGCCCGATGTGGTGGCTTTCAGGCAGGCCACGCCATTCCCAGGTTTTGCCGTTGTCGGCGCTGCGATAGATGCCCGTGCCAGCATAAGAGGAGCGGCTGCTGTTGTTCTCGCCGGTGCCTACCCAGATGACGCGGCGCTGCCAATCCACAGCGATGTCGCCGATGGTCATGGCAGCTTCCTGGTCGAAGAGGGGCTTAAAGGTCGTGCCGTTGTTGGTCGAATGCCACAAGCCACCCGATGCGTAGGCGACGTAGATTTCTGCCGGATCGGTGGGATTCACCTCTACATCAGCTACCCGGCCGGAGAACACCGACGGCCCTATGTTAATGGCGCGCACGCTGCCCATGAGGGTGTTTTCCTTCAGGGCGCGGTGCCGTTCAAAACCTTGCAGGCGTTGCTCTGCTGGCGTGGGTGTTTGGGTGGAAGCCCAGGAAGCACTCAAAACGAAGCACAACCAGAGGCTTTTTCTCATACGTGTGGCTAAAAGTCGCATGGTACCGTTTTTCGCAGTCACGAATAATGGCTGCGAAGATAGGGCAAGGAAAGTCGGAGAGAGAAAACCGGCCAGGAATGCTGCTCATCGTTGAGCCAGGAATGCACGCATCAATTGCGCTGTATCCATATCCGGTGTTTTTACAATGCCGCGAATGCCTGCACTTTCGGCTGCACGCACGTTGACCTCCAAATCGTCAATGAAGACCGTTTCTTCGGGCCGAAGGCCGGCATCCTGCAAAACGTATGAGTAGATGCGTTCGTCGGGTTTGCGCAAGCCTACTTCATGGGAGTAATAGACGGCATCAAAATAGCGCTGGCGGAAGTCGCTTCGCTGATGTTTCTCTGCCATATATTGGTCTATCCAGCGCGCATGGAGGTCGTTGATGTTGCTGAGCAAATAGACGCGGTAGCGTTCACGCAGGCGCTCCAGCAAATCGAAGTATTCTGCGGGCATTTCGATGAAGATAGCGTTCCAGGCATCGAGAACCTCCGCTTCTGTGAGTGCAGGCTCCGTAGCATTTCGGATAGATGCTATAAAAACCTCCGTGCTCAACGCTCCGATTTCGTAGCGATTGAATACGTCGGCGGCTCGCAATTTAGCGCGGGCGGCTTCAAACCCGTCGTCGCCCAGCAGATGGCGCAAGCGCCGCTCCGTAGCGCCAAGGTCTAAGTGAAACAGTACGTTACCGAAGTCAAAGATGATGTTCTGAAAACCGGACATGCGCATTTTGCTTTTTCCGGGCAAATATCCGCCGACCACTGTTGGCGGCAGGTTAAGGTTTTGCACAATGCCAGTGCTTTTTCAATTGAACTGCTCAGCGCGCAGCTGATCCACGGCCAAAGGTTTATCACTGTCAGCATTCCAGAAAAGAACCTCTACCTGATTGAACGAAGCGTTGGGCAGCCGCAAATCTTGATAAATCTCGCGCGTTTCGCCGCCATTGAGCACCCGAAAAACGCGGATCATTCGCTCGTGTACCGTCTGCTCACCCGATTTTATTTTTACAATAAACTGAGCCATTTTCCACACGTTCCATTCTTTATCCCCTGCCCGAAAGACGGCCGACACGCGCAACTTGGCGCCATCTTGTGGAGCAATAGGGAAGGTGAATACCTCGCTGAACTGCCGTGCCGCACCCAGGCAGATGCTGCGGCGCCCTTCAATGGGCGGCAGCGGGCAGCCTTCGGCTGTCGTTCCGTCTTCAAAGTTGTTTTCGTAAATAAGCCGAACGTTTTGGCGGTGTTCGCCATAGTCGCGGTCGGTGTCCAACATTTTTTTCGCATCTACAGGGGCCTCCCAACGCAAAAAGGTACGCCAGAAATAAGCGCGTGTTGTAAACTCAGGCTCCAGCAAACCGCCGCGGTGCGCCTGATGCGTCAGCCAGAGGTTGTAATAAATAAAAAATGCACACAGCGCCCACATGATGGCCCGCAAGACGGCCCGCATATCGAAGACCCGCTGCACAAATGCGGCTAATGGAAATGCCAGCACAGCATAGCTCTGCACCATAGCGCGCTGCCCCAGGCTACCGCCGTACCACCAGATAGACCAGGCAAAGGTTACGTACAGAAAAAGCCCGAAGAAGATCGCTATCGCCCAGAAAATCTCGCGGCGGCTTCGCCAGAGTTGCCATAACCCCGCCAGGGCAAAGACCATCACGGGCGTGTAAACCAACCAGCCTTTTCGATAGCTGAACAGTCCCTGGAGCAAATGTGGATGCAACCAATCGAAGCCCTGATCCTGATAACTGTACACCAACCATTCGCCGGCAACCATCTTCCAATAAACCATTTGTAGGCTGCCGACGGCGGCAACAGCACCCACCGACAAAAGCAGATGCGTAAAATGTTTTTTCCAAAAGGCCCACCGCTTCGCCAGATCAGCGCGCGTGGCTATGCCCCAGCCCAATGGAAGCAGAGCGGCCATGATCTCCGTCGGACGTGTCAGGGCCATCAACCCCAACAGTCCGCCAATTGCCAGTGCTTTCCATCCCTCAGGCTGCCGGTAGTAGGAAATGGTCGTTGCTATCAGCACGGTGTACAGGGTAAACAGGTAATTGTGCGTCATAGCTCCATTGATGGCCGCATAGTCCAGGTAATTGGTGGCCAAAACGATTAGCGCGATGGTAACCGCTGTCGCTTTGTCAGAAAAATAATGGAGCAGGTTGCGACGCAGTACCCACAGGCCCAACAGCGCCACCAGAAGGCTACCCATACCAATAGCTGCCTGATAAGGGAAGGAAAAGCCATCTACCTCGTAGCCCAGCACTGGCGCCAACGAGTGGGCCAGAAAAAAGAACGGCAGATACTGCACCGCCAGACCACAAGAGTATTTGATCACATAATTGCCCGACGGATGCAAAAAAGCCTGGTACGGCCCGTCGGAAGGCTGGTATTTCTGGTGAATAACATCTCGAAAGCTCAATTGCCTGACGTCCCGGTAGATGAACAAGGCCGGCAGATAGAAATAGTAGCCCGAAACGTCCCAACTCAACGTTGCCTCAGTTTGGGACTGCCGCCATTTAGGATAGTAAAAAGCGCCTACCGCCAGCACGAACAGGGCGCATGCGATATAAACCCGAAGAGAAAGGGAATGGTGTTTCATGTATAAAAAATTACCCTGAGACAAAGGTAACGACCAACCCATCTTCCGCTTGCCGACAGCCGATATTTGCAGCAGGTAATCTCATTAGAACACCTTGCGTTCTCCTTGCTGCGATGAAACACGTTCTTCTCATCACCGCTGCCCTTCTTGTTTTGGTACGCCCGTTGGCTGCACAGCCCGCAACGGAATTTGTGCTGGAAAAACTGCCCGAGTTTATCAATTCGCCTTACGCGGAAATCACGCCCGTCGTCAGCCGCGACGGGCGCGCGCTGTTCTTCACGCGCGTGGCATACCCAGAGTTTTGCCGGTATCTTTTTTTGGACAGCATTGACCTGCATGAAAAGTTTCCGCCTGAACGCTACGAGCGCATTTTGCGCAACATTTACTCTGAGCTGGAGCGCAAGCCTGTGAGTAATCCGGCAAACTCCAGCTTCAATCAGGATGTGTGGATAGCCGAAGCCGACACGGCCTTTACCTTCTATCTCCTGCAGCATCCAGGCCCGCCGCTCAACAATGCTTTGCCCAACAGCATCACGTGCATCACTCCTGACCCCAACGCCTTCTATTGCATCAACCAGTTTTCGCCTAAGGGCGACATGACGCGCGGCTTTTCGATTATCCGGCGCACCGATAGTATCTGGCACTTTCCAAAACCCATTGAGATCGCAGAGTACTACACCATTACCTCTGAAGTGAACCTGACCATGAGTTTTGACGGCAAAGTACTTATCCTCTCTGCTACGCGCCACGACTCAAGGGATATGGACCTGTATGTTTGCTTCAAAGAAGGCGAAAACAAATGGAGTGCACCGCGCCACTTGGGGCCGGTTATCAACACGCGCGCCCGCGAAACGACGCCTTTTCTTTCGGAGGACAACCGTACGCTCTTTTTCTCCTCCAACCGGTGGGAAAGCCTGGGCGGCAACGACATTTTTATGAGCAAACGCTTAGACGACACCTGGCAGAACTGGTCAGAACCGCAGCGCATTGTAGAGCCTATTAACTCACGCGCCGACGACAGCCAGCCTTACTTCAACATGACGTCCGGCTATCTGTACTTCACCTCTACGCGCGACGGGAACAGCGACATTTTCCGCGTTCGCATCGCTCCACCACAGCCCACTGAACTAACCCTGCGCGGCCGTATTTTACATCGAAAAACCTACCAACCCGTATCGGAGGCTACGGTCCGCTACGGCGCGGAAGACAACCCCAGCAATACCCTATCGGCACCAAATGGATTCTTCTCCCTAAAAATACCCAAAGGCGTAACCTTCACCCTCACACCCGAAAAAATCGGCCTGGCCGGCACGCCAACGACCGTCTTCTTCCCCTGGGATCACTACTATTTCCAGGAATACCAGTGGATAGACCTCTGGATGGACTCTTTGGAAGTAGGCAGCAAGATTGAACTGGCGCCGATTTATTTCAAGCAATCGCTACCGGTCATTCTGGAAAGCTCCTATAGCGAATTGGAACGCCTGGCCGAACTGCTCCAGAACAACCCAACGTTAGCCATTCGTATCGAAGGGCACACGGACAACGTAGGACGCCCGGAAGACCTTCAGCGACTATCCGAACAGCGCGCTCAGGCCATCCGCGACTTCCTTATTGAGCGCGGCATCGCCCCTGAACGCGTGGAAAGCGTAGGCTTTGGCGCCTCGCGCCCCGTCAACGACAACAGCACCGAAGAACTCCGCGCCCAAAACCGGCGCGTAGAAATCCGAGTTACCCGGATATAACCCCAATGTTTCACGTGGAACATTTCACCCTTGCTCAGTACGCCACACCTCATATTTATGGAATTATACAGCACCAACAACCCTCACCTGCGTGCCACCTTTCGGGAGGCACTCTTCCAGGGCCTACCGCCAGACAACGGCCTTTACATGCCTACCTGCATTCCCAGAATGCCCAAAACATTCCTCCGACAACTACCCGACCTTCCCTTCGATGAAATCGCCTATCGAATAGCGCAGGCATTGATTGGAGACGAAATTCCGCCGGATACGCTTCAGGAAATCATTCAGCGCACCATTACCTTCCCAGCACCTGTAGTTTCGTTAGATAAAGACACAGGGATTCTGGAACTCTTTCACGGCCCTTCCCTGGCTTTCAAAGACTTTGGTGCGCGCTTCATGGCGCAAACCATGGCACATTTCAATTCTAAAGACGAAGGTGAACTGATCATCCTGGTGGCCACATCAGGCGACACAGGAGGCGCCGTAGCAGCCGGCTTTTACCAGACACCTGGCATCCGCGTCGTCATCCTCTACCCTTCGGGCAAAGTCAGTCCCTTGCAAGAAAAACAGCTGACCACGCTCGGCCACAACATCACAGCGCTTGAGGTGGACGGCACATTTGACGACTGCCAGGCCCTGGTAAAAAAGGCCTTCTTAGACGAAGACCTCCGCCAAAGCCTACGCCTGAGCTCTGCGAACAGCATCAATATCGCTCGTCTGTTGCCGCAGATTTTTTATTATTGGGAGGGCTACAAACAGGTACAACACCTCAGGCGGCCGGTCGTCTTTTCTGTACCCTCGGGCAACTTCGGCAATCTGACGGCTGGGCTTATTGCCCAGCAAATGGGCATGCCCGCCGAACACTTCATTGCTGCCACCAACATCAACGATACTGTGCCGGCTTACCTGAAACACGGCCGATTTGAACCCAAACCTTCGGCGCGCACGCTTTCCAACGCCATGGATGTAGGCAACCCTTCCAACTTTGTCCGCATGTTGCACCTGTATGGTTCCACGTGGAACATCATGCGCACGCATGTCTCCGGCTTTTCCTTTGACGACGAACAAACCCGTGAGGCCATACGAAGCGTATATGCCGAGCATGGCTATATTCTCGACCCGCACACCGCTATTGGTTATTTAGCCTGGCGGGCTTACCAGCAACAAAGGCCAGAAAACATTTTTGGCATCGTGCTGGGAACAGCCCATCCCGCCAAGTTTCAGGAGGATGTGGTGGAAATCTTACAAACAGAAGCACCGCTACCACCTGCTTTACAGCAATTGCTCGAACGCAACAAAAACGCCGTTCCTATGCCGGCACACTATGAGTCGTTTCGGAAATGGCTTCTGAGCAATTACCGCTAATCTGCAGCAAATTCAAGCCTTAGTAGCAAGGGCATCCGAAGAGACAGCAACCTCTTTCAGAAAGGTTGCCAGAATTTCATTAAACTCTTCCGGTCGCTCCATCATAGGCGCATGGCCGCATTTGTCTAAAAAGTGCAACCTCGAATTGGGCATCAACTCGTGAAATTTCTCTGCCACAAAGGGTGGCGTTACCGCATCCTGTTTTCCCCATACCAGCAAGGTGGGAGATTCAATCTTGTGTATCTTGTCGGATAAATTATGCCGCACGGCCGACTTGGCGGTCATCACCACGCGCAGACCTTTGGAGCGATCATTGACGATACTGAAAACCTCATCCACCAATTCCTTCGTAGCCACCGCAGGATCGTAGAAGGTATCTGCTGTTTTTTTCTTAATGTACTCGTAATCGCCGCGCTTCGGGAAAGCACTTCCAAAGGCGCTTTCAAAAAGCCCAGAACTACCCGTTAGGGTAATCGAGGCGATGCGCTCTGGATGTGCCAGGGCGTATAACAGGGCAATGTGCCCTCCCAAGGAATTGCCCACTAAATGGACCCGACTAAACCCTTTATGCTCTACAAAGCGCGTAACAAAATCCACCAGCCCCGTTACAGACACCTCTAAAATAGGCATTTCGTAAATGGGAAGCATTGGAATGACAACGTTGTACTCCTTCGAGAAGCGGTTGTACAATGCTTCAAAATTGCTCAAGGCTCCAAAAAGCCCATGCAGCAACAGCAAGACCTCGCCATCGCCCCCTGACTCAATGTATTTGAAGCCATTTTCTTCTTTGATGGAAACCGTCATCGTATTAAAGTACACTAAAGCCTGCCGGCAAAAATAGAGATTAAATCCAACTGAAATACATGTGATGGTTTAAGGGCTTATTCCGCTTCTTCAATCTGCTTATTACCGAATATAGCCTCGAACAACTCCGCAAAAGTGATGGTCTCCGTTTTCGCCGAATAGCTGCGTATCACGATGTGCGTAACGAAAACAACAAGCCCCAGTAAGACAACGGCTCCCATCTGGTGCAACACTCCCAACAATACGGGAATAGAACCCTGACAATTCAGCAGCGTGACAATGCCCAAAAGTACTTGCAAAAATAATGCGCCCGCAAATGCTACGCTGCTCCAACGAAGAAGAGGCGTTCGAGCTTCCCTCCAAAATTTAACCACGGCATATAAACCTATGATAGTCAATAAATACGCCGTATTTCGATGCAAAAACTGGATTAAGGCCGGCATGAAGGGATTGCTGTCGTAGTGGGTGAAACTATCCCAATTCCAGTGCGAAGCATCCAGCAAAACAGCAGGTAAATACACACCGTGCATATCGGGCCAAGTCGGGAAGAATAGGCCTGCCTTTGCTCCCGACATCATGGCGCCTAAGGCTATCTGGAAAAAAGCGATGCCAAGTAAAGCGTAACTCATTCTTTTCCAGTTTTTTGTATAACCCGCATCCGGTGTTATGGCATAGGTGGAGAACACTATCCAAAGTAAGTAGGAAAAGATCACCAAAGCCATACACAAATGGAGTGTCAGGTTGTAGGCATTGACCCAGGGACGATGAATAAGCCCGCTGGCCACCATGATCCACCCGAAAAAGCCCTCTAATCCGGCCAATAAAACGACCACGGTAAGTTGCCGGAGCAGGCGCTTCGGAAGCATTCCTCGCCACCAAAAGATACCAAACGGAATAATGAAGACGAAAAACATCAGCCGCGCCCACAGCCGATGGAAGTATTCCCAGAAATAGATGAACTTGAACTCCGCCATGCTCATGCCCTGGTTGATTTTGGCATATTGCGGTGTAGCCTTATACAGGTCAAAAGCCTCCTCCCAGGCCTGCTCACTCAGCGGAGGGAGGGTGCCGGTTACTACTTCCCAGCGCGTAATGCTCAGCCCGCTACCGGTGAGGCGCGTTACCCCGCCAATGACGACCTGCAGGAAAACCATCACTACGCCGACCCATAACCAAACGCGCACGGCGCGCGAAACCTGTGTGTTGTCTTTTATGCTTTCTGACATATTACTTCGGGTTATTTTCACAAAACCACTAAGGCTCCAAATTTTTACACAAAGAAACCGTGCATTTCTCAAGTATGGCGAAATGCCCTCATCCAAAAAAGTGGCGCAAAATTCGGAGTGTAAAAACACACGAGCTGCTGTTTAGATGCGACGCTTTTCCACACCGTGATTATTTAGAGGTGATTTTATTTTTTTAAACTTAAAAAATTCACGGCACAGCATCAGGGCTGTGCATTTGTGGATTACGGCGTAACAGAGAGGACCTGCAAGGTTGTTCACAGGCTGTTATCGCATTTGTACACAGGTGTCCGGGTTAACATTGGCTTAATATACAGCGACTTTCGCCGGTATCCACACGTCGGTGTAAAAGTAAGCGGAGCTCCTTGTTGGTCTTTTCGTTGGCCCATTTGGTGTGGGGATTGGTGAGAAAAAGGCGGATAGCTTGATCGGGAATGCGGAAAACACACCTTTACCGCTCTCGCAGGTACAGTCATGTGGGAAAAGCCCTTTCAGCTCATTCACTTATCCACATTTAGCGGGCTAAATAAACAAGTTATAGACAACCCACGCCCCTACGTAGGCCAGTAGCGTCATGAAGGTGAACTGCAACAGCGGCCATTTCCACGAACCGGTTTCGCGGCGCACTACGGCCAAGGTGCTGGCGCATTGCATGGCTAAGGCGTAGAACACCAATAGGGAGAGGGCAGTGGCTAAGGTGTACACCGGCCTTCCGCTGTCCGTAAATTTCTCGGCCTCCATGCGCTGGCGCAAGGTCGCTTTGGTTTCGTTTTCGGCAGCATCGGTGATGTCGGCTTCCGCATTGCCCAGCTGATACAGCACAGCCAGCGTGCCGGCAAATACTTCACGTGCGGCGAATGAGGTGAACAGAGCAATACCGATCTTCCAGTCATAACCTAAAGGCCGGATAAGCGGCTCGAAGGCCTTGCCAATGCGGCCGGCATAGGAGGCTTCCAACTGGTAGGCTGCAACCAGGCTTTCGGTTTCCTCCGAGGAGAGCTGCTGGGCCTTAGCCTCTGCGCGGGCCTGGGCTTCAGCCTGGTAGAAGCTATCGCCAGGGCCGAAACTGGCTAATGCCCACAGGAGGACTGAAATGATTAGAATAATGCGCCCGGCTTCCCAAACGAACGCCGAGACTTTTTCCCATACCGTTAGCCATAGATTGCGCCAGTGCGGCATGCGATAAACTGGGAGTTCCAGGGCCAGATAAGACAGCTCCCGGGTGCGCATGATTTTTTTGAGGATGTATCCAGTGCTCAAGGCAGCGACCACCCCCAGCGCATACATGCCGGCAAAAGTGAGGCTCTGAAGCGAAAAGATACCCAACACCTTTCGAGCGGGTACGACTAAGCCGATGAGGATGACGTACACCGGAATGCGCGCGCTGCAGGTGATAAAAGGCGTAACCAGAATAGTAATCAAGCGCTCCTTCCAGTTACCAATCGTTCGGCTGCTCATAATGGCCGGCACCGCGCAGGCCCCGCCGCTGATGAGCGACACAATGCTCCGGCCTCCCATGCCGAACCGACGCATAAAGCGGTCGAACATGAAAACCACGCGGGCCATGTAGCCAACCTCTTCGAGTAAGGTGATGAGAAAAAACAGAATGGCTATTTGAGGCACAAAAACTAAGATACCGCTCAGACCAGTTACGATGCCGTCGGTCAGCAGCTGGGTGGTCCAGTGTTCGGGCAAAAAGGCCTTGAGCGTATCGCTCAGCCAGGCAAATGACGACTCGATGAAATCCATCGGTATCGAGCTCCAGTCATAAATGGCCTGGAAGACCAGCAGCATAATCAGAGCAAAAATCACGGGACCAAACCACCGATGCGTCAGCACGGCATCTATTCGGTCAGTAGCCGTACTGGGAAAGCGCGGCGGATGCTGGACGGCGGCCTGTACAATGGGGGTAAAGTGGTCGTAGCGCTCGAGCGTTTCGTCCACCTGGTGTTTCAGGGAACTGAACTGTTTGTCTGATACGATGGCGCCAATGGTCTGGCGCGTCGGCGCTGCCAGTGCCGGCAACCACGAGTGGTGGTGTGCCAGCAACAAGGCCCGGTAGGGATTATCCGCGCCGGCATTCATTCGGATGGCCTCGGCGACGCTTTTTTCTTGTTCGTTTAAATGATAGAAATCTTTGTGTTCATCCGCGCTCTCTTCCAGCAGTTTCTCTATTTCCGTCAGAAGCCTGGAGACATTCTCTCCGGTTCGGCTGCTGAGTAAAACGACAGGGATACCCAGTTTTTCGGCGAGTTTTGCGGTATTTACTTTCAATCCGATGGTTTCTGCTGCGTCGGCCATATTGAGCGCCAGCAGGATGGGGAGGCGTAAGTCCAGCAGTTGGGTGAGCAGGAGCAGATGTTTTTCTAAGTGGGTAACATCGGCAACGTACACTACTGCATCAGGGTAATTGGGATCGAGAGGATTGCTGAAAACGGAGGTTACAATTCGCTCATCGGCAGACGTGGGGTAAAGGCTGTAAGCTCCGGGCAGGTCTGTCAGTTCTACCTCTTTTCCTCCGGGTAGTCGGAAATGTCCGGTTTTTATGTCAACCGTGACGCCTGGAAAGTTGCCGGTTTTTTGCCTCATCCCTGTCAGCAGGTTGAACAGGGTGGATTTTCCGCTATTGGGATTGCCCACTAAAGCAATTTTGGGCGTTCGGGTCGCCTGTGCTGCCGTCATGCGTCCACCAGTATGCTTTGGGCTTCCTCTTTGCGCAACGCCAGCCGGATGCCGTCAGCCTTAATATAATAGGTGTGGCCAAAGGGAGCGCGTCGAATCATTTCTATCAAGGTGCCTGGCAGCAGGCCCATGGCCGTCAGGCGACTGGCCAGAAAAGGGTCTTCTATTCGCAGCGCTCGAGCACACTCGCGCGCTTTCAGGCTTTCCACCGTCCGATACCTTCTGAGCATACAATAAGCGATTTAGACAAAATCCAAACAGCGCAAAGGTAGGCGTTGTTTACCGTGTGTTCATTTTTGCCACAGCTGTACTTATTCACGGTTTACCATTGGCACTTCCATAGTGGAGGCGAAGTACGGATGCCGGACGGCCTGAATTTTATCGCTTTTGTCAATGTTGGAATTGACGTTTGTCAAGCTTCCGCCAGGGCGGTATCGGTCAGCAGAGGTGCTTCCTCCGTAGCGCGAAAATGAGCGTTGGGAAATCTTTTCCCGTTAAAGGTGTGATAAGGAGCTTGTTGCCGCTGTTCGGAGGCGGGTAGTTGGGCAAATTCCCGGCACTCATGCGAGCAGCAGCCTTGATACGCTTCCCGGCACTTCGCGCACTGGATGAAGAGCAGGTGGCAGTAATTGTTGGCGCAATTCGTGTGCGTATCGCAGGGGGCGCCACATTGGTGGCAGTGAGCGATGATTTCGTTGTTGATGCGTTCGCCCAACCGCTCATCGAAGACGAAGTTTTTGCCCACAAACTTGTTGGGCAGGTTTTTGGCCTTGACCTGCCGCGCATATTCAATGATGCCTCCTTCGAGTTGGAAGACATTTTTGAAACCGCAATGCTTCAGGTAAGCGCTGGCCTTTTCGCAACGAATGCCTCCCGTGCAATACATGACAATGTTGCGGTCTTTTTTATCGGCCAGCAATTCAGCCACATACGGCAGCTCCTCCCGGAAGGTATCTACCGGCGGCAGAATGGCGCCCTGGAAATGGCCCACCTCGCTTTCGTAGTGGTTGCGCATGTCCACAATTATGGTATCCGGGTCATCGGTCAGCGCATTAAAAGCCTCAGCATCTAAGTGGATGCCGCAATTCGACGGGTCGAAGGTAGGATCATCAATGCCGTCGGCTACAATTTTCGGGCGCACCTTTATGATAAGGGCAAAGAAGGATTTTCCGTTATCCTCTATGGCGACGTTGAGCCGGAGGTTTTGCAAAAAGGAAATGCTGTCTAAAGCCGCTTTGAAGTCGGCCATTCGGCGCGTGGGCACGGAAATTTGGGCATTGATGCCTTCATGAGCTACGTAAACGCGGCCTAATACGCCGATTTCACTGAAAAGTCCGTAAAGGTGATCGCGAAAAAACGCCGGGTTGGCGATGGTGGTGTAGCGATAAAAGGAGATGGTCGTACGCGCTTCTGGGCTGCATTCCAGCCGTTTGCGCAGTTCTCGGCGATTGACGCGGTTATAGAGAAAGGTAGTCATGGGCAAGTAGTGTTAGGAAGGGCGGTTATACTTTAGACAGGCGTTCGCCGGCTTGCTCGAGCAAGTCATCCGTTTTGGCAAAGCAGAAGCGAATGATTTTATCGTCTTGTTTGTGCGAAAAGAAAGACGAGACAGGGATAGCGGCGACGCCATATTCCACGGTGAGGCGTTTGCAAAAATTCAGGTCGGGTTCGTCGCTGATGGCCGAGTAGTCGTAGAGTTGGAAATAGGTGCCGCTGCAAGCAATGGGCCTGAAGCGCGTGCCGGCCATAGCCTGCTGGAATTTGTCCCGCTTTTGTTGATAAAACGCGGGCAGTCCAGCGTATTCCGACGGGTCGGCCATAAAGTCGGCGAAGGCTGCCTGGATGGGATGGTTGGCCGAGAAGACGTTGAACTGGTGTACTTTTCGGAATTCGCGCGTCAGTTCGGGCGGGGCAATGCAGTAGCCCGTTTTCCAGCCCGTATTGTGGTATGTTTTTCCAAAGGAATAGATACACAGACTGCGATCATAGAGGTCAGCATAGCGCAGCGCCGAGGCGTGTTGTTCGCCGTCGAAGATGATGTGCTCATAAACCTCGTCGCTCATCACCAGGATGTCGGTGTTTCGGAGCATACGACTCAGGGCCAGCATGTCCTCTTCGCGCAGTAGCGTACCGGTGGGGTTGTTGGGCGTGTTGATGCAAATCATGCGGGTGCGCTGCGTGATGCGGCGCTTCAAAGCGTCCCAGTCTATGCGATAGTCGGGCGCGCTCAGGGCGAAGGGCACAGCAACGCCCCCTACCGTTTCTATCGAAGGGCGATAGGAGTCGTAGCAGGGTTCAATCAGGATGACTTCATCGCCCGGATTAACGAAGGCAGCAATTGCGCAAAAGATGGCCTGTGTGCCGCCGGCGGTGATGGTGATTTCCGTATCTGGGTTGAGTGGGCGTCCGTAGAGGCGCTCCATTTTTTCGGCGATGCGTTCGCGCAGGAGCGGCAGACCCGGCATGGGTGAGTACTGGTTGGCGCCGCGCTGCATGTGTTCGAAGACCAACCGCTGAAGCCGCTCCGACGGGTTGAAATTCGGAAAGCCCTGCGACAGGTTGATGGCGCCGTGTTCGTGAGCCAGGCCCGACATCACGGTGAAAATCGTTGTGCCTACGTGCGGAAGTTTAGAGGTAACGTGCATGGGTATTTGCTTCAGGAGTGGGCAACAGATGCCATGGCCCGGTGTAGCAAGGGCGTGCTCAGACCTTGTTGGAGTAAAGCTGTTTCGGCTTCAGTAAGCGATATTCGCCCGGAATATCCGATTTTTGAGCCGACAAACCAACTGCGCATGAGCATACGAACGTTTTGGGCTGCAAAGGTAACGCGCCGGGGCGGGCGAGCAAAAGAACTCATCGTAGCCGCCCTATTGGCCGGCCTGGCCGCTGCCTGCACAGATGCCAATGCGCCTTTGGACCCTAAAGTGCGCTATCGGATAGACTCGATCGCTACCGCCCAAATTCAACAGGCGCGGGAAGAGATGGATAGCCTCTGCGCTCAGGAGCGCACCCGCCGGCTACCCGTGCTCATGGACTCCATTCGACGCCAGCGCCTGCGCGAAATCGAACGCCAACTGCAGACGCTACCGCCGCAGTGAAACCTTCACCTTTCTCAATACTGCTCACTAAACTGCTCTGTGTTATGAAAAGCATTAGCCAATGGTTGTCGGAGTACGGCGAAAGCCATCAAAACCCAACCAACAAACTCGTGCACTGGATCTGCGTGCCGACCATCTTCTTCAGCATTGTCGGGCTGTTTTACGGCGTCAAACTGGGCGTTGAACTCATGCCTGGCCTTCCGCTCAACTTAGCCATGGTGCTGCTGGCGCTCACAGTGCTTTACTACGCCCGCCTATCGCCTTCGCTGGCCGTGGGTATGCTCCTTTTTTCCGTTCTGTGCCTGTGGCTGGCCCAGCTCATCGAGTCCAGTGGCTTAGTGCTCTGGCAGGTGTGTTTAGCCTTGTTCGTGCTCGCCTGGATAGGCCAGTTCTGGGGGCACAAGATTGAAGGCAAAAAGCCGTCCTTCTTTCAGGACATCCAGTTCCTACTCATCGGGCCGGCCTGGCTGATGAGTTTCATCTATCAGCGCTTAGGTTTGCGCTACTAAAAGCAAGAGGTGTCGTTTTTCGCCCCCGAAAGACGGCACCTCTTCGTTTTTTTGCCCGCAAAAACGATTTCAGCACAACGACATGGAAGATATTACACAGCAGGGCTACGTCCGCACCAACATTCGCGATAATGGCGTGGCCCACTTGGCTTTTTATCACCCTAACCACAATAGCCTGCCCAGCCGACTGCTTCAGGCACTGGTAGATGCTTTCCGCGCCTTGGGCAACGATGACAGGGTGCGCGTCATCGTCCTGTGCAGCGACGAACACAAAACCTTTTGCGCCGGCGCCAGCTTCGACGAACTCACGGCCATTCACGACGTGGAGACTTCCAACCGCTTTTTCTCAGGTTTTGGCCATGTGCTCAACGCCATGCGCACCTGCCCGAAGATCATCGTGGGCCGCATTCACGGCAAGGCTGTCGGCGGCGGCGTGGGGCTGGCCGCGGGCACGGATTACTGCATGGCCTCTCACTACGCTTCCGTGCGCCTGAGCGAGCTGGCCGTAGGCTTCGGGCCATTCGTCATCGGCCCTGCTGTAGAGCGCAAGGTCGGAAAAGCCGCCTTTTGTCAGATGGCGCTCAACCCCGGCGAATGGCAGACGGCCGCCTGGGCCAAAGAAAAAGGCCTCTTCCAGGAAGTGTTCGATACCGTAGAACAACTCGATGCCTACATCGAGCACTTCACCCAAAACCTGTGCACGTACAACCCGGAAGCCCTCACAGAACTGAAAAAAATCTTCTGGCAGGGTACCGAACACTGGGACCAACTGCTCGCCGAACGCGCGGCCATCAGCGGTCGCTTAGCGCTCTCCGATTTCTCGCGCCAGGCCATCGAAGCGTTTAAGAAAAAAGCATAGAACGACGGAGGTAACCTCTCCCAAACAGGAAGGCATCATCTCCGCTCAAACAGCCACCATTTTGGCCGGCGCTTCACAATGCGGTAATTGTCAAACAAGTACTTCCGAAGGTGCGTAATCGCCTCCATCGGATCATCGGTAAACATCAGCAGATTGAGGTCTTCCGGTGAGATGGTTCCTTCCTTTACCATAGTGTCCAGCATGGCCCGCATTTCCCGGAAGTAATCCGTGCCCATGACCACAATTGGAAAGTTGGCAATCTTCTGCGTCTGAATGAGCGTCAGCGTCTCGAAGAGCTCATCCATCGTGCCAAAGCCGCCGGGAAAGATGATGAACCCGAAGGAATACTTCACCAGTAACACCTTGCGCACGAAGAAATAGCGCATCAGGACAAATCTATCCAGATACGGGTTCTCCTTCTGCTCATGGGGCAGCACAATGTTGCACCCCACCGACCAGCCGCCTGCCTCATGTGCCCCTCGGTTGGCCGCTTCCATGATGCCCGGCCCGCCGCCCGTCATCACCACAAGGCCCAGGTCTTTGGCAATGAGCGAACCCACCTGGCGCGCCAGCTCGTAGTAGCGGTGCCCCTCCTGAAAACGCGCCGAGCCAAATACCGTGATGGCCGGCCCCATGAAGTGCAGCGCCCGCATGCCGCGGATAAACTCCCACAACACGCGAAAAGCAAACACTAATTCAGAACGCCGGTTACCTGGCCCTTCCAACCAGACCGACTCATTGCGCTCAATTAACGGACGACGGGATGTACTCATAACGTGTGCTCTTACTTGATCATCAGTTCTTTACAAAAAGCAAGACCAAAAAACGGGTAAAACAAGAAAAAAGTGGTGCGGTTTTTTACTCGGCAAAGCAAAAGGATTTGGCGGTGAAAGAAATTGGCTGACAGCAAGCAAAAATTCGCTCTTAACTCTCTGAAAATCAAAACTTATTCAATGTAAACCAATTAAAATATGCTACTACCAAAGAAAAAGATATAAACACCTGTGTGCCAAGTCAAAAAGACGGCAACTTGACAGGATAAAAAAAATTCCGAAAATATTTTTGGAAATGAAAAAGTTCTGTATATTTGCTCATAATTTGTTAAGCGTAGATGACGCTCTTTACAGCATTTCTTCTTCGTATCTGAAAAGCTATTTTTGCATCACTCTTACAGGATATGGCATGGCAAAACCATAAGCAGGTTTCTTATGATTTGGGCAGCCACGGAGGGCGGTCGGTCATCTTCATTCGATTTAAGTATGACCGGATGCTCATTGAGGAAACCAAAAAGCTAGCCGGTGCTCGCTGGAGCAAATCACACAGGGCTTGGTATGTGCCAGATACTACTTCGTATCGGGAAATGTTTGGATTGGCCAGTAAACCAGCGGTTTCAGAGTCTCTTTTGGCGGGTATTAGCTCAGTTAACCAACCGGCTTTGACGGCGTTTGTGTCCACATTGCAACTGAAAGGGTATAGTGCAAACACGATCCGGACATACCGTAATGAGTTTGCACAATTACTTCACTATTTGGGTGAAAGCACGGCAGTGGACGCTTTGGATACGGGACAACTTCGGGCATACTTCTTGCACTGCGTCAACGATTTGAGATTGTCGGAAAACACGCTGTACAGTAGAATCAATGCTGTGAAGTTTTACTTCGAGCAGGTTCTGAGACGAGAAAAAGTGTTTGTAGAAATACCGCGTCCTAAGAAAAGGCTCATCTTACCCAACGTATTAGCCATCGAACAAGTAGAGCGCCTTTTTTCGCAGTTGGAGAATCTGAAACACAAGACTATGCTCTATTTGGCCTATTCAGCCGGGTTACGGGTGAGCGAAGTTGTAAATTTAAAGGTAAGGGATATTCATTCAGAACGCATGGTAATCAACATCAAAGGCGCTAAGGGCAAAAAAGACCGGACAGTTGCCCTGTCGCAAGGGATATTAGATCTGTTGCGCAAGTACTATATCGCCTACAGGCCAACGGACTGGCTTTTTGAAGGTCAATATCCTGGCAGCCCGTACAGCGTACGCAGCTTGCAGCAGATTTTTAGAAGAGCCAAAAAAGCAGCTGGCATTTTACAGGAGGTTACTTTTCATAGTCTGCGTCACAGCTACGCCACTCACCTGCATGAAGCCGGTACCGACATTAAACTCATTCAAGAACTTTTAGGACATAATGATATTAAAACTACGCTCCGCTACACGCATGTCAGCACCCGAACACTGGAAAAAATAAAAAGCCCGTTTGACGCCTTAAACCTGAAAAATGAGTAAAAACGCTGTCGTATTTTTTGTATTGTCGGCGCCAACAATACAAAAAGTACGACAAAACTTTCGTATATTTAAGAGTTAGCGGTCATTGTAGGACAAGCCAACCCGTAAAAATAAACAACAGAAAAATGAGCGATAAAATACAACATATCAACCCTGACGGACTTTTTAATAATCCTGCATTTTCACAAATTGTGACAACACAAGGAAGTGGAAAGACAATCTACATTGGCGGACAAAACGCTGTAAATACACAGGGAGAAATAGTTGGTAAAGGAGACATTGCCGAACAGACAGAGCAAGTGATGAAGAATTTGCAAACAGCACTTTTAGCTTGTGGAGCGACTTTTGAAAACCTTGTAAAATTATCCATTTACATTGTTCAAGGACAAGATTTATATCGTGGGTTTCAGGCTTCGCAAAAGTTTTTTGGTAACATCACAAATCCACCTGTTATTTCCGTTCTGGTTGTTGCGGGTTTGGCGAACCCTGACTTTTTAATTGAAATAGACGCAACTGCATTTATTCCAGAAGTATGAAAACACAAGAAATACCAGTTGGACTAACCAAAGACGTTGGTTGGCAGTTTGGACTAAGGAAAACTTTCCCTTACTCACAAGAATACTTATGGGACTTTATGTTTTCAAGTAAAGGACTAAAAATTTGGCTTGGTGAACTTAAAGAAGAATTGGAAATCAAAACAGCCTTTAAAACCAAAGACGGAATAGAAGGACTTGTCCGAGTATTCAAACCTTATTCCCATATCAGAATGAATTGGAAAAAGAAAGATTGGGAGAACACATCCACAGTTCAGGTTCGGGTTATTGGCAACCACAAAAAAGCAACGATTAGCTTTCATCAGGAAAAGCTTTTTGACAATAACCAAAGAGAACAAATGAAATTGTATTGGAACAAAAAAATGACTGAAATAGAGAAAGCACTAACGACTGTAAGATAACAACGAACCGCTAACACGGGTTTTGCGTCAGGCGGGTTGACGTGCAAACTTGGAGCTTTGTGCTACTATTCAAGTTCAGTGCAGGTTGACAGTTTGGTGCTCCGAAACCCGCCCGAACGCAAAGCCCGAAAACGTTAGCAGTAATGGTAGGACGCACCAGCCGACAACAATAGACAATGAGGAAAACGACATTTAAAATATCAAAAATGGACTGCCCATCCGAAGAACAAATGATACGGATGAAACTTGCCGACTTGACAAACATCAACTCGT
>CAZYEV010000019.1:0-142730 GCA_964646615.1 uncultured Saprospiraceae bacterium
GATGAGTGCAGAGTGTATAAGAACAACTTTAGGGAGGCTATTTTCATCACCTGTACGGGATTACATAATTTTAGGGTAATGGCAAACCCGCCAAAATATCCTGATAATCAATAACTTCAAATCTGCATAATGTCTAATATCCCATGAAGAAGTACTTTTCACCGTTATTGCTGCTGTTTATCAGCGCATTAACACCCGCCTGGGCGCAGGTTCGAGAAGACTCCATTGAACAGAAGCGCCTCCAGGAAATTGCCGTTCGGGCGCTGAGGCTCGACCTGAGGTATGTGCCGCCGGTGCAGGGCACGTATCTGTTTGACGGCAAGAAGAACGAGGTTATCTCGGTTACGAACACCAATGCGAACATTGCCGAAAAGGTGGCTCGTCAGGTGTTTGCCAAGATACCCGGCGTGTTCGTGTACGACATGGACGGCACGGGCAATCAGATCAACATTGCCACGCGCGGGCTGGACCCACACCGGAGCTGGGAATTCAACGTGCGCACGAACGGCATTTTGACCAACTCAGACCTGTACGGTTACCCGGCCAGCCATTTTACGCTGCCGTTTGAGGCGGTAGAGCGCATTGAGCTGATCCGCGGCACCAGTGCGCTTCAGTACGGTGCGCAGTTTGGCGGCATGATCAACTACGTCATCAAGCGCCCCGACACCACGCGCGTCTTTTCGGGCGAGAGCTTCAACAGCGTTGGCTCCTTCGGCATGATCAGCACCTACAACGCTGTGGGCGGTCGCAAAGGGCCGTGGGAGTACTACGCCTTTTACAGCCAGCGCAGCTCGAAGGGCTATCGCGACAACAGCGAATCGGCCTTCGATGGCCAGGGCGTCATCCTGCGCTACGAGCCTTCCGCGCGTTTGTCGGTACGGGCAGAGTTCCTGCGCTCCTATTACCGGTATCGCATTCCCGGGCCGCTGACCGATGCGCAGTTTGCCGAAAACCCGCGCCAGGCCACGCGCTTCCGCAACTATTACAGCCCGGAAATTTTCTTGCCCTCGCTGACGCTGGAATGGCAGGTAGCCCCGCGCACCCGCCTGATGAGTTCCGTCTCGGGCGTCTATGGCGAGCGACGTAGCGTCATGTTCGACCGCCCAGCCACGATAAAGGACACCATCAACCCCAGCACCCTCCAGTTTTCGCCCCGTCAGGTAGATATTGATGGCTTCCATAGCCAGACCGTGGAGCTGCGCCTGCTGCACGAGTACACCCTGGGACATCAGGCCGGCTCTGTGCTCACTGCCGGCGCGCAGTACATCCACAACGACCTGCGCCGCCGCCAACAGGGACGCGGCACCACGGGCTTCGATTACGACCTCTCCGTGGATGCCGACGGCTTCCGACGCGACCTGTGGATGCGCACGCGCAACCTCGCCCTGTTCGTCGAAAACAAATTCCAGATCACGCGCCGCCTATCGGTAACCCCCGGTGCGCGCGTGGAACTGGGCCAGACGCGCGTCGAAGGCAACGTCGTCTATCTGCCGCCTTCCGAAGTGGAAAACACCATCGAGCGCAACTTCCCGCTGTTCGGCATCACCTCTTCCTATACCCTGAGCCGAACGCAACACCTCTACGCCGGCTGGTCGCAGGCCTATCGGCCCGTGCTGCTTAAGGATGTCATACCGGCCAACCCTTACGAACGCACCGACCCGAACATCCGCGACGGCTATGGCTACAACTTGGAACTGGGCTGGCGCGGGCGCGTCGAAAACCTGCGCTGGGACGTCAGCGCCTTCCAACTGCGCTATGACCGCCGCTTCGGCAACGTTTCGCTCTACAACGAACGCTTAGATACCGTCATCCTGTGGCGCATCAACATTGGCAACTCCGTCACGAACGGCTTAGAAATCTTTGTCGAGTACGGAATGCCGGTGGGACAGCACCTCTTTTTGTCTGTCTTCACCGCCACGGCCTACATGGATGCTAAATACTTAGGCGACTCCGTGCGCGTCAGCGCCACCGAAAACCGCAGCATTGCCGGCAAGCGCGTCGAGTCGGTACCACAGTGGATCACGCGCAACGGCTTCAATGCGCGCTACAAAACCCTCGCGGCTTCGCTGTTGTACAGCTATACTACTGAGAACTTCGCCGACCCGCTCAACACGGTGGTGCCCAACGCCACGGGCGCTGTCGGCTTGGTGCCTGCTTATGGCCTGCTCGACTTCAATTTCTCCTGGCAAATACTGCCCCAGCTCGGCATGCGCTTCAGCGTGAACAACATTACCGACAAGCAGTATTTCAACAAGCGGCCCACGCTCTATCCCGGCCCGGGCGTATGGCCCGCCGATGGGCGCACCTATACTTTGATGGCGCACTTAGCCTTCTGAAGCTCTCGCCACGGGTGGGCATTGGCAAAGGCCCGGCAGGCTTCGCTACCTGTCGGGCCTTTGCGTTTCGATGACGGGCTTAGTGCTTTTCCCGAAAAAACCGCACGGTTTCTGTCTGGTCAAAGTGCTCTGGACGAGCGGAAGCATCGGTGCCGGCAGCAGCGCAAAAGCGGAAGGACGTATCGCTGGTGCGCTCCAGGATGCCGTAGAGCGTTTTGCCCCGCCAGGGCCCGCCATCGAAGTCGAGCAAGTCAAGGGTAGCGGGCGTTTGGGAACAGTCGTAGCGGTACGTCAGGCGCACCGTGTCGAACTGGCTGCCAAAGCGCGTAATCCAGAGCATCTGGCCATCGGGCTGAACGGCCCAAAGGTGGCCCTCTTCGGCCTCCCAGGTGCCCTCAAGAGGCAGGCAAGGAGGGCTGCTGCACGCGAAAAGCGCTAAAGCCATAAAACACGTCGCAAAGGCAACCGCTGCGTCAGAGAGTCGTTTCGTCGTCGGGAACATGTGATGCTGTTTATCCGGTCATCTCAAAGACGCTATTCCCGCGCAAAGGTGGCACGGGCGCGGCGTTTTTTCCCTTCGCGAGCGTGCAAATGCGCCGAAAGGGCAAGGCGTTGGCGCTCCTTGCCCTATTCTACCTTCCAGAGCGCAAATGCTGGTTGTGATACCACACGGCGCGTTGCAAATGCCTGTCTCCGCGCAGGTTCACGTGTATCGAACCACCAAAGCAGGCGACATAGGCGCCCAGAAGAAAGACCTGCGGAGGCCGGAAAAACGCTCCAATGTTTGCTTGCTCCGTTCGGGCGATGTAATCCACAGAAGCAGAACTCCAGGCCAACAGCGACACTACGGCACCACCCAAAAGTAGATAGCTCAGTTTTTTATCTCGCTGGTATTGCCTGAAACCTTCGGCAACGTCCGGCAGGTTGAGGTTCAGCTCACGCTCGATCTTCGAGCCAAACACTCCGGTTGGAGTGTAGGTGGGAAACCTGTCGTTTTGAAAGTAGATGGTATAGTAGTACGTACGAGGGTTCCCGATGTTATCAGGAGTAATGCTTCGGCTCCATAGGATGTGTTGCCGCTTGCCTAATGCGACGGTGGAGTACTGGGCATGCACCTGTTCGGTGAGCAGAGCCGCTAAGAGCGTAAAGCTATAAAAGCTATAGACGAGCGCTGTTTTTCCTGCTTTCATAGTCAACGTGTTTGTAGCATGATCGGGTAATTCCCAAAGGATGCGACGGTACCTGTGCCGCTACTGGTTGGTTCAGGGTCGAGCAAAAACAAATCAGCCTGCGCGTAAAGTGAGGAGCAGTGTTTTGGAATGCCTTAACGCAGGCTATCTGGAGGCGTCTGCCTGGCAAATGCGCCGGGCCGTTTGCAGCCACTGCTCATGGTGTTTAGCTTCCGGCTGTGCGTCGGCGAATTTGACCCAATCGGCCTGTTCCAGCAGGCGTTGCACATCGGGGCGGAGAGGTGCCGGGAAGGGCGTTTTGCCCAGGTGGCGGGCGATTTCTGCGGTGGTTTGCTCCAGGGCCGGGAAGCCGTATTCGTTTTCTAAGAACTCGCGCACGACCCAGCTCAGGGCGGCGTAGTATTCCCCGACGCGGTGGGGCTGCGTCCAGGGCTGTTCGCGGGCTATGGCGTCCAATTTTTGTTGGGCGATATCCTTTGCCGAAGGGCGTGGCGGTTCGGGTGGCGCGAGCGGGGGCGGTGTGGGGCGGCGTCGGCGTTTTTGCCACCACCAGACGGCTATGGCCATGGCGGCTGCTGCAGCGGCGGCTGCGGGCCAGTAGTCGTACCACATCGTCGGTCGGCGGCGGATGTCGCGAATGGGCGCCATGGCGTTCACCTCGGCCGGCACGCGCGGGGCGGTTACGGTGATTTCGAGCGGGTTGGTCAGCACGGGTTCGCCTACCTGGAGCAGCACGGGCAGCGGGGGCAGCGTCAGGCGCCCCGTGTCGAGCAGGACGACGGCCATCGTCTGCACCCAGTACTCGCCCGCACGGCGCCAGGGCGAGGGCGGGCGAATGTCGTCGGCAGAGAGCGCCGGCAGCCAGACGGCCACATTAACGCGCTGCGGAGCCGCCTGCACGCCCGCTACCTGTATGCGCAGTACCGCCGTATCGCCCGCCTCTACGCTGGCGCGGTCGAAGCTGGCCACCGCGCGTATCTGCGCCGCCACCGCTAAGGGCATGAGGCTGCTTAACAGTACCAGCACAAATGTGCTGAGCGCTGACGAGGCGCTGCCTTGCCAACCCCTATTCCGCGGGCTTTGGCCGCCAAGACTTTTTGGCGTTTGCCCCCGCAGTTTCTCGATGCTTGCAGCGCTATCCATGTGCCACCACCTTTGACCTGCGGGCAAAAAACTGGAGCAATTCGCGCACGTAGGGCTGGTCGGTGCACAGGCTCAGAAAGTCGGCACCGGCACGCCGGAAGAGCGACTGGGTGTTGGCCCGGTGCGCCTCGAAGGTCTGCCGGTATTGGCGGCGCAGCTGGCCGCTGGTGGTGTCCACCCAGATTTGTTCGCCCGTTTCGGCGTCGGCCACGCGCAGCACGCCCACGTCGGGCAGGTCGCGTTCCAGCACATCCCAGCAGTGGATGCCGATGCAGTCGTGGCGGCGTGCCACGATACGCAGCGCCTCTTCGTAACCCGATGCCAAAAAGTCGGACAGCACAAAGCACACGCTGCGCTTTTTGAGCACGTTGTGCACGAAGCGCAGCGCCAGCGCCAGGTCGGTGCGGCGTCCTTTGGGCCGGGCCAGCAGGATTTCGCGAATGATGCGCAGGATGTGTTGTTTGCCCTTTTTGGGCGGAATAAAGAGCTCGACGCGGTCGGAGAAGAGCATGACGCCCACCTTGTCGTTGTTGGAGATGGCCGAAAAGGCCAGCACAGCACACAGTTCGGTCAGGTACTCTTCTTTGAACTGGCTGTGGCTGCCAAAGACGGCCGAGCCGCTGACGTCCACCAGCAGCATGACGGTGTTTTCGCGTTCTTCTTCAAAGACTTTGACGTAGGGCTCGCCGGCGCGGGCCGTTACGTTCCAGTCAATGTTGCGCACGTCGTCGCCCGGATAGTAGAGACGCACTTCGCTGAACGACATGCCGCGCCCTTTAAAGGCGCTGTGATAGCCGCCGGTGAACAGGTGGCTGCTCAGGCCGCGCGCTTTGATTTCGATTTTGCGCACCTTTTTGAGCAGTTCGGCAGAGGTCATGGGATGGGCACGGTTTGAAGGATGCGTTCGATGATGCCTTCCTGGGCGATGCCTTCGGCTTCGGCTTCGTAGGTCAGGCCGATACGATGGCGCAGCACGTCGAAACACACGTCGCGCACGTCGTCGGGGGTGGTGAAGCCGCGCCCGCGGATGAAGGCTAAGGCGCGCGCGGCCTGCGCCAGGGCTAAGCTGGCCCGAGGCGACGCACCGTAGCTGATGAGCGGCGCCATTTGCGGCAGCCCAAAGCGCGCCGGCTCGCGTGTGGCGAAGATGATGTCCAGGATGTATTGCTCGATTTTTTCGCTCAGCAGCACTTTCTTAACGGCCTCGCGCGCCTTTAGCAGCGCATCGGTGGACACGACTTTTTTGACCTCCGGCGTCTCGCCATTGAGGTAGCGGCGCACGATGAGGCGCTCGTCGTCCTGCGAGGGATAGCCGATTTTGACTTTCAACAGAAAGCGATCCACCTGTGCCTCGGGCAGCGGGTAGGTGCCCTCCTGCTCGATGGGGTTTTGGGTGGCCAGCACTAAGAAGGGCTCGGGCAGGCGGAAAGTGTCGTTGCCGATGGTAACCTGGCGCTCTTGCATGGCCTCGAGCAACGCGCTTTGCACTTTGGCGGGAGCGCGGTTGATTTCGTCGGCCAGCACAAAGTTGGCGAAGATAGGCCCGCGGCGCACAGCAAATTCGGCTTTGGCCGGGTTGTAGATCATGGTGCCCAGCACGTCGGCAGGTAGCAGGTCGGGCGTGAACTGGATGCGGCTGAAATGGGCGTCCACGGCCTGGGCCAGCGTCTTGATGGCCAGCGTTTTGGCCAGCCCGGGCATGCCCTCCAGCAGGATATGCCCCTTAGTGAGCAGGCCGATGAGCAGGCGTTCGAGCATCTGGTGCTGGCCAACGATAACCTGGCCGGTGGCTTCCCAAAGGCGGTCAATAAAAGCGCGCTCGGCGGCAATGGCCCGGTTGAGCGCCTCTACGTTGGAGGATGGCTGCATGGCTGTGCGGGTGGTGATGATGTCGTGCAAAGAACAGGAAAATGGGGGGAATGGGCACAAACCGTCCGATGAAAAGCAGAAGGGCTGTTCGGAAACGTCTTCTTGCACCCGGCATTCGTCGTTCAAATCGCCCTTTTTGGTCGAAAGACCGGCAGGAGCTATTGCCGGTTTTCAAATCAAATAGAAATCTTTGCAATATCAAAATAATATCAAAAAGCACTGCATTATGGAAAAGACAATTCGTCCTGCTTCGGGCTGGCCTATGCTGGCTCTTTTTGTGGCTTTGCTGTTGGGCGGTATTGGCCTTATTGTGATGAAAGCCATCTGGTTGGGGGCTTTGCTGTTGGCGTTTTCGCTGCTGTTGATTGCGCCGGGTTTTATTGCCGTGGAGCCGAACAGCAGCCGCGTGCTGACGCTGTTTGGCGCTTACGTGGGTTCGGTAAAGGAGAGCGGCTTTTTTTTCGTCAACCCTTTTTTCACCCGCAAAAAGGTGTCGCTGCGGGCGGTTACGTTTGATGTGCCGGTCATCAAGGTAAACGACAAGCAGGGCAACCCGATCATGATTGGCGCAGTGGTGGTGTATCGGGTGTCCGACACCTACAAGGCGGCCTTTGGCGTGGAAGACTACCACGAGTTTGCCAAGACGCAGAGCGAGTCGGCGGTGCGCAAACTGGCCGGCATGTACAGCTACGACAACTTAGAAGATGAGGACGCTGTGGTAACGCTGCGCACCAATTCGGATGAGGTCAACCACCAGCTGGCCCGCGAGATCAGCGACCGGCTGGAGATTGCCGGCATCGAAGTCATTGAGGCGCGCATCAATCACCTGGCGTATGCCACCGAGATAGCGGGCGCCATGCTGCAGCGCCAGCAGGCATCGGCCATCATTGCCGCGCGCAGCAAGATAGTGGAGGGCGCCGTGGGCATGGTCGAGATGGCGCTGGAGCAGCTGTCGCGAAAGGACGTGGTTCACTTAGACGAAGAGCGCAAGGCCGCCATGGTCAGCAACCTCATGGTCGTGCTGTGCAGCGATAAGGCAGCCACCCCCGTGTTGAATGCCGGCACCCTGCACCACTAACCCGATTGCCGCTTTCGGAGGCCGCAGGGCAAGGGCTGTGAAAATCCCAGAAAGACAGCTACTTACCCTGCGGCCTATCGCTTAAACCAGCATCTGTTATGGCAAACAAAAAGAGCTTCGTGCTGCGCATAGATGAGGAGACCTACGAGGCTTTGGAAAAATGGGCTGCCGACGAGTTTCGCAGTGTCAATGGGCAGCTGGAGTGGATCATCGCCCGCGCCCTGCGCGAGGCCGGCCGTTTGCCGGAAAAACGTCAGGCGCCGCGGCCGCCCCAGGAGCCGCCGCCCCCGGAAACGCCTGTTCAATCTTAACTACCGGTTCTCGATATGGGTGTACCTAAACAGAAGCCTTCACAACCCAAAATAGCGCTTGAACTGACGCTGGCCGACAGGCTTTTAGAAGCGCTGGCCGCCTTATTTGTCCTCCTGCTGGGGGTTGTACCGCTGGTGTACTATGGCGACCTGCCCGACCGCCTTCCACAACACTACAACGCCGCCGGCGAGGTGGACATCTATGGCCCTAAGTACCTGCTGCTCATCCTGACCGGCGTAGGCGTACTCCTATACGGGCTGATGACCTGGGTGGGCCGTCATCCGCACTGGTTCAACTACCCGGTAGTCATCACGCCAGAGAATGCCGAACGCCAGTACCGCATAGCCACCCGGCTGATGCGCGTGCTCAAGTTGGCGGTGGTGGTGTTGTTTTTCTATATCGCTTACAACACCATACGCATCGGGATGGGCAGGGCAGAGGGCCTTTCGCCAGTGCTGCTATGGGTTATGCTGGGCAGCAATGGTGTCATTTTGCTGTGGTATTTCGCGCAGGCGTTTCGTCACCAGAAGCCCTCAAGCGGGTAGCCCTCCGTCCTGTCGCAGCCGGGCCAGCATCCAGGCATCCACGGGTTGGCCGTTTTTCAGGAAGATAGAGCGGCAAAAGCCTTCCACAACGTAGCCGGCTTTTTCCAGGACGCGCTTAGAGGCGGGGTTGTAGGCATAGACCCAGGCGTCCATGCGCAGCAGGTCAGGTCTTGTCTCGAATTGCATGGCCGTCAGGGCTTTAACGGCCGCCGTAGCGTAGCCGCGCCCGCGCCAGGGGCGCCCCATGACGTAGCCGATCTCATCACAATGGGCCTCGATACCGTACTTAAAGAAAACGGCAATGGTACCCACCAGGCCGTGCTCGCGGTGCTCAATGACCCAATGGCTGGGCGCTCCGCCTGCCTCCTGAGACCGCTTTTGCAGCTTTTCCCAAAAATCCTGGGCATCTTGCAGCGTATACGGTTGAGGGATGGAGCGCGTGTTGCGGGCGATGTCCTCATCGTTGAGGCATTCGACCAGCGCAGGAAAGTCGTCCTGCCTCAGCTGCCGCAGGCGCAGCTCAGCGTTGATGTCGAGTTCCCGAAGCATAGGGTTTCAGTGTTTTGTTTTTTTGTTCAAAAACGCGCCCTTCGGGCAACAGAGTTCTTCCCGTGCCCGAATAAAATGCAGCGAAATGACCAATGCGCACCCGCCGGGCCTCTGTGTTTTAGGCCTTTACAACTGCCATCCGCTTGCTCCTTTGAGTACTCGTTCGTGCCTTCGTGGTTAAAGCACCTCTTCCGGCAGCACCGAAAGGCTACCGCACCACCGTAACACTGCCGTCGTACTGGATTTGTCGTTCGTCCACGAAGCGCACCAAGGCGTAGAACGTGAAGACGCCATCCACGGGCTTGCCTCGGAAGCGGCCGTCCCAGCCCAGATAGGGGTCGTTGAGCGGGATGTCGCGGGCCTCAAAGACGAGGCTGCCCCAGCGGTCGTAAATGCGCAGCAGTTCGATGCGGGTAGCGGCTGGGCCTCCGAAGAGGGTGAAATGGCTGTTGGGATAGGCCTTATCCGGTGCGAGGACGTTGGGCACATAGATGGGCCGATCGTCGCGCACGATGACGCGCACGGAGTCGAAGGCCACGCAGCCGTCTTCATCGGTAACCTGGACGACGTACGTGGTGCTTTGGGTGGCAATGATGGTAGGCTCCGGGCATTCGGCACAGCTGAGGCCCAGTGGCGGCGTCCAGGCGAACGTAACGGGCCGGCCCGGGGGCGCTGTGGTGGTGCGCACCTGCTCGGTGTAGCCCAGTTCCAGGGTTACGTCCTCCGGTTGTGCATTCACCAGCAATGGCGGCGGCTGATTGAGAGAGGCGAAGATGGAGTCTAAGCAACCGCTGCCGTCGCGGATTTTGACCCAGTAGTTGCCGGCCGGCAGCCCGTCTAAGCGCGGCGAGGGGGTGGGACGGCGACCGTCCACCCAGAAGGCATAGGGCGTTCGTCCGCCCTGAGCCGATACGGTGATGACGCCTTCGGGCAGGCCATTGCAGCGCAGGTCGGTGGTGCTGACGAGTTGCAGGCGAATGCGCTCGGGCTCCCGGATGAAGACGCCGCCCACGATGGTGCACCCGTTGCCGTCGGTAATGGTAACAAAGTACTGGCCGGGCCTCAATGGCTCAGCGGCACTGGCAGTGCTGTTTTGGCTCCACCGATAGGTGTAATTGCCCACGCCACCGCCCGGCAGGGCAATGCCGACGCCGTCGTTGGCGCCATAGCAGCTGATGTCGGTGGTGTCCATTTGCAGCGTCAGCGGCGGGTTGTCGGTAACGGTTACGACAAACGTGCCCTTGCACAGTTCGGCATCCAGACCCAATATGGTGTAAACTCCTGCTGCGAAGCCGCCCTGCCTGTTTTCGGGCACAAAGCCATTGCCCCAGTTAAAAAGGAAGGGCGGCGTGCCGTTGGTAACGTTGAGCGTGATGACGCCGTTGGCGTCGCCGGTGCACAGCGGTTTTTGAATTTCCGGGGCGACCGTCAGTTCTTTTTCGCGCACCTCGATGTCGAGCGAGGTTTCACAGTTGTTGGCGTCTCGAATGACTACGTTATACGTGCCTACGGGCAGGCCCTTGAGCGTATTATCGGGGGTGAATGGCCCGCCTCTCCAGCTGAACAGATAGGGTGGCGTGCCTTTCTCGATGTTGGCAATTGTGATCTCTCCGTTAGTGCCGCCGTTGCAGTCAGGTGCTGCGATGACGGTATCCACTTCGACTTTGGGATAGACCTGCACGTTTTTAATGGTGGTAATCTTGCAACCTAAGTTGGTCTCTATCTGCAAGACCACCGGATGCAGCCCCGGCTCGGAAAAGACCACTGAATGCGGTCCGCGGCCCGTGGCCACGGCGGGGGTGGCGTCGGAGCCAAAGCTCCAGTTGTAGCCGGTAATGTTGCCTAAAGCAAAGGAGGAAGCATCTGTGAACGCTACCGGTGCGCCCAGGCAAATGGCTGAAGGCACGGCAGCGAAATCGGCCTTTGGCCCCAGAAAGGTGCCTGTGCCGCCGAATTCGATGGAAAAGCCGTTGCCACTGCTGGTGAAGTTGTTGACGCACAGGGCATACACTTCGCCCGTTTGCATGTTGAGCGGTGCGGCCCAGGTGGTGGGGTTCGGGAAATTGCACCCTGCCGGTATGCTGGTGCGCGTTTCGCCGGCGCGCAGGCCCGTTGGCCCCATGCAGGGGCTGGGAAAAAAGAAATCGCCGCTGGCCATACAGCGCACCACCTGCTTGCCCTGGCAGTTGCCCACGCCGTTGGGCAGGCGATAGACCACAAAGTCTAAGTCGTCGGGTGGGCTGAGCGGCGTCAGGGTGAAGGTCAGCGTGCCGGGTTGGTCGCAAATCCAGACAAACCACGTGGAGTTGCTCTCGTAGTTGGTGGGCGCTCCGCCGAAGAAGCAGGAAGCGTCGTTCAGTTCCGTGATGTTACTGCCGGCGCCGGTTACGCTTTTCACCACAAAAGGCGATTTGTCGCACAGCAAGGCTGCCGTCGGGCAGTCAGAGGTAGGGATAGCCGGCGGGTTGAAGTTGGTGATACACAGCTGGAACGTGCCCATGGCGTTGTTGAACCCCTGCACGCGGATGAGGTAGGTGGTGCCGACAAACAGCCCGCTTTTGCTCATCTCGGCGATGTGGGTGTTGTTCGTGGAGCTCTGGCAAGCCAGCTGGTTGATGGTGCCCCCACACGTGCCCGCGTAGAGCGCTATCTGGGGGTTGCGCAGGGTGCCGCCCGGTGCCTGTTGGGCGGCGCCGCGCACCACGACCGTAACATCGGTGGCCTGAGCAACGAAGGAAAACCACACGTCGTTGCTGGCTGCGCCAAAACACGTCGCCGGCCCGTAGCCCGAAGGCGTGGCACCCACGTTGGTGAACTGCGCCGGCGCGCTGCAATAGTTGGCCACATTGGGCAAAACGATGGGCGTGGTGCAATTGTCGTTGGTGGGTTGGGCCTGGCTATAACCGCTCCAGAGGAGAAGTGCCGCCAGCATCAGGGTTAATCTGCTCATGTATGTCTGTTTTTGACGGTTTCTGTTTTCTGTCTGACAGCCCTGCAGGGCATTTCATAGACGCAAAACGGAGCGGCTTTGTTGGCTTTGTTAACCCAAAATAACCTTTTATGCTAATAATGGCTTAAATCCGCGGCGACGAGTGGAAAAGCACTAAGAAGGCCAGCGCCACTTTTACCGGTACGGGAACAGAGGTGTGTAGCCGGTCGTCAATGGCCCAATCGCGCGGGTCGCCTTCGTAAAAGGTGTACATATAAAAGGTGCCGCGGGCGGGGTCGTCCACGCGCCACTCGTCGAACATGTTCTTCCATCGGCTACGCAGAGTGAGGGAGATGTTGTTGTCCGTAACGCGCCATTCGGTCAGGTCGTCGGGCCACAGGGCGCGCATGGTAACTACCGCACCCGAATACATGCGCAACTCCCATTGGGTGGGGTCGTCCTTCCATTTCATACGGATGGTGCCGCGGCCGTCGGGTGTGGTGAATTCCCACTCCGTCCAGTCTTCGCGCATCATGAGCCAGCGCAGTTTCAGGTCGCCAAAGACGAATTCTTTGGGCATTTCGCCTTCTGCTTCGTCGTAGGTGGCGCTATCGGAAGCAAAGGCATACAATTCCCATTCGACAAACGAATTGAGCCAGCGGGTGTGCGCACTGGAGAGCGATTGGCCGTGCGCGCAGAGGGCCGTCAGGCCCAGAAACAGCAGGATGCGCAGAACAGTCATTTTTTGGAAAAAAATCGTGGACAGGTGAACGTCGCCATTCGTTCCGGAGCGCCAAAAGCACTGCGAAGGTGGACATTTTGGGGTGAAAGATAAACGCACGGGCAGTCTCTCTGGGCTGCGGTGCTCGAAGTAAAGCGCCTTTTTATCGAAAAAAAAGCGTGTCTGCTCAAAAAGGGCGCGCTCAACGCTGCTCCTTGCCCTACCTTTGGATGCCATCCACCATTCAACACGCGGAAGGTTTATGCCGTTTTCGGAAATTCTTTTGCTGGCCTGGCGCAACATCCGCGCGAACCTGTTGCGAGCCATGCTCACGTTGTCCATCATTGCTTTTGGCATCATGGCGCTGGTGGGCATCCTCACGGCCATTGATGCTATTGCCAACTCGCTCAACAGCAGCTTCTCCGGTCTGGGGGCCAACTCTTTCAGCATCAACCAGAAGTGGAGCAGCGTGCGCGGTAGCCGCGGGGGCATTCGCCAAAAGCAGAGCGACCCTATCTCCTACGAGCAGGCCATGCGCTTCAAGGAGTTGTTCGATTTTCCGGCGTCGGTGTCGGTATCGCTGCAGGCCACCAATATGGCTACGGTCAAGTTTGGCGATGAGAAGACCAATCCGAACATCACCGTCATCGGTGCTGACGAGAACTACCTGGCGGTTAAAGGCCTGGACATTGAATACGGGCGCAACTTCTCCAAAGCGGAGGTGGAAGACGGCCACAACAAAATCATCCTGGGCCGCGAGATCATCAAAACGCTCTTCGACGACCAACCCGAGCGGGCGCTTGACCAGATTGTGCTCGTCGGCAGCCGGCGCTACCGCGTCGTCGGCGTATTGCGCTCCAAAGGCGCTGCCATGAACAGCCAGGCCGACCGGGCCGTGTACGTGCCTTTAGCCAATGTGCGCGCTATTTATGCCACAGCCGAAAGCAACTACGACCTGGTGGTCGCCATTCAGAATGCGCCCGACCTGGAGGAAGCCAAATCGGAAGCCACCGGTCTGTTTCGCCAGATCCGAGGACTGCGCCCGGGACAGGACGACGACTTTGAAATTTTCGCCAGCGATAGCCTCATCGCCATCTTCAAAGAAAACACCACCAACCTGCGCTTAGCCACCATCGCCATTGGCCTGATGACCCTGCTCGGAGCGGCTATTGGCCTGATGAACATCATGCTCGTTAGCGTAACAGAGCGCACGCGCGAAATCGGTATCTATAAAGCCCTGGGCGCCACGCGCCGCAACATTCTCAACCAGTTCCTCACGGAGGCTGTCCTCATCTGCCAGATGGGTGGCGTGCTCGGCATCGCGCTGGGCATTCTGGTAGGCAACGTGGTTACCCTCCTGCTCGGTGGCGAGTTCCTCGTTCCCTGGGCCTGGATGCTGCTGGGGCTGGTGCTTTGCATGGTGGTCGGCATCGCTTCGGGCTTTTATCCGGCCATGAAGGCAGCCCGCCTCGACCCCATCGAAGCACTTCGATATGAGTAACTTCCGCATACTGGCAGACGTTCGGCCTGGCCAGTACGGAATGCTTGAGACAGCCGCCGAACAGGCGAAAAGCGCCATACTGCCCCTATTTTTGCCGCTAAAACAGACGCCTTGACTGTACGCATCATCAACCGCTCCGGCTATCCGCTGCCGCAGTACGAAACGCCCGGCAGCGCCGGCATGGACCTGCGGGCGCACTTAGAAGCACCCCTTACCCTGGCTCCGTTGGAACGCGCCTTAGTGCCCACAGGGCTGTATATCGAGTTGCCCGCGGGCGTGGAGGCCCAAATACGCCCCCGCAGCGGCCTGGCACTCAAGCGCGGGCTGACACTGCTCAACTCACCCGGCACCATTGACAGCGACTACCGCGGCGAAATCAAGTGCATCGTCGTCAACCTCTCCGGCACGGCGCAAACCATCGAACCCGGCGAGCGCATCGCGCAAATGGTCTTCGCGCGCTACGAAACTGCCGAGTGGCTGCTGACCGATGTCCTGGAAGAAACCAGCCGAAGCGCAGGCGGATTTGGAAGCACAGGCGTCTCCTGACAACCCCTGCCGTTCCCCCCACGCTCCCGCTACTGCAACTGCTGGGCCGCCTGCCGAAACTGCTGAGCCGCCTGCGGATTGCCCAATACCTCATACAGTTGAGCGCCTAACTCGTATGCCGGTCGGAAGGCCGGTGCCAGTTGGAGGAGTTTATCCAAATGTTTGAGCGCCTCGGCAGTGTTGCCCTCGCGCTGCGCAATGATGGCCAGATAGTAGTACGGCATGGGTGCTCCGGGCTCGAGTTTTATAGCACCCAGGAACTGGTTCTTCGCCTGCTCGGTATTGCCCTGGTTGAGCCAGTACAGCCCCATGAGGTTGTTGGCCATTTCATCGGCGGGGCTGATGCTGAGGGCTTTTTCGGCGGCAGCCTTGGCCTCATCGGGCCGGCCGCTGTTAAAATACGCCTGGGCCAGGCTACCCCAGGCCACCTCGTTGTCGGGCACGTCTTTCACTTCCTGCTGCAAGCGCTCGATGGCGCTGTTCCAGTCCTGCAGCTTAAGTGCGGCCACCCCCAAGGCGCAATTGCGCGTGGTGTCTTTCAGAATGGCCAGAATGGGTGCCCCGTCCACCTCGATGACATGCACGGCGTTGTCGGGGGGCCAGAGGCCACGCTTCAGCGTGTGGCCGTTGATGAAGCGCGTGGGGTAGAGGGCGTAGTCCCAGGCGTCGTCGCAGCGGCGTTCCCATTTGAGGTATTTGAGGGAGACCTTATCGCCGTATTTGGCTAAGTATTGCTGCGCGGGGTAATACATGTTGGTGGCAATGACGACCACTTCGTCCATGTCGGGGCGCAGGATGCCCTGTCTTTCCAGCCACTCGATGCCCTGGCGGATGCTGATGCCCCAGTAGTCGGTTTCGTAGTTGCCATAGGCACCTTTGACACCGCCGGCGATGGGGTTGAAGTACAGATAGGAAATGCGCGGATAGCGCGCAAAGAAAGCCACGGCGTCGGCCATCAGCAGGCCCATGGCGGCTATCACGGCGTACTGGGCGAAGCGTTTGCCTGCAAACAGGCGCATCCCTTCGTTCCAGAACAGCCCGGCCGCCACGGCCATAGGCGGGTAGGCGAACGTCAGGTGCCGCCAGCCGTCGTGCAAGGTGGCATTTTTATACACCACATAAAAGACCGGGAAAATGGCGGCAAACAGCACTAAGGCCACCCAAAGCGGCTGATAACGGCGCAACAGGCGCGGCAAGAGCAGCAAACTGCCCACGAAGCCGACCAGCACAGCCAGCGGAATGGTCAGCGCTATCCACTTGACCGGATAGTGCCACGGCGTGAGGTTCGATTTAATGTTCGTGCCGTCGTACAGGACGCGGATGGCGATTTCCAAATCCGAAAATTTAGTCAGGGCAAACCACGGGTTGGTCAGTGGCGCCTGAAGCGCAAAAGGCCAGAAGAGCAAAGCCAGTATGTAACCGACCACTGCAGCACTGCCCACGACGGTGGCGTAACGGCGCAGGGCCTGGCCGTTGAAGAGGCCTCGCCAGCTGTGTTTGAGCAGGATGAAAAGGCCTGCGAAGAGGAACAGATAGGCAAAATTGAGTAGGCCGCCCGCGCGCACACTCAGCGAAATGGCCAGCCCAGCCACCAGGCCCGCCCAATGCCAGCGCGAAGGGCGCGGCATCTGTTGCAACAGCGCTGCCATGTGGTAAAGCGTCAGCATGTAGCCGGCAGCAAACGGAATATCTTTGGGGTTAACCAGGGCATCGCCCATAAAGCGCGGCGTCAGGAGCATCAGCACCAGCGTCAGCAGCCCTGCCTGCCAGCCCGCGATTAGGCGCGCCAACAGGGCGGCACACACAATGGCCACCCAACCCAAAATGGCGCTAAACAGGTGGCGTACATGGTGATAGCCCATATCGCTTTCCTGCAGGCCGAAGGCTTTGTTGGTGAAACCCGTAACGATTTCAAAGAAGCCACCGTACAGGTGCATGTTGCCGTCAGGCACGTACAGCGCTGAAGTGTCGCGGCCAAACGTCGTGTAGTAATTGATGAGTTTGGCGCTGTAGGCGTTCTGAAACTTATCGTCAGCGTTGATGCCTGCGCCAAAGGCCAGCACGCACAAGAGCAACAGACCCGCCCCGGCCAGTCCCCAAAACCACAGGCGCAGGCGCCCGTCGGCGTCGGTGCTCACGGTCGGGCGTTCCAGCAGGTCGCGGGCGGGCGCGGGAGGGCTGGGCGCTTTAGGTGCTGCGGCGGCGGGCTTTCGCCCGGAGGATTTTGGCGGCGTCGGTTTTCGCGCTTTCGACATAGCGATAGGTTGACGTGGCTTGAAACGGCTGAATACGGGCGCAAGGTAGCAACATTTGCCCGCACGAAAGGGCCGGACGATTTACAGCCCGTCGCGCCGCGCAAAGTACCACACCAACACCGCCGCCAGCAGCAGCAACATCAGCAAAACGACTACTGCTCCCGTCTGCAAGAAGCGAATGGTGCGGCGCTTCCGCCGCTTGCGCCGTTGCTCCAAACGCGCTTCCAGACGCTGCCACACCCGCTCAGGCGGCGCCTCGCGGAGCTGTTGCTCCTGCTTTTGAAAAAATTCAAACAAATCCATCGCTCACCTCCCGTGTATGCCTTTAGCCTGTAACAACTGCTGCAATTTGGCCCGCGCCAGCAGCAGCTGCGATTTGCTGGTGTTAATGCTGATGCCGAGCATCTCGGCAATTTCGTGGTGCTTGTAGCCCTCCAGCACGTAGAGGTTGAAGACCGTCCGGTATCCGGGCGGTAACTGGGCCAGCAAATCCAGAATCTCGCGCGCTGACAACTCTGCCTCAATAGAAAAATCATCCTGCGCATCGGGCGGCCGCACCTCCTCACCCGGAAACACCAGTGGCTGCGTCTTGCGCAACAGCATCAGTGCCTCATTGACCATCACGCGCCGCATCCAACCCTCAAAACTGCCGTTGCCCTGATAGGTCTCTATCTGCGAAAAAATCTTGTAAAAGCCACTCAGCAGCGCCTCCTCCGCATCTTCACGCGAACTCAAATAGCGCCGACACACCGAAAAAAACAGCGGTGCGTAGCGGTCATACAGCCACTTCTGCGCCTTCGGGTCGTCGGCCTTCAGCCGTTCTATCAGCGTTTGCTCGGTCATGGCTCTTTGTCAGATGCGCATTAGGGTAAATGGGGTGTGTGAAGCCGGCCGAGTCAGCAATTAAGGCTGTTCTTCCAGGAATTCCAGAAAATTCTCGGTATTGTAGCATTGATAACCCGCACGAGGATATGCTTCTATCCAGGCAGAAGGTGAGGTGTTTCTCCTTTTTCCCCATTTGAATTCGTAGCCCATCAGCCGGCCCTCTGCTTCTTCTACCAAGTCGAGTTCTGAGCCGTAGTACGTGCGCCAGAAATAGTAGTTGGCAAAGCGCTGTTGGTAGGCGTTGCGTTTGATGCGCTCTGCCAGTAGAAAGTTTTCCCACAACTGTCCGACATCGCTGCGTTCCGTCAGGTCGCTGAAATGGCCAATCAGCGCATTACGGATACCCAGGTCGTAGAAATACACCTTGTCCATTTTGGTTACCTCTTTGCGCAAATTGCCACTGAAGCCGCCGAGGCGAAAGATGACAAAAGTTTTTTCCAATAAATCGAGGTAATTCAGCACAGCATCCCGATGGATTTGCAGCGATTTGGATAGCTCCTGCACGGAGACTTCGCTGCCTATCTGATAGGCCAGGAGTTTGAGCAGCTGCTGCAATTTTTCGGGAAACTTGATGTTCGCCAGGGCCAGAATGTCTTTGTACAGGTAACTGTTCACGATTTCCTGCAGGTAACGCTGTTTTTGGGTAGGCGTACTCATGGAAAAAATTTCAGGATACATGCCAAACCGCAGGAAGGACTCTAAGGCTGACTGAGTCTCAAAAGCATTCGCCCCGGTGTGGCGGCGCCATTCGCTCACAGAAATAGGATACAGCACATACGTCCATACCCTGCCGGTGAGTGGCTCCTGCACCCGGCTGGCCAGATCGAGAGAAGAAGAGCCGGTTACAATAATCTTGAGCGAGGGCGCTTTGTCGTGGAGTATTTTCAGATTGATGCCAATATCAGGGATACGTTGAGCCTCATCAATGAAAAGAATGTCGTAGCCCTCTACCAGGGCCTGAAGTTTCACCCAGTCTCTACTCGACAGCACCTCCCAGTACGGACGCTCGTCAGCGTTGATTTCCAACACGCTGCCCTCTTGTGTCTTTAGCAGCTCGCGCACCAGTGTCGTTTTGCCCACCTGCCGGGCGCCGTACAAAACGATGATTTTAGAACTGCTCGAAAAATCAGACTTCAACAGGGCTAAATAGCTGCGCGGTATCATGCCTTTATTTTGGAGCAAATATCCCAAATTCCTACGGTTGACCATAATTATTCAGGCTGAATTCCTGCGGTTGACCGTAGGAATTCAGGGTGCTTGGGCCGTCGAGGTGGTGGCAGAGTCAGGGTGGAACCCTGGGAATAGGGTTCGTCGAGGCGGGCGCCTCGACGGCGCTTCAGCGGTGGAGTAAGAAAATCACTGCTGGGGCCGACTGCCGGAAGGTGCTACCTTTGTCGCTGTCTTTTCAGGACTTAGCCAGAAAAAGGTTCAGCATTTGTGGAACTCATAGACGGAAAATATCGCCTGTCCGGCGGGATAGACCCGCTCGAGTTGTGTCGTCAATACGGCACGCCGCTGTACGTGTACGACGCCAGCACTATGGAGCGCCAGTACCGGCGACTGACGTCGGCGTTTGCGTACCCGCGTGTGCGCATTCACTACGCTTGCAAGGCGCTGACCAACATCTCCGTTATGCGGCTTTTTCAGCGCCTCGGCGCCGGGCTGGACTGCGTATCCATTCAGGAAGTGCAGCTGGGGCTGAAGGCGGGCTTTGCACCGGATGAAATCCTGTACACGCCCAATTTTGCTGCCTTAGACGAATATGCGGAGGCCGTTCGGCTGGGCGTGCGCATCAACATTGATGCCATTCCCATGCTCGAAAACTGGGGGCTGCACCACCCTGAGGTGCCCATCTGTATCCGCATCAACCCCCACATCATGGCCGGCGGGCACGAAAACATCAGCGTGGGGCACATTGACTCCAAATTCGGCATCAGCATCCACCAGCTGCCGCATGTGTTGCGTGTGGTCGAAAGCCAGGGGCTGCGCGTCGAAGGGCTGCACATGCACACGGGTTCCGACATTCTGGACGTGGACGTCTTCCTGCGCGGAGCGGAAATCCTCTTCGAGGCGGCGCGCAAGTTCCCCGACCTGCAGTTCATTGACCTGGGCAGTGGTTTCAAAGTACCGTACAAGCCTGACGACATCGAAACGGACGTAGAGGAATTGGGAGAAAAACTCAGCCGGCGCTTCGCCGAATTTTGCCAGGAATACGGGCGCGAGCTGACGCTGATGTTTGAGCCGGGTAAGTTTCTGGTCAGCGAAGCGGGTTACCTCTTCGCACGCTGCACCCTGGTGAAACAGACTACCTCCACAGTATTTGTGGGCTTAGATACAGGCTTCAACCACCTCATTCGGCCCATGTTCTACGGCTCGTATCACCGCATCGTCAACGTTACGGAGCCAAACTTCAAGCCGCGCATTTACACGGTGGTGGGCAACATCTGCGAGACAGACACCTTTGCCGCTGACCGCCGCATCCCGGAAGTGGTGGAGGGCGATATCCTGTGCTTTTTCAACGCCGGCGCCTACGGCTGGATGATGGCTTCTAACTACAACTCCCGACCGCGCCCGGCCGAGGTGCTCATCTACAAAGGCCAGGCGCACCTCATCCGTCGCCGCGAAACGCTCGACGACCTGCTGGCCACACAGATACCGTTTGAGGGGTGGTAATGAAGGCACTTGTAGGCCCTGCAAATCTCTCTGTAAGTGCGTGTCGGCTTTTGCCTAGTACGGTGCTCAGGCACATTCCAGAGCAATGCACTGAAAACTATGGGATAAGACCTTTCTCTCTCAGGAAGAGGGCTTTTGAGGGAAACAACGGCGTTCGGGACATTACCCTGCTAATCGGGTGGGGTGTATCCGGCCTCTCGCAAAATAGCACGTACTTCTTCTGCGGATAACTCCGAAATTTGAGCGATAAGGGTCAGGTCGAGGCCGGCAGTGTAGGCACTGAGCACCACTTCTTTTGCCTTTTCTGCGCGGCCCTCTGCACGGCCCTCTTCTTTGCCCTCATCTTTGGCTGTGTCTACGACGTTTTTCAAATCCCGATAAACCTTAAGGTTCTCTTCGTATAACTGGCGCTCTTCAGGGTTGAAACGGGCGATCTCGGCCGCCTCGAACAGGCGCTGGAATACCCGCTCCTGAAGGGCGCGCGGGCGGTCTTCCAGGTTGGGCAGATGCTTGAGTACATACAGCCATTTGTCGAACGTGGTCTGCAACTCCTCCTCGCGCTTGGTAAACTTGGGCAATTCGATGTAGATGAACGTTAGCTTATCGTAGAACACCTTGCATTTCTGGTCTTTTAGCTTGATTTCATGCCGCACGGTCGGGTCGTTGAGGTCCTCGTCGAAGACGAAATCCAGGATGGCGATCAGATAGACCGCTTCCAGTTTGAAGTCCCAGTCGCCCTTTTTAGCCTGTTCCTGGATGGGGAAGGTAGAGTAGAAAACGCTGCGGTCGCGGAAGAACTTTTGTTTGGCTTTTTGCACTTCGACGATGAAGCGTTCGCCGGAGGTGCTGGTGCAGTACAGGTCGAAGATGGCACGCCGGTCGTCGCCGCCGAAGCCCAGTTTTTCGGAGGAGAGGTAGGTGAGGTCCTGGATTTGATGGTGTTCGGGCAGCAATTGGTTGAGGAAGTGAATGAGGAGGTCCTTGTTGGGCTCGCTGCCAAAGAGTTTTTTGAACCCAAAGTCGGTCGGGGGGTTGACGTATCGGTCTTGCAACGGCATGGCGGAGCGGTTTTCTGGCAAAGATATAAGATCTGGTAAAACTTCGCTCAGCGATTTACCTGGCCACTGGCACCTTTCGACTTGGGGGGGTGAGACCAACGCCCTTCTTCCTGAAGGGCTGGCTTCAGGTCGCTACACATTGAAGCGGAAGTGCATGATGTCGCCATCCTGCACGACGTATTCTTTGCCTTCCACAGCCATTTTACCGGCCTCCTTCACTTTTGCTTCGGAGCCATAGCGGATGAAGTCTTCGTACTTAATCACTTCAGCCCGAATGAAGCCTTTTTCAAAGTCGGAGTGGATGACGCCGGCGGCTTCAGGGGCTTTGGCGCCGCGGCGTACCGTCCAGGCGCGCACCTCCTTTTCGCCGGCGGTGAAGTAGGTGATGAGGTCGAGCAGGGCGTAGCAGTGACGGATGAGGGCGTTGCGGCCTGGCTCTTTGAGGCCCATCATTTCTAAGAATTCGGCCTGCTCTTCGGGCGACTCCATTTCAGCGATTTGAGCCTCAATGCCGGCGCAGATGATGAGCACGTGGGCGTCTTCGTTGGCTACGGCGGCGCGCAGGGCTTCGGTGTGGGCGTTGCCGGTGAGGACGGACGCCTCGTCCACATTGCAGGCATAGAGCACAGGCTTGGCTGTCAGGAGCGATAACTCTTTGGTTATCAGGCGGCGGGCGTCGTCGTCCATTTGCGCCAGCAGGGAGCGCACTGGCTGACCACTTTCCAGGTGGGCTTTGACGGCATTGAGGATTTCCTGGTTGCGCAGTTCCTCCTTGTTGCCGGCTTTGGCGGCGCGGCTGACGCGGTCTAAGCGTTTTTCGACCGTTTCTAAGTCTTTGAGTCCCAGTTCGAGGTCAATGACCTCCTTGTCGCGCACGGGGTTAACGCTGCCGTCCACGTGGACGATGTTGTCGTCCTCAAAACAGCGCACGACGTGTACAATGGCGTCCACCTCGCGGATGTTAGCCAGAAACTGATTGCCCAGACCTTCGCCCTTGCTGGCGCCCTTGATGAGGCCGGCGATATCCACGATTTCCACGGTAGTGGGCACAACGCGCTGCGGACGCACCAACTCAGCTAAGCGGTCTAAGCGCTCGTCGGGTACGGTGATAACGCCGACGTTGGGGTCCTTGGTAGCGAAAGGGTAATTAGCTGCCAGGGCCTTGCCGCTGGTCAGGGCGTTAAAGAGGGTGGATTTACCGACATTAGGCAGGCCGACGATGCCGCACTGTAAAGCCATAAGTGGGGTAAGCGATGCGTGTAAAGAGAAGCGTTGATTTTTCGCACTTTTCAGGCGTTCGAAGAGCGCGCGCAAAGGTAGGCTATCCCAGGAACAAAGAGGTTTAACCGCGAATGGGTTTCGCTGCGAAGACACAAAGCGGTTGGCCACAAATGGCCCCAGAGGTGTCGCCTTCTCGTGCCTTGGAGACGATCCCTCTGAAAGTGCAAAAGGCTCGTGCCCTCGTGGCAATTAAATGCGATTGCGCTGTGAAGGGCGAGGTGGTGCGAGGGGTTACACGACGCGCCGGTGCCAGCTTTGGGCGAAGGGCAGCAGCCAGCGTTCGCGCAGGTCGCGTTTGGTTTGCACCAGGGTGTTGACCACCAGCGTGTCGGGGCCGATGCGTTGCTGGCGGAATTGCTCGGCAAATTCGTCGCGGTTGGCCATGCGGAGGCGTCCGTCTTCTATCCAGCCGAAGCGGAGGCGCTCGAGCAGGTCAACGCCAAGTTGGTGGCTCATGGCCTCCAGGAAATGAACAGATTTATCAATAGAGCATCCGCTGGCGCCGGCCTGGGTTTCGTCCACCATGAGGAGGACGAACTGGCGGTCGAAGACTTCGCCTATGGCCTTAAGGGCCTGGTTGTGGGCCGTCCAGTGTCGGACGAAATCGTCTAAGGCCTCTTGCAAGGTTTCGGCTTCGGCCTCGCTGAGCGGGCGGGCGCACACGTACACCCACACGCGCGAGGCGTCGTCGAAGTCAGTCCGGTGAGCGAGCCGAGGTGTGAGCATGGTAGCGGGCGTTTTTTACAGCGATTGGAGAATCATTTCCGACAGGTCATAGACCATGACGTGCTCGTTTTTCTCTTTGGCTTTGAGGCCGTCTTGCAGCATGGTGATGCAAAAAGGGCAATTGGCGGCCACGGCCTGAGGTTGTGTTTCCAGGGCTTCTTCAATACGCTCGATGTTGATGCGCTTGTCGCCCGGCTCGTCTTCTTTCCACATTTGGGCACCGCCAGCGCCGCAGCAGAGGCCGTTTTTACGCGAGCGCTTCATTTCGACTAAGTCGGCATCGAGCGCTTCGAGCAGGGCGCGCGGCGCTTCATAGACGTCGTTGGCTCGGCCCAAGTAGCAGGAGTCGTGGTAGGTGATGCGCTTGCCTTTGAACGGGCCGCCCTCTTTGAGCTTGAGTTTGCCGGAATGGATGAGTTCTTGCAGCAGTTGGGTGTGGTGCACCACCTCGTAGTGGCCGCCCAGTGCGGGGTACTCGTTTTTGAGGGTATTGAAGCAATGCGGGCAGGCAGTAACGATTTTCCGGACGCCGTAGAGGTTGAGGGTTTCAATGTTCATCATGGCCATCATCTGGAAGAGGAACTCGTTGCCAGCGCGTCGGGCGGGGTCGCCGGTGCAGCGTTCTTCCTGGCCCAGGATGGCGAAGGAGATGCCGGCGTGTTGGAGGATTTCGCACAAGGCGCGGGTTACCTTTTGGGCGCGAGCGTCGTAGGAGCCGGCGCAGCCGACCCAGAAGAGGATTTCGGGCGTTTGGCCTTCGGCCTGCATTTCGGCCATGGTTTTGGCAAGCATATCGGCAAAGCGGTAGTGTTTGTCGTGTGAAGGGAGGTAAAGAACCAGTACAAGAGGGTTAGTTTCTCCAGGCGTCGCGGGGTTCGTTCATGGCCCAGGCGGCGCCGTTGTTTTCGATGGCGTTGAAGAGGGGCAGCCAGTCGGTTGGCCCAGCGCCCTGGGTAAGGATTTCGTAGCGGCGCATCTGGAGGATGACATCCAGGGGGTTGATGAGCACCGGGCAGGCCTCTACGCAGGCGTTGCAGGTGGTGCAGGCGTGCAGTTCTTCGGGGCTGATGTAGTCGAAGAGGCTTTTGCCGTCGTCGTAGGCGTCGCGGCTTTGCTTGCCGGCGGCGATGGCGGCGCCCACCTCTTCGGCGCGGTCGCGCACGGCCATGACAATTTTGCGGGGGCTAAGCTTTTTACCGGTGATGTTGGCCGGGCAGGCGGCAGTGCAGCGCCCGCATTCGGTGCAAGAATAGGCCTGAAGGATGTTTTTCCAGCTCAGGCTGAAGACGTCGTTGGCGCCAAAAACAGGTAGGTCGCTTGGGGCGTTGGCGTCGGGCTGCTCGAGGCCCATCATAATGCGCACCTCTTTTTGTACTTCGGGCATGTTGGTCATTTCACCTTTGGGGGCCTGTCGGGCATACCACGTGTTCGGGAAGGCCAGCAGGATGTGCAGGTGTTTGGAATAGGGCAGGTAGCACAGGAAGCCGAACACCGTCAGGATGTGGAGCCACCATCCAAAGCGCTCGACGGCTATGAGGGCCGGTGTGCTCAGAGACTCAAACAGCGCCGGGCCAAGCCACTGGCTGACGGCAAACGGCCCTGCCTGTACGTAATGCTCAGCGCCTCGGGCTTGCAGCACCGTATCCGCCCCGTTCATGGTGAAAATGCCCGCAATCAGGATAATCTCGCCGATAAGAATGTAGTTGGCGTCGCGGAAGGGCCAGCCTTTCATTTCGGGCTTCCAAAAGCGCGGCACCTTGAGCAGGTTGCGTCGGGCCAGAAAGGCAATCGTGGCCACGAAGGCGAGCACCGACAATACCTCGATAAAGCTGATGACGAAAGTGTAGAAACCCTGCAAGTAGGGAGCGAAGAAGCGGTGTTGGCCCGTCAGGCCGTCCACCAGGATTTCGATGAGCTCCACCTGGGTGATGAGGAAGGCGACATAGATAAATAGATGCAGTGCCGCCGGAAGCCAATTCTTAAACATCTTTTGCTGGCCGAAAGCCACCAGCAAGACGTTGCGCCAGCGGGCGGCGCGGTCGCCTTCGGTGGGCTCTGGCTTGCCCAGGTGGATGTTCTGCCACACGCGCGCATAGCCCCGGTAGGCCAGCCAACCCGTCAGGGCAAGCACCGCGATGAAAAGTACGATTTGAAGCATACTAAACTCGTTTAGCGGCGCAAAGTACGGCGATAACAACAGACTTTTGCACACGTTCATGCAAGCCTGCGGGCGATACTACCGGCTCCATTTTTGAGCCGAAGCATTGTCTGACGAAGGCGACGTAAATGCAAAGTGCCCATGAAAATTTTAGAACATCATCAGATCCAGCAGAAAATCAAGCGTTTGGCCATTCAGATTTTGGAGCGCCACTACGGTGAAGGCGAGATAGTGCTGGCAGGTTTGAATACCAAAGGCCTTGCTTTTGCCGAGCGCCTGTTGGCCGAATTGCGGGCACTCGCGCCCGAGAGCATGGCCTTTACGCTGACGCGCATCCGGCTAAATCCGGCCAATCCGCTGGAGTATGCACCTTACATCGAAATGCCGGCGGAAGACCTGCGCGATAAAACCATCATCGTCGCCGACGACGTGGCCAATACGGGGCGCACCCTATTCTTCGCCATGAAGCCGCTTCTCAACGATGTGCCCCGCCGGATAGAAGTAGCGGTGCTGGTGGATAGGAAACACAAGTCCTTTCCCATTCAGCCCGATTACGTAGGACTGTCGCTATACACCACCATGCGCAACGATATCGAGGTGCAATTAGGTGCCGATGGGCAGGAGTCGGCCGTTTATTTGCGCTAATGCTCTTCCGCTTCCTCCTCTTCGCCGTTGGGGCCGTCCCAGTTGGCGTGGGTGCTGAACCAGTTGGCCAGCAGGCGGCGCTGCTCGGGGCTAAGGCGCGCTTCGGAGTGCACCCACGTGTAGCTGCGCAGCGGCATTTCACCATCCAGAACGACTTCCGAGCACTCCTCCAACAATTCCAGGCGATCGCCTGGAGACACAGCGCCAAACGTGTTGAAGTTGACGTGCTCGCGGCCTTCGTTGATGTGATTGGCCAACCACCACGACAATGGGGCTATCTGGCTATACCACGGGTAGCGCGTCTGATAAGAGTGGCAATCGTAGCAGGCGGCTTTGAGCATAGTCGCCACTTCGGCTGGCGGCGCCAGCATGGCGCAAATATCCTGGCTGGCTTCTACGGAAGGCACGGATTTGTCCGGGCGAATAAACTGTATCAGAACGAAAAGCCCAAGCAGCCCCAAGAGGAGGTAACGTCTGGTACGCATAGCGGTGTCGTTTTACAGGCAAATAGTGTAATGATGTCTGTCGGCTTTGATGTGTCAGGCAGCCCGCACGCGCAAAAATAGACGGTGCTCGTCTCGAACCTTTCCGAGGTGCACAAAAAAGGTAATCGTAACTTCATACTGCCTTAACAATCACGAATTTATGACGACGTTATCTTTGTTGTGGTTTATTCATCAAAAAAAATGTTATTAAAAATTCCCGCGCCGCACCTGCACATTTTGCTCTCTCCTTCTCTTGGTCGCTCGCTCTGGATGCCGTGGCGCTCGCCCAATTTTGCTCCAGATACTTTCGGATGGTGCGTCGGCGCGGGCCTTTGAATCAGACAATAATAAGCACATAATCGCCTTACAAGGTTACAAAAAATGAAGAGATCGGTTGATATTGTAGTGATTTCGGACATCCATCTGGGTACGTATGGCTGCCATGCACGCGAATTGTTGAACTACCTGAAGAGTATTCGCCCCAAAGCTCTGGTACTCAATGGCGACATTTTTGACATCTGGTACTTTAAGAAGAGCTATTTTCCGAAAGAACACCTCGAGGTGGTGCGGCGCATCCTGAAGATGGCTGTGGACGGTACGAAGGTGTATTATCTGACGGGCAACCACGATGATTTGCTCCGAAAATTCGGCGAGATGTCGTTTGGGTTGGTGCATCTGCGCAATAAGCTGGTTTTCCAGATAGACGGCAAGACGCACTGGGTCTTTCACGGTGATGTGTTCGATGCAAGCATTCAGCGAGCGCGCTGGTTGGCCCGTTTGGGTGGCGAGGGCTACGATATGCTCATTCGGATAAACCGCCTGATTAACCGCACGCGCGGTGTGTTCGGGTTGCCACCGGTGTCGTTTGCCGCTAAAGTGAAAAAGTCCGTCAAGGGAGCCGTGAAGTACATTAGCGATTTTGAAGACACGGCTATCCAGCTGGCAGCTGAGAAGGGCTACGACTATGTGATTTGCGGCCACATTCACCGCCCGCAGATCCGCCAGGTTACTGCCGAAAATGGCCGCGTGGTTACGTACATGAACAGCGGAGACTGGGTAGAGCATCTCACCGCCTTAGAGTTTGCCAACGGGCAATGGAGCATCCATCAGTACGATGCCTCGCTCTACGACGTCGTCAGCCCGCGCTTGCAAGTGCCAGATCGGGAGCCGGAGATGTACACCCTGCGCCGCGAAGAGGTGTTGCCCGGTAGCAATGGCCTGGCGGCCTTTGAGTCGCTCTAAAAAAGAAAAAGCCGTCGGGGACACGACGGCTCGAAGGCGCCGGGGTGGACAGGATGAGCCGTTAATTGCGCTCCGGCGACTATTTTTTAACACAGAGTATTTGCTTCATACCGCTTCCGCACAAAGCCGCCGCACGAGGCGGCTTTTGCATTTGGGTGAGGCTGCTCAGGCTGCTTTAAGGCTATCGAGGCCGGAGCGTCCCACTTTCTCGGCGGCGTATTGGCGGTCAACTACCAGCCTTTTAGCGCGGGTGTCTTTGATTTCCGTGTCCGGGTCGAACATGGCGTCGGTCAGGATGGCTTCGCACAGCGAGCGTAGGCCGCGCGCCCCGAGTTTGTACTCGATGGCTTTTTCGGCGATGTACTCGATGGCGTCGGGCGTTATCTCCAACTCGATGCCCTCCATAGCAAATAGGTGTTTGTACTGGCGCAACAGAGCGTTGCGTGGCTGCGTGAGGATCTTCTGCAGGGTGTCGGCGTCCAGCGGATCGAGGTGGACGATGACCGGCAGGCGTCCGACCAGTTCGGGTATCAGACCGTACTGCTTGACGTCCTGTGCCGAGATGTAGCGCAGCAGGTTGTCGCGGTCAATGTGTTCGGTGCGCGCCTTGCCGTAGCCGATGACCTGGGTGTTGACACGGCGAGCGATGATTTTCTCGATGCCGTCGAAAGCGCCACCGCAGATGAAGAGGATGTTTTCGGTGTTGACCTTGACCATTTTCTGCTCCGGGTGCTTGCGTCCGCCCTGGGGTGGCACGAGCACGTCGGCGCCTTCGAGCATTTTGAGCAAGGCCTGCTGTACGCCTTCGCCCGACACGTCGCGCGTGATGGAGGGGTTGTCCTGCTTGCGGGCAATTTTGTCTATTTCATCAATATAGACGATGCCGCGCTCAGCAGCAGTTACATCGTAGTCGCACACCTGGAGCAGGCGCGAGAGAATGCTCTCCACATCTTCGCCCACATAGCCCGCTTCGGTGAACACCGTGGCGTCCACAATGGTAAACGGTACGTTGAGCAGGCGGGCGATGGTCTTGGCCAGCAGCGTCTTGCCCGTGCCGGTATGGCCCACGAGCAGGATGTTAGATTTTTCAATTTCTACGGCGTCTGCCTCGGTAACCTTGCCTTTGCCCGCCTCCACCTGTTGTACGCGCTTGTAATGGTTATAGACGGCCACGGAGAGTACCTTCTTGGCTTCGTCCTGGCCGATGACGTACTGGTCGAGGAAGGCTTTTATCTCGCGCGGCGGAATAAGGTGCAGGGGCTGCCCATAGCGCGTGCTCTTGGGCGTATTGCCGACGCGACCGGATTGCTCCCGCAAGATTTCGTGTGCTTTTTCGATGCAGTCATCGCAGATCTGGGCCTCCAGACCTGAGATGAGCATCATGACCTCGTCGGCGCCTCTGCCACAAAAGCTGCAGTATTCGACGGGTTTTCTCCCTTTTGCCATGGCGAATTACTTTGCTTTTCGCGGGTTTTGGCGGTCGAGCACCTCATCCACGATGCCGTACGCTTTAGCCTCTTCAGCGCTCATCCAGTTATCGCGGTCGCAGTCTTCCATGATTTTCTCGAAGGTCTGGCCCGTATGTGCTGCCAGCACTTCGTAGAGGCTTTTCTGCATCTTTTTGATGAGGCGGTAGGTGATTTCGATATCCGAAACCTGACCCTGCGCTCCGCCCATGGGCTGGTGGATCATGACGTGGCTGTGGTAGAGACAGCTGCGCTTGCCTTTAGCGCCTGCAGCCAGCAACACGGCGCCCATAGAGGCCGCCAGACCGGTGCAAATGGTAGCTACGTCGGGCGCTACATACTGCATGGTGTCGTAGATGCCCAGCCCGTCAATGACGGAGCCGCCTGGGCTGTTGATAAACAGCTGGATATCGCGCTTGGGATCGGCCGACTCTAAGAACAGCAGCTGCGCCTGGATGACGTTGGCCACGTAATCGTTGACCGGTACGCCCATAAAGATAATGCGGTCCATCATCAGGCGGCTGAAGACGTCCATAGCAACCACGTTCATCTGGCGCTCCTCGATGACGGCGGGCGTGAACGCCCGAATGTTGGGGGCGGCCACGGCCATTGTGGCTTCGGCGTATTTTTCCAAGTGCATGCTGCTCATGCCCAGGTGCCGGGTAGCATAACGCTGAAATTCTTTTTTATCGAACATAGTTTGTGTGTTTTTGAAGCGTAAAAACAAGTGCGTTCCAAGGATGTTCCACAAAAGCTGTTAAGGTTCCTGCGCAGGCTCAGCGGCATCCGGGGCACTTTCTGTGGCAAGCTCGGGCGAAACCTCTGGCTCAAGCGCTTGTGGGGGCTCTTCCAAACGCGGCGCCTTTTGGGCACGCATTTCCTGCAATTGCTTATCTACCTCCTCCATGGCCATGTGACGCTCCCGGATGGTTACGACAGAAGGCAGGCCGGCAGCGACCTTGCGAACAATGAGCGCAGCGCGAGCATCTTCCACAGAGTCTGGATCTTTCACCATTCTGGACACAAACGAGTTGAGCATGTGCTCAAGCCCAAACCTCGACAGCTGAGCGTAGGCGCGATCCACAATCTCCTTAACGATCTCCTCGTCCGAGGGGTAGGCGTTGGTTAACTTGCGCAGATGGTTGACGAAGAAAAACCTTTTGTGCCAATTGAGGAAGGCTTCGTATTCTTCCGGAGCTTCGTCTGGAGATTTTTCGTGCCTCTCGATAAAGAAGGCTCTCATGTACCGATGTGGCCATGGGATGTCGTTCAGTTCCTCCAGGCGCTCGAGCACTTTATGCATTAAATCGTCAGCGACAAACCGCTCGTACATAGCCTGGATAGCGCGTTTGATGGCCGCCAGGGCCTCCTGCTCGGTGCGCACCTCTTCGCCGAAGTGCTCCTGAAAAAACGCCTCCGTCATTTCGGCGGGTTCGTCTCGGAAAATACGCCGGATCGTTGCCTCAAACCAGTCGCTAAACGTCGCTTCCTGTTCCTCATCCGACAGGCGCAGAAGGCGCCGGTACTCGTTGGTGGCGCCAGCTTCCAACAGCGCTGCCAGGCGTACCCGCACTACGTCGTTTGGAGAGCGCCCGACAAAAGCACTTAGAATCTCTTCAGGCAAATTCTCTGAAAGTGCCAGAAACGCCTCCTGTCTCCATCCGCCTTCTTTGGGTTGGTCGCCGTTCAATTCGACCAGATCTATCTCCAGCGTATCCTTGAGCGCAGCGGCATCGGTAACTTCCTTTTCTGTGCCATACCTCCGGGCGATATCGGCCAGGTCTTTGGCCGCCACCTCGTCCGGTATGTCCACCACGATCATCTCGTACTCATCCTCAGGGCTTAAGCCCTTGATCGTTTCCGGGTAAAGCCCTACCTCAAAGGGGATGCGATATTCGTCGGGCAGATTTTTGAGCTTTGGCGTCGGTATGGCATTCTTTTGGTCTGCTAATAGGGGCGGGCCTATCACCGGCTGGGACCTCTCTGACCCTTCAAAGTTTTTTAGTGCTTCTTCTAATTTATTTTGAAAGGTCGTGCGCAGAATGCTTTCGCCGTACATGCTACGCACCATTTCTATTGGCGCATGGCCAGGCCGAAAGCCTTTCATTTTCCCCCCTCTGGCAATCTTTTTGATTTCGTCCTGTACTTCGGAAAGGAGCTCCTCCTTCGTGATAATAACATCAAACTGCAAAATGCGCTCCTCCTCGAGAAGGCGCTGCTCTATGGTAGGCATGAAAAAAGAGAGTTGTTTACCGGGACATCATTGTTTTGTGCGGGCGGAGGGACTCGAACCCTCAAGCCTTTCGGCGCCAGATCCTAAGTCTGGTACGTCTACCAATTCCGCCACACCCGCATGGCAGGGTGCTCACCCAAAAGGAGCGCAAAGGTAGTCAAATCGTTGGAAGCCAGCCAGAAAATTTTGTTAAATCGTTAATAATGTCAAAATAGCCTTGCTGCGACCAAATAAGATTTCTTAATTTTGGCCTATCATTAGGGGATACACTTATGTCTGAGTTGCCACCCACGTCGTCGTCGGATGAATATGCCCGCATCATCCAGCGGGGCTATCGCAGGCTCCTTCGAGGTTTGCCCAAGCCGCTGAGCGATGAGGATCGCAAAGCGATTCGCCATGCTTTGGACCTGGCCGCCGAGGCACATCGGGGCCAGACCCGCAAGACCGGCGAGCCGTATATCCTGCATCCGATAGCCGTGGCCCAAATCTGTGTGGAAGAAATTGGGCTTGGCCCAACGGCAGTGGTGTGTGCGCTCTTACACGATGTGGTGGAAGATACGTCGGTTACGCTGGACGTCATTCGCCAGCGCTTTGGAGAGCAAGTAGCTCTCATTGTGGACGGCCTGACCAAACTGGATAAAAGCATGCTGAACCCCAGTTTCCGGCAGGCGGAAAACCTCGCTCGCGTCATGCGAGCCATGCTGGTGGACGTGCGCGTCGTGCTCATCAAAATGGCCGACCGACTCCACAACATGCGCACGATAAAAGGCATGTCGCATGAGGCGCAAGTTCGAATCGCTGCCGAAACAGAAGCCATCTATGCCCCCCTGGCACATCGCCTCGGCCTCTACAACATCAAAACGGAATTTCAGGACACCTTCCTCAAAATCGTTCGGCCCGACGAATATCGCGAAATCGCGGATAAACTGGCCCAGACCAAGCGCTCGCGCGAGCAATACATTCGCGATTTCATCCGCCCCATAGAAAACGACCTCCAAAAAAGCATGAAAGGCCTCAAATACCGAATCCTGGGCCGCCCCAAGAGCATCTATTCCATCTGGAATAAGATGCGCAAAAAGGAAGTCGCTTTTGAGGATATTTATGACCTCTTTGCTATTCGCATTATTCTGGATGTGCCCTTCGAAGAGGAGCGCCTGGCCTGCTGGCAGGTGTATGCCATTGTTACCAACATCTACCAGAACGTCCCCTCGCGTCAGAAAGACTGGATAACGACCCCTAAAGCCAACGGTTACGAGTCGCTTCATACTACCGTCATCGGCCCGGGTGGCAAGTACGTCGAAGTGCAAATCCGCACCGAACGCATGAACGACATCGCCGAACGCGGATACGCCGCCCACTGGAAATACAAAGGCCTGAAGCTGCTTCACCGCAATGAGAACGTCTTCGACCGGTGGTTTAACAAGATCCGCGAGGTGCTGGAAAACAGCGAGGCAGACAATCCCAACCAGATCATGACCGATTTCGAGGACATGATGCCCGAAGAAGAGGTCTATGTCCTGACGCCCAAAGGCGAAATCCGGTTTTTGAAAGAAGGCGCCACGGCTCTCGATTTCGCTTTCGATATCCACTCCGACATTGGCTGCTCTTGCCGCGCTATCCGGGTCAATGGCAGCATCGTCCCCTTTAGCTACGTGCTCAAAAACGGCGATCAGGTCTCCGTCGAAACGGACAAGAGCTGTCGCCCCTCCGCCGACTGGCTCCGCTTCGTTACGACCTCTAAAGCGAAAAACCGCATCCGAGCATTCCTCAAAAAAGAGCGCTTCAAAATGGCCGCCGATGGGCTCGAAATTTTGGACCGCAAAATGAAGCGCCTGTGCAACTGCTCTGCTGAAGACCACGTGGACATGCTGGCCAAATGGTATGGCTTTGAAGAACGCTTGGAATTCCTCGTCGCTATAGCCCTCGAACAAGTGGACCTCTCGCGGCTCAAAGAACTCCGCATTGAAAATGGACAGCCCGCGCCGGCAGAACCTGCGCCCAAAACAGATGGCACACCTGCCATCCCTGCTGAAAGCCGGCACGTTGAGCGTGCCATCAACCCAAGCGACATCATCATCAACGATGAGCCGGGCAACTACTACGCTTACACACTCGCCACCTGCTGCAATCCTCTGCCAGGCGACTCCATCTTTGCCTATATCACCTCAAAAGAAGGCATCAAAATCCATCGGACTGCTTGCGCCAACGCCCCCTACCTCATGGCGAACTATTCGTATCGCATCTTACCCGCTCATTGGGGAACCACCATCAAATCCAGCTTCGTTGCCACCATCGTCATAACAGGTATTGATGACGGCCCAGGCATTATTCAGCGCATTACCGATCACATCTCCAGCATGGGCATCAATATCCGCTCGTTCTCCATCACCGGCGAAGACGGTTACTTCGAAGGACGCATCGCCCTTGTGGTGGCCAATGCACACCAGCTGAACCAGGTCATCAAAGACTTGAAGTCGCTTAAATTCGTCGCCACCGTAGGGCGTGTCGAATAGGTGCCGGTCGGCAATGGCAACTACAAACCCAGTCATAAGGCCCTGTTTTTCAGGTGAAAAGGTGAGGCGCTAATTTTTTTTCAAAAAAAACCTTTGAAATTTTTTGTTTGAAAAACCAAAAAGTTTCAAATTTGCAGCACCAATCGCGTTAAACGCTGCGTAGGCGGAAGCCGCTGCAGCAATAACCTTTAAAATGTGCTGCCTTATGATCAAGGACGATCGCATTGAACTGAACAAGCGCTTCGTAGAAGCCTTCCGCCTCTTGGAAGAGCGCGGCGACATTGTCAAGAACGACCGCAACGGCAAGGGGGTGGGCGACGTGGCCGAAAAAGTGCTGGGCAATCGCGGCTATGGCCACATCATCCGCGCCTTCCTTTCGCCTCAAAGCAAGCGCGTGGTGGATTACAGCCAGGCCAAGGCCTTTTGTCGCGCTTACGGCATCAACGAATTGTGGATGCTCTACGGTATCGGCAAACCCTTTGGTTTCGATGACACCCTGAGCACCTTAGTGGGCGATGGCAAGTATTCGGCTAAAAGTGGCAACATCTGGTACACCACAGCGCGCGCTTTTGCCGGCACTACCATAGGCGCCGAATGGCCGGAAGATGGAAGCTATTTCTCCATACCCGGCGTCAGCAACTCGGGTGGGCGCCTGGTGGCCTTCCAGATCGAAGGTAACTCGATGGAGCCAGTCATCCAGAATGGTGACATCGTCGTTTGCCGTGAAGTCGAGCGCGTCAGCGACATCCGCGACAACGAAATCTACACCGTCCGAAGCGACGGTCAGCTGTGGGTCAAATACGTGCAAAAACAATACGACTCTGCTGGTCATGTCGTTCGCCTGAAACTCATCTCGGCCAATTACTTTGACCACGATCCCTTCGAGATAGACGTCAACGAGACCACCAGCCTCTACAAAGTCATCCGCAAGATTTGCGCGATGTAAGAGTATTTCCTGCTGTTTATTGTTTTCGCAGCCTCCCGGTGTCAGTCATCGGAGAGGCTTTTTTCTTTGTCGGTGTCGTCTGCCGGCGGCAGCGGAGATTGCTCTTCAGCACTTTCCTCTACTACTTCAGGCGAAGGGTTTTCAGCCGGTGGCTGGTGCGGATGGGCCGTCAGCTCTTCCCGAAAGAAGCGGCGCTGAAAGAGGAGAATGGTCAGCACTCCGATGGTAATGGATGCATCGGCCACATTGAAAATAGGGCTGAAAAACAGCCATTCCTCCCCTCCGATACGGGGCAGCCATTCCGGCATGCGGATCCAGGCAATTGGGAAATAGAACATGTCCACCACCTTGCCGTGCAGGAACGTGCCATAACCCTGGCCCGGTGGCACTAAGCGCGCCGGCACGCAGTCGTGATAGGGCGACTCCGTAAAAATCAGGCCATAGAAGGCGCTGTCAATGATGTTGCCAATAGCACCCGCCGTAATGAGGCCCACACTGTAAAGAAAGCCTAACGGCGCCCGGGCTGCCAGCAGCATGCGTAGATACCAGATGAGCGCCGCCACCATCAGGATGCGAAACACGCTGAGCAACAATTTGCCGTATTCCCAACCGAAGGTGATGCCAAACGCCATGCCCTCATTCTCCACAAAGTGAAGTCGTGCCCAGTTCAGCCCCAAGATGGGCACATCCTGGTTGTAGCAGAAGGTCGTCTTGATGTAAATTTTCAGCGCCTGATCGAGCGCAAGCACCAAAAGTATCAGCAGCAGAACCTGATAGGAGCGTTTCAAAAGCGTGCGTTTTATCTCTCTTAAAAAAACGCCGCAAAGATGCGACGCTCGGCGTGTTTCGTGCGAAGGCGTCAAATCTTTCGATATTTGCCCGCCACATCTCGCAAACACACAAGTCATGGCAAAAAACAAGGGAAAAGGCCAACCTGTTGCACCTAAAAAAACGGCATCAGCCAGACCGGCGTCAGCGGCGCGCTCGACCGATGCTGCTGCCTCTTCGCGCATTCAGATGTTCGAGCCAGGCTTCTGGCAACGGCATTGGCTGGCGGCTCTGCTGCTAATGGCCGCCGCTTTCGCGCTCTACGGCGCCAGTATAAAGTACGGCTACATCCTGGACGATGAGATGGTGATCCAGAAAAATGCCTACGTACAACGAGGCATCAGGGGCATTCTCGACATTTTCGCCCACGATAGTTTCATGGGCTATTTCCAGAAAAAAGAAAGCCTGTTGCTGCTGGAAGGCGGACGCTATCGCCCCCTGTCGCTGGCCACGTTTGCCGTAGAAATATCGCTTTTTGGCAAAGACCACCCGAACATCAGTCATTTTATCAATATCCTGCTGTATGGCCTTACCGGCGTGCTGCTGTATCGGTTGTTTCTGGCGTTTTTCCCGTTGAGAGGGAATGCTGTGTGGTACTTCAGTGCTGCCTTCTTAGGCGCTTTAATCTTTCTGGCGCACCCGCTGCACTCCGAGGCAGTGGCCAACATCAAAGGGCGCGACGAGATACTGGCCCTGTTGTGTAGCCTGGGCGCCCTCTATGCCAGCCTGAAGTATTCCGATACGCAGAGCAAGTTGTGGTACTGGATGTCGGGCGTGCTGCTGTTGTTGGGTATGTTTGCCAAGGAAAACGCCCTGACGTTCGTCGCCGTCATTCCGCTGACGGTGTGGTTTTTCGCCCGACCGCCGCTGGCCCAGGTGAGGCGCATCGTTTGGCCGCTGCTGGCCGCCGCCGTGCTTTTCATCTGGGTGCGCTATCTGGCCTTAGGTTTCATGCTGGACCACGGTCAGGCCATCAAAGACCTGATGAACAACCCGTTCATCGAGATGACGCGCAGCGAGAAGTATGCGACCATCTTCCTGACGCTGGGCTGGTACGTGAAGCTGCTCTTCTGGCCGTATCCACTGACGCACGACTACTACCCTTACCACGTGCCCAAAGTGAACTGGGACGATTGGCGCGTGCTGCTTTCGCTGGCGCTTTATGTAGGCATGGGCGTATGGGCTTTACTCAACCTTAAGCGTCGCCAGGTGCCCGCCTACGCCATAGCGTATTGGCTGCTGACGCTGAGCATCGTCTCTAACCTATTCGTATCGGTGGGCACGTTCATGAACGAACGCTTTGCCTACATGCCCTCGGTGGCCTTTGCTCTGTTGGCGGGGTGGTTCCTGGCCATTAAGTTGCCCGAATGGCTTCGCGAGCAGCCGCAGCGCCCCTATTTATCAGGTGTAGGGCTGGCTGTCGTCGCGATTGGCCTGCTGGGCTTCCTGACCATCCGGCGTGTGCCGGTGTGGAAGGACGTCATTTCGCTCAACACCGCCGCCGTGAACGTATCGCCCAATAGCGCCCGCTCGCACTGCTTCTACGTAACGGCCATCTACGAGCACATTTACCAAAAAACCCAAAACCCTTCGGAAAAAGCCCGCTGGGTGGACACTATGGAGTACCACATCAACCGCTCTTTAGAGATTAACCCCAACTATGGCTCTGCCCTGATTATGAAGGGCGCCATAGCCGCTGCCCGCTACGAGCAAAATAAGCAGCTCGATACCCTGCTGCAAAGCTTCCGCATGCTCATGGAGCGCATTCCGAACAACGCTAACTTCCGACCGTTCTTCGACCAGTATATCAAGTATTTGGCCAACACCAGCGGCAAGCCGCAAGCGGTCAGCGATTTCATTTACCAACTCGGATACGATTACTTCTTCCGCAACAAAAAAGACCTGCCCAACGCAATTGCCGTCATGGAGCTGCTCTTAGACACCCGCGCCGAAGACGAGCGCATTCTGCGCGCGCTGGCCGAAGTTTACACGGCCGCCAACAATGCGCCAAAGGCTGCGGAGATGCAGGGGCGGGCGGCCGCTCGGGCAGGTGCCGGTGCTGGCCGTTAACTCAGGCCGTTGCACTGACGTCCACCGTTGCTGGCGTGCGTGGTTCGGCTTTCTTTTCCAAAAACCAGAAGCCAATCAGGCTTAGCAGCGCCAGCACGCACACCAGCGTCCAAAGCGAGAAATAGCCCCAACGGGCAATGACTTGCGTGCCAAACAGCGGCGCCAGAATATTCGCTATCGAATATGAGATGCTGTACAGCGCCATGTAGCTGCCGGCGCTCCCTTTGGCGGCGTAAGTAAAAGCAAAATTGGTGCTGAACGGCATCACCAGCATCTCGCCAAACGAAATGGCGACGATAAAGAGTAGAGCCGCCCACAAAGGGCTTAGCGGCAACAAAAAGACCGCAAACGCCACGGCGTACAGTACCAGTCCGCGCCGAACAAATTGCAGACGCGACAGCCGCCCTTCAATCGAGTAAATCATAGGCATCTCTACCAGGAACACAAACAGGCCGTTGAGCGCCGTCACTAAGCCAATCGTGCGCTCGTTCCAGTGGTAGGATTCCTTAAAAAAGAGCGGTACCGTCCAGACAAACTGCATGAACACCAGCGCATTGAGCAACGTAAACAGGGCGAAAGCTAAATAAGGCCCATCGCGGTATGGCGAAGCCGTCGGCTCGGGCGCCGCCGTCGAAGCAGGGGAGGAGGCGGTATCCACTTCGGCAAACCCCCGCGTCGCTTTGGGCGAGAAGAGCCAGATGAGCAGGCCCGCGGCCAGAAAGCATGTCAGACCATCTACCCAGAACAGCCACATCCAGCCCAGCGATACCAACAAACCACCCAGCGCCGGCGCTATGGCCCAGCCTAAGTTGATGGACATCCGAAACAGCGATACCGAGCGCGTGCGCACCTCCGGACTGCTGTACCGGGCAATAGCAACCGAGTTGGCCGGACGAAACGCATCCGAAACCAGGCTCAGCGTGAAAACACTGGCGCACACCATCACAAAATCCGTCAGCCACACCAACGCAATGAGCACCACTCCGCTCAGCGCCAACGACCATACCATGACGCCATAGTGGCCAAATCGGTCCGTCAGCCGACCGCCCAGCCAGGTGCCCAGCAGCGCGCCCGCACCATAGCAGCCCAGCACATAGCCGGCCTGCTCAACGCTGTAACCCAGCCGACTCGTCAGGTAAAGCGACAAAAAGACCACAGCCATCGAACCGCAGCGGTTGACTAAACTGACCAACGACAGCAGCCAGATGGCCGCCGGAATCCCGGAAAAGGCATCGCGCCAATGGCGGTAAAGCTTGATGATCATATCGCAAGGACACCGGTTGAGAACGCCAGCTCACTGCCCGAAGCGAAAGGCGCCTTTACAAAACAAAAATGCGGCAGCAGAGTTTAAAACGGCCTTTGTCCAAACAAAGTTTCTTTTAAAAAGGCTTTTAATAAAAAATTGCCGATTGCCACGAGGACAATCGGCGTCGTTCATACAATAGAAAGGATGAATGTCGAAGCGGAGGATTGCGCCAGGCAACGGCATCTTTGTGGCAAAATCCGGCCGCTAAAATCGGAAGTTTGGTTGGGTACGCAAGATTTTTTTCCGGGCTTGTTGCCCCCCTTCAAGAGCGCACGTGCATGAGCGAGACTTTTTTTCACACCCAAATAGGTACCGACATAGAGGAGGCCGCGCGTTGGCTGGAGGCCGGCCAATGCGTGGCCATACCCACCGAAACCGTTTATGGGCTGGCGGCCAATGCGCTGGAGCCCGCAGCGGTTGTGCGCATCTTTGAAACCAAAAATCGGCCCGCATTCGACCCACTTATCGTACACGTGCTGGATGCTGTTGCCGCAGAAGTCTATGCCCAAGCCTTTCCACCCCTGCTGCGCCGACTGGCAGAATGCTTTTGGCCCGGGCCGCTGACCATATTACTACCCAAAAAGGCCATAGTACCTGACCTGGTAACTTCTGGGCTTCCGCGCGTTGCCCTGCGCGCTCCTGCCCATCCGCTGGCGCGGCGGCTGTTGGCGCGTCTGCCTTTTCCCCTGGCTGCCCCCAGCGCCAATCCGTTCGGCTACGTCAGCCCTACTACAGCGCAACACGTGTACGAGCAACTGCAGGGCAAAGTTCCTTACATCTTAGACGGTGGACCCTGCACCGTAGGCATAGAAAGCACCATTATAGGCATGGAGAATGACGCGCTTGTGGTCTATCGCTTAGGCGGTGTGCCCGTAGAGGCCATAGAAAAAGAGGTGAATACCTCTGTCGCCGTGCGAAGCCATTCGGCCAGCAATCCCGCTGCCCCGGGCATGCTGACCACGCACTACGCCCCGCGCAAACGCCTGTTGCTCTGGCCCTCCGCCGACCATTGGCCCACCTCAGCACAGGAGCCAAAACTGGGCCTGCTGCTCTTCCGACGCCGACAACAACTGCCGCCCCACACGCGCTGCATCGTGCTCTCCGAAACGGGCGACCTGGCTGAAGCGGCGCAAAACCTGTTTGCCGCGCTGCGCACCTTCGACAGCGCCGACGACGTCGAGACCATCTGGGCCGAACAATGCCCCGACACTGGTCTGGGCCGCGCCATCAACGACCGCCTGCGCCGCGCCGCTGCGCGCACGACATAGGTGCCTCCCCCTCAGTCGGGCTGACGCGAGTGGATGGCCATCAGAAACTCGCGCTTCGTCTCCTCGTTCAGGAATTTGCCCGAATACTCGGCCGTTACAGTGCTGGCTCCGTGGTGCTCCACCCCGCGCGCTTGCACGCACATATGGCGAGCATCAATGTACACGGCTACATCTTCGGTGTGCAGCATGCGGCGCAACTCCTCGGCAATTTGCACCGTCAGGCGTTCCTGCACCTGAGGGCGACGGGCGTAATAGTCCACAATGCGGTTGAGCTTCGATAGTCCAATGACCCGGCCATTCGGGATGTAAGCTACGTGTGCTACGCCAAAAATGGGCTGAAAATGGTGCTCGCACGTGCTCTGTACCGGAATATTGCGCTCAATGAGCATGCGCCGGTAGCGGTATTTATTCTCAAAGGTGGTAATCTTGGGCTTGTTCTTGGGGTTGAGGCCGCGGAAAATTTCCTGCACGTACATTTTGGCCACCCGACGCGGTGTGCCGCGCAGGCTGTCGTCGGTCAGGTCGAGGCCCAGGATTTGCATGATTTCGGAAAAATGCGCTGAAATGCGCTCCATTTTTTCCTCGTCGTTCAGCTCAAAAGCCCCGGCGCGCATGGGCGTTTCGGAAGCATCGGAAAGGTGCAGGTCGCCTAAATCGTCAAAGGCGGCGGCAGAGTAATCAGGCACAAAGTCAGACATGAGCCAGGGGTGTTGCTAAGGTGAACAGATGCCTTAGAAACGCCCGCTACTTTTTTTTGTTCAGGCTTTTAGCGGCCTTTGTTCGTTAAAGGTTCAACGACGTCGGTGCTCAAGGCCAATTTTGGATGGCCTGGCCGCTTTGCTCGAAAAACTTCAGGCGCATTTGCTCGCCGTCGAATTCGGCGTAGGAGCAGGCGTATAGCCATTCGCCGAGATTGATGTAGCGGCTGCGCCCGTTTTTAAGCCGCCAATCAATGGGCAAATGCCGGTGCCCAAATACGAAGAAGTCCGGCTCGATGCCCTGGTCTATTTTTCGGTGCGCGTATTGCACCAACCACTCGCGCTCTTCGCCCAGCCAGTAGCGCTCTTCAGGAGGCATTGCCTGCCGGCTTCGCTCGGAGGAATACGCAGCCAGCCGCGTGCCCACATCGGGGTGTAGCCAGCGAAAGAGCCATTGACTCGCGGGGTGGTGAAACACCTTTTTCAGCATTTTATAGCCGCGGTCGTTGGGCCCCAGCCCGTCGCCGTGCGCGATGAAAAAGCGCTTGCCTTCGAGGGTGATTTGCAAGGGCTGCCGATACACCGGTATGCCCAATTCTTGCTCGAAATAGCCGAACATCCACAGGTCGTGGTTGCCGATAAAGGCGTAAATGGGCAGACCGCCGTCGCGCAATTCGGCTAATTTGCCCAAAAAACGCGAAAAGCCTTTCGGAACAACCGTACGGTATTCAAACCAGAACTCAAACAAGTCGCCCACCAGATAAATGGCCCGGGCCTCAGGCGCTACCGCATCCAACCAGCGCACCACCTGGCGCTCGCGCTCGCGGGCGGGCAAATGCCCATCAATACCGAGGTGAAAATCCGAAGCGAAGAATACCTTTTGCACGCAGGAAAGGCTTTTGTCGGGCAAAGATAGCTGCCCCCACCGCCATGCTTCGGCGGAGGCCCTTGTAAAGACACCGGCTGGCGCAACGAAAGCCCTCATACCTTCAGAGGCCGGATGAAAAAAACACGAACCCGATGCGCGCCCTGTGGGTTATTTTTGTTCAAAATTCGACCGTCATGAAAAATAACCGCCTTTTCTATACCCTTATCGGGCTGCTTCTGGGCCTCAAAAGCAGCATGGCCTTAGATGCCGGCGTTGCTTACGTCGTATATGCCACCCCCGATCGCCCTTATCTGGAGGTCAACATCGAAATAGCCGCAGGCTCTATCACCTTCAAAACGGTGGACAGCCTCCACCTGCAAGCCGCCGTGGAGGTGCTCATCTTAGTACGTTCGGGCGAGGCAGTGGCTAACTACGAAAAGTACCTGCTCAATAGCCCGCTCGTAACGGTGCCGCGCGACCTGTTGGACGTCAAGCGCATGTTCGTAGCGCCCGGAGAGTACACCCTCGAGGTCGCACTGCAAGATGCGCACGACCCTCAAAACAGGTTAACCCTGACGCATCCGCTGCTCGTGGAGCCTATCCGCGAGACTTACCTGACTGCACCGCTGCTGCTGCGCAGCTACCGACGCGACAGCACCGACAATCCCTTTGTCAGGCACGGCATCTTTCTGGAGCCGCTGCCGTTCGCCTTTTACGAACAGCGCGCCACACGCCTGGCATTTTTTGCCGAAGTCTATCACGGAGAGCGGCTGGGGCCAAACGGCTACGCCGTGCGCTATTACATCGAACAGGATATGGGCGACGGCAACACAACGCTGGTCGCCAGCGGCGCTCAACGCAAAAAGCCCTCGCGCCTCGATGCCGTGCTCGCCGCCATTGACATCAGCCAGCTCAAAAGCGGAAACTATACCCTCACGGTAGAGCTGCGCACCGAACACAACCAACTCGTCGCGCAGCAAAAAGTGCCGTTCCGGCGCAGCAACCCCCTGCTGGACATTGACCTGAGCAAGGCCGAAATCAGCGAAGAGGAGCTCAACAACTACTTCGTCGCCGATCTCAGCGAAGAAAACCTCCGCTACAGCCTGCGCGCCATTTCGGCGCTCACCTGGGCCGACGACGCCGAAGCCCTCAAAAACCTGCTCGCCGGCAACGACCTTTACGCCATGCGCCTATACCTGCTGCGCCACTTTGCCCAGAAAAATCCCAACAACCCCGAAGCAGCCTACTTGGAATACATGCGCCTGGCCGGCGCCGTGGACCAGCGGTTCCACAGCGGCTTCCGATACGGCTTCGAAACCGACCGCGGACGCACCTTCCTGCGCTTCGGCCGCCCCGACGACCTCATCCGCGTGGACGACGACCCGGCCGCTCCACCCTACGAAATCTGGGTCTATTTCAACTTCCCCAAAACCCACCAGCGCAACGTCAAATTCCTCTTTTACAACCCCTCCCTCGCAGGCGAAGACTTCATCCTGCTGCACTCCAACGCTCGCGGCGAAATCAACAACCCGCGCTGGGAGGTCGTGCTCTACAGCCGAAACGCCATCAACCAGATAGAAGGCTCCAACTACCACGACGCCACCCACATGCAGCGCAATTTCAACCGCAACGCCCGGCGTTTCTTCGAGGACTTCTGAACTGACCTTACACAAGGCTGTCGCTGAGGAAAACGCGAAAAAAAGAAAATACCGAAGCCTGCAGAGAAGGCTCGAGCCAAAAAGAGCACCTCAACCGTGCGTAGCATCCGTAAATACATGATATGAAATACATAGCCGCCTTGTTGCCGGCCCTGCTCATGGCCGCCTTATTGCCCGCCCAATCGGCGGGTCAACCGCGCTTGCGAACGCTTTCTAACACCGCTTCGGAAGTGGTGTTGCAATGGCAAATGCCTGATTTTCAGTTGAAAAAGGTCGGCACGCCTCAAGGGGAGGCTGTTGTGCCGCATTTTGCAGGCGGCACGCCGCTGTTGCGCAAGGGTATGCCCGATGTGCCCAAATACGCAGCCGCCGTGCGCATTTCGTCCACGGGCGAATGGGCGGTTGCTGCCGTAGAGGGCGAATACGAAGATCTCTTCGATATAGTGGTGGCGCCCTCCAAAGGCAATTTGCTGCGCACGGAGCGCCCCTCCGCAGTGCCGTTTGAATACGGAAGTGCCTATGCGGAAGATGCCTTCTTTCCGGGCCTTCTGGCCGAATTGCAGCAGCCTTTTGTCCTGCGCGACGCGCGCGGCCAGGCCGTCTGGCTATATCCGGTGCAGTACCACCCGATGCGCCGGATATTGCGCGTCTATCGCACCTTGACCGTTCGGCTGAGGCGCCTCGATGCGCCGGGCGCCAACGAGCTGGCTGCTCCCTCAGCTGCTTTGAGCACGCCCAGCCCGGCCTTTGCGCAGATCCAGAACCGCCTGTTGGTCAACGGCTCGGCTGCTGGGGTGGCTGATCGCAGCGGTTCGGAGATGCCGGAAAAAATGCTGCTCATCACCCCGGCAGCTTTCCTGCTCGAAGTGGAGCCTTTGCTGACCTGGAAGCGCCAGCGCGGCTTGGAGGTGGACGTTGTTACCACCGACGAACTCGGCTCGCACAAGGCAGACGCCATCTACGCCTTCGTCCGGCGGTACTATCAAGAGCAAGGCATCACCTACCTGTTGCTCGTGGGCGACGATGCCGCCCTTGAACCGCTCACCCGGCCCTTCGACGGCAAGCCCTATGCCTGCGACAACGGCTTCGGATACCTCAGCGGCGACGACCACCTGCCTGAAGTAATCGTCGGACGCCTGCACGCCGCCACCCCCGAACAGGCCCGCCTTATGGTGCGGCGTATCCTCGAATATGAGAAAACACCCCTGCTCGACCCGCAAAACGATTGGATGTCGGCCGGCATGGCCGCTGCTTCCGACGAGGGCCTCGGCTACGGCGACGACGGCCAGGCCGACTGGCAACACTGCAACGAATGGAAAGCCAACCACTTAGCCGACGGCTATACGTGGTATTGGGAATTCTACGACGGCTCCTACGGGGCCCAATCGCCCACGCCCGGCCATCCGACGGCTGATAAAGACGGCAGCCCACTGCCCAATGACCTGGCGCAGGCCATCCGCCAGCGCGGCGTGTCGCTGTTCAACTACACCGGCCACGGCTGGGAGCAGGGCCTGGCTACGGGCAACTTCAACACCAACACCGTGCGCTCGCTCAACAACCCGAGCCGATACCCGATCCTCATCGCTGTGGGTTGCAGCCCGGGCGACTTCACCGGCAACCTCGAATGTCTGGGCGAAGTGTGGCAACGCACCGGCAACTACGCCACCGGCCAGCCCTGGGGCGGTATCGCCGGCTTCTTCTCCAGTGTCTTGCAAAGCTGGGCCCCGCCCATGGAAGCCCAGGACGCTATGAACCAGTACTTAGTGGACGCCGACGGCATCGCCCTGCACCCCACCGTGGGCGCTATGGCCGTCGCCGGTTATGCCTCCATGATAGCCGCCTATGGCTCAGCAGGCGAGGAAATGGCCGACTTCTGGAACCCCTTCGCCGACCCAACCACCGTGCCGCGCACGCGCTTTCCGACAAACCTGCTTGCCCAAAGCCCTGACACGCTGGACTTCGGCACTACCGCCCTGAGCATCACCTGCCCGGTAACAGGGGCGCTGGCCGCCCTTTACGGCCAGGGCCAGTTGCTGGCAGTAGCGCGTGTGGCCAATGGCGAGGCCAACCTGACGTTCGACCCACTGACCCTCACGGGGCCACTGACGCTGACCCTGACGCAGTTCAACCATTTGCCTTTTCAAAAAAATATCCACATCCGCCCACCTGCAGGTGCCTTCGTGGCGGCTACCTCCCTGACGCTTACCGATGCTGTGGCCGGCGGAAATGCCAACGGACGCATAGAATACGGTGAGTCTGGCGCTTTGCGCGCCGTCCTGCGCAATGTCGGTGCCCTGCCCTCGGCAGCATTAGTGGCGCAGGTCAGCACGCCCAGCCCTTACCTGCAATGGACCAGCACGGAGGCCAATGTGCCCGCGCTGGTTGGTGGAGACTCTGTCGTTCTGGTGTTTCCGTTCAAGGTAAGCCCGGATGTTCCACACGGCAGCAGGGCTGACATCAGGCTGACCCTGAGTGGTGCCGGACAGCCCGAGAGCAGCCGCTACACGCACGCCCTGCTGCATGCCCCGAAGCTGGAACTCACCGGCTGGAACATGTCGGCCGCCGCAGGCTACCATGCACGCCGGCTGCTCGGTGGCGAAGTCGGACGCCTGTACGTACACCTGCGCAACCTCGGCGGTAGCCCTTCGCCCGCCGGAGTAGTGCGCTGGAACTCCGCCCATCCGCACCTGCAGGCATGGGTACCGGCAGCCATTCCTTCCATTCCGGAAGGTGGCGCTGGCACCGCCCTGCTGGACGTAGAGGCCGCAGCCGACGCGCCTCCATCCACGTGGGTGTTTCCGCAGATAGAAGTATCGGCGGGAGCATTCAGCGCTCTGGCGCCTGTCGGTCCGTTTGTGGTCAATCCCATTGTAGAGACCTTCGAGAGCGCTAATTTTCAGCGATTTGCGTGGTCGCGCTCGGGGCATCGGCTGTGGTTGGTCAGCACTCAGATGCCCTACGAAGGTAGCTACTGCATCCGGGCCGGCGGCCATGGTGCCCGGCAGCAGTCCATCCTGAACCTGCCGCTCACGGTCAGCGCCGACGGGTGGGTGAGCTTCGCCTACCGCCTCACCTCGGCCCAGCCCGACGACTCACTGCACTTCGCCATTGACGGCGTGCGGCAGTGGAGCGCCAACGGCAATCAGGAAACCTGGCAAGAGGTGTTGTTACCCATCTCTGCCGGTGCACATACGCTGACCTGGACCTTCCGCAAAGGCGACAACGGACAAAGCGGCCATGCCGTCTTTCTCGACGACATCATCTTGCCCGCTTTTGACGGCGCCGTCTCTGCTCCTGAATTGGCCAATCCCGCTGCAAGGGTGCTCCGGCTCTGGCCCAATCCGGCCTCCGACGTGCTGTGGATAGAAGCCCCACAAGTACCCGAAGGACGCCTCGAAGTGGTGGATGCCCTGGGCCGACGGATGCTGGAACAGCCCTGGCCGGCGCTCGGCGAACGTTTGCAGTCGCTTTCCGTGGGTCGCCTTGAGCCGGGCGTTTATATCGTTCGGATACGCACCTCCGCAGGAGATTGGTCCGCCCGCTTCTTCAAAGATTGACACCCAGCACAGGCGCGATTAGCAAAAGCCACAGGGCCGGGTGGGTAACCACAGGGTGTTTTTCTGATACACCTGCGAATGTTTCGTGCGTGGGAGAAACGGCTTTTGGCTATCGCTTTCTGCTTTTGTCTTCCTGCTCAGGTCATCTGGCTACTCTGCCTTGACCACTCGGCTAACCCGCTCCCAGCCGCCGGTTGTCTCCTGAGCGTGAAAGAAGTACACGCCGCGCGGCCATTGCTGTGCTGGAAGCATCAACTGCTCGCCGGCAGGTATGGCGCCCTCCGATACTAAGCGCCCGTGGGCATCCAACAGCCGATACCGAACCGCCGCCAGGGCGGTATTGCGCACGTAGAGCACTTCCGAAAAGGGATTAGGACCAATGCCTATTGCCTCCGCCCAATGTCCGCTCTCGAAAGCCCTTTCCACACTCATTTCATCCTCCGAAAGCCATTGCTGGCGGAAAAACTCCTCCACGCGGTTTATGTCAAAGCCAGAAGGAGCATGACACGGCTGATTGACTTGCTCGAGGCAATTGTGTGGAAAGAGGATACAGTTGTAAGGAAAAGGCTCGGGCGTGAAATCGTTGCGGAAAACATATCCGTACCCTTTTTGCTGGTTCCAGTTGCTGATGGCCCGGCTTCCACAGGCGATAGGCGTATTATAGACAAAGCCGCATCCTGCACAATTCGCCACGCACCAGGAAGTACCATAGTGAATTCGATTACAGTCTATCGGCACCACGATATCGCACGCCCGATGGAACTGGTAAATCACTGGCTTGTGCTTGCCTGGGGGAGTGCGCTGCAGAAGATCGTAGAGCATTCCACCGTAAAGATGAGCCACGCCGCGAATGGTGTAGGGCCTGCTCGGCCACTCAATATCGCCTTCGATACTGCCCAAATCAGGACGCGCAATGGTGTTGCTGGTAAATACTTCGCTCTGGTAATGCGGGCATCTGCCTATAAAGGCACCTGTGGGGCTGGGTAAGGACGGCATCGGCCCGGCAAATGCTGGCTTCTCTTCGGCCACATCCAGAAACGCCACTCCGTTGACGATGAAGCCGCCGGCGCTTTCGCCAAAAAGAAAGACTTTCTCAGGGTCAATCTGGTAAACATCGGCGTGGTTTGCTAAAAAGCGAATGGCGCCTTTGACATCCTGCACTGCGCGGTACCAGGCGCGATACCACTCGGCAGTATCGGCTGCGTGCATACATGGATAGCCAGCAAGAAGGTTACAGTTAAAATCGCCGCTAAGGCTTACGTAGCCCAAACGGTAACTGACATTGGCCACCACGTAGCCCCGGCTAACGAAATAGTTTACCCAACCCTGCATCTCATTGCGGCTGCCGGCAACAAATCCTCCGCCATGTACCATAACCATCAAGGGATACCGATGCCGCCGCCCCACGGCAGGAATGTGCAGGTCCAGCGTCAGTGTTACTTCGCGGTTGTTGTAACTCGGAGCCTTGCCGTAGGTAATGTTTTCCAGCACAAAAGGGCCAAACAGCGGCTCAAAAGGCGATTGGGCGAATGCAGACCCACAACACAGGGCTGCCATCAAAAGCGAAGGGAATAGCATTTTTTTCATAGGGAAAGCACGGTTTGGTGAAGAAAAAAAAGGTAACGTCAGCAGTAGCATACCGGGCATTCGGCGCCCCTTTGCCCGGAGGTTGGCTGGCGCGTTGCTGCAATAGTTCCTCTTTTCCCCTTCGCGTTACAGCCTGCCTTCCCGCCGCCGCCGCCCCACTGTAGCGGGTTGTGTGCTCGTCTGTAAAGAAAAGAGGCCACCAATGGTCCTTACTGGAGCGGCGCGGCTTTTTCGGGTAGTTTTTGCCCTGCTTTAGGCGGCGCTGGCTACTCGCCCAGCGACCAGTCTATGGGCGTCAGGCCTTGTTTTTCGAGGATCTCATTGGTGCGGCTGAAATGCCCGCATCCGATAAACCCGTCTCCAGCCAGCGGCGAGGGATGCGGCGCCGTCAGGACGTAGTGGCGCGTTTCGTCAATCAGGGCCTTTTTGCCTTTGGCAAAATTGCCCCACAGCAAAAAGACGATGCCTTCCTTCAGGTCGGAGATGCGGCGGATGACGGCGTCGGTAAAGGTTTGCCAGCCAATTTTCTGGTGGGAGGCGGGCTTGCCGGCCTCTACGGTGAGCATGGCGTTGAGCAGCAGTACACCCTGTCGGGCCCAGGGCGTCAGGTCGCCGTGCGTCGGCGCGGGTATGCCCAGGTCGCGTTCAATCTCCCGAAAAATGTTGACCAACGAGGGCGGCACGCGCACGCCGCGCGGCACTGAAAAGCACAGGCCCATAGCCTCACCGGGGTTGTGATAGGGGTCTTGGCCCAAAATCACCACCTTCACAGCATCGAAAGGTGTGGTGTTGAAAGCGTTGAAAATCAGCGGCCCTGGTGGGTAAATGGTCTTGCCTGCCTTTTTTTCCTGCACCAGAAAGGCCTTAATGGCGGCAAAATAGGGCTGCTCAAATTCGTCGCTCAAGACACGCTTCCAGCTGTCTTCTATCTGAACGTTCTGGACTTTTTCCTGCATAACCGACCTCTTTAGGAGCAAAGGTACGGCCCGCCGGCGGCCTTTGGGCGCCCTCAGAATGCGCCTACATCTATACCGGCAAAATAGCCTGCGCTGGCCAAAAACAGGATGATGACCCCTACGATGATGCGATAGTAGCCAAAGACGCGGAAACCGTGCTTCGTCAGGTAGGCGATAAAGCCCTTGATGGCCAGCATGGCCACGATGAAACCCACGACGTTGCCCACGGCCAGCAGCCCCACCTCCTGGCCTGTAAACTGCAGGCTGCCCTCTTTGCCGTAGTCCCACAGCGATTTGCACGTGGCGGCAAACATGGTAGGCACAGCTAGAAAAAATGAAAACTCCGCCGCCGTTTTGGGCGAAAGCCCTTGCGTCAGGCCGCCAATGATGGTGGCCGCCGAGCGGCTAACCCCCGGCACCATGGCGATGACCTGGAACAAGCCAATGGAGACGGCCTTTTGCCAGCCCAACCGCGCAATGTCGCTGTCGGAGTTGGCCCTTCGGGCAAACAGGCCATCCAAAAAGAGAAAAACCACACCGCCGACCACAAGCGCTACGCCAACCACCACAATGTTTTCCAGCAGCTGGTCAATGAGTTTTTTCAGTAAAAAGCCAAAAACAATGGCCGGCACAAAGGCGATGGCGATGTTGCGATAAAATGCCCAGGGCTGCGCAAAGCGATCGCGGTACAGCACCACCACCGACAGGATGGCGCCGAACTGAATGGCCACGGTGAACACCTTGACAAAAGGGTGCGTCGCAATGCCCATAGCCGTTGAGGCAATGATCATGTGGCCTGTGGACGACACCGGCAGGAACTCCGTCAGACCCTCCACAATCGCCAGGATAATGGCGTGCACGAAGTTCATGCCGTCGGCGGGGTGTTGGAGGCTTCCGAAGCATCGCCATTCGGCTTGAGGAAGATGCCGATGGCTACGACGACAAAGCCGGCCACCATGAGCATGGGCGCCAGCGTAATGCGGCGTGGGCTGTAGATCAGGTTAGGGTCCCACGTTTCCGGGTCGGGCATGTGGCCGCCGCTCATGGCTATGAGGCCCAGCACCACCAGCAGCAAACCAGCGCCCATGACGATGAAGTTGCGCTTGCCAAAGAGGAACGGCTCATCGTTGCGAAAGAGCCAGGCGAAGCGGTCTTTCGACGCTGGTTTGCGCGAGGAGGAGGAAGTGGTAGGCGCCGGTCGTTTGGGCGCGTTAGGCGCCGGGGTGTTGGGGCGGCGTTGCGGTTGTTTGGCCATGTAATGCTGAATTTTTATGCCGAAAAAATAGGGTGTTCTCGAAAAGAGCCGCTCCGGGCAGCGTCAGTATAGGTCGTCAATTTTCATGCGCAAAAACCGGCGCACTACAGCGTAAGTGCTCAGAACGGACAGCAGGATGCCCAGCACGAGGATGCCCACACAGATGGCCAGAATGCCGTTGAGGTCCTGCAATTGTTGCAGTTCGGGCATTTGCCGGTAAGCCCAGTCCAAAAGGAATATCAGGGCGCCAATAGCCAGCAGAGCGCTTATCAGGCCATTCACGAGGGCCCGCTGCAGGTAGGGGCGGGTGATGAAATCCCACGATGCGCCCACCAGTTCCTGGTTTTTAATAATGAACCGGTTGGCGTACAGGGCCAGCCGGATGGTGTTGTAAATGATGACGATAGCGACGACCAACAGCAGCAAGGCCAGGCCCAGCGTCATGGCACTGATGAGGTTGAGGTTGCGGCTGATGTTGCCCGTCTCTACGGCTTCCACGTACAGTTCGGCGATGAGGGTGTCTTGCTTGAGTTCCTCGCGCCACCGCTTCAGGCTGTCTTGCTGGAAGAAATCAGCCCGCACGTTGAAGCGCACCACGTCGCGCATCATGTTGGGCAGGTCGGCCAACAGGCTTTCATCCCCCAGGTCTTCGCGCATGGAGGCGGCGGCCTGTTCGCGGGTGATGTAGGTAACCGTTTCGGGTTTTACGAACGGCTCCTGGCGTATCTGCCGGATGATACGCGCGATGTCCTCCTGCGGCACGTCGGATTTGAACTCCAGCCACACGTCCACCTTTTCCTTGAAGAGCGCCACTAAGCGCTGGCCGTGCAGGGCCACGAGAGCAAACAGCCCGGTGGCAAACAGCACTAAGGCCATGCTGATGATAGCGGACACGTAGGTGGGTCGGGAGCGAGGCATGTGAGCAAATGTTGGGCAATGAACGCCGGCAAAGTTGCGGCTTATTGGCCAAACGCCCAAAAAGGCGCCTTGGTCAGTAGGCAAGCAGCCGCTGCAGCTGTTCGCGCAGGCGCTGGATGGGGAAGAAGTTTTGTTCTAACGGAATGGCGAACGGCACGGGCGTGTCTAAGCTGGCCGAGCGCATGACGGGGGCGTCTAAGTGTTCGAAGAGGTGCTCGGCTATCCAGGCGGCAATTTCGCCGCCGATGCCGCCGAAGAGGGTATCTTCGTGGAGCACCAGCACGCGGTTGGTACGGCGTACGCTGGCGGCGATGGCCTCGTAGTCGAGCGGCAGTAACGAGCGCAGGTCTACAATGTCGGCGCTGATGCCCAGTTCGTCGGCGGCGGCTTCGGCCCAGCGCACGCCTAAGCCGTAGGTGATGATGCTGACCTCGTCGCCCGTGCGCACCTGCCGTGCCTTGCCGATTTCGATGGTGTAGAAGCCTTCGGGCACCGGCCCCGTCAGGCTGCGGTAGAGCGCTTTGTGCTCGAAGTACATGACCGGGTTGGGGTCTTCAAAGGCGGCCAGTAGCAGCCCTTTGGCGTCGTGCGGCGTACTGGGGTACACCACCTTCAGCCCGGGCACGTGAGTGAACCAGGCCTCGTTCGATTGACTATGAAATGGCCCGGCTCCCGTGCCCGCACCCGTGGGCATGCGGATGACCACGTCGGCGTTTTGCCCCCAGCGCCAGTGCAGTTTGGCTAAGTTGTTAACTATCTGATTGAAACCGCAGGTGACGAAGTCGGCGAACTGCATCTCGACCATGCTCTTCATGCCCTTCAGGCTCAGGCCCAGCCCGATGCCGATAATGGCGCTTTCGCACAGCGGTGTATTGCGCACGCGCTCGCGGCCAAATTCGTCCACAAAGCCCTGCGTGATTTTGAACACCCCGCCGTAGTCGGCGATGTCCTGGCCCATGAGCACGAGTTCGGGGTGCCGTTTCATGGCTTCGCGCAGCCCGTCGGTGATGGCGTCAATGAAGCGCAGTTCGCGTGCTGGCGCCTGCGGCGCTGCGGGCGCTGGCGCTGGTGCGTACACGTCGCGCAGTTCCTCCTCCGTGTCGGGCACCGGGTCGGGTTCGGCAAACATCACCTCGACGGCTTTGAGTATGGCCTTTTTGTTGCGCTCCTGAATGGCTTTGCGGCGCTCTTCGGTCAGGATGCCCTGCTCCAGGAGCCAGGCTTCGTAGTTCTTGACCGGGTCTTTTTTGGCCCATGCTTCCATGAGGGCCTTGGGCACATACTTCGTTCCGCTGGCTTCCTCGTGGCCGCGCATGCGAAAGGTAATGCACTCTACCAGCACCGGCTCGGGGTTTTGGCGCATTTGCGCGGCCAGATCCGACAGAGTGCGGTACACCTCCAGCACGTTGTTGCCATCTATCTGGATGCCGCGCATGCCGTAGCCAATGGCTCTGTCCACTAAGTCTTTGCAGGCGTATTGCTCCTGCACGGTGGTGCTCAGGCCGTAGCCGTTGTTTTCGATGAGGAAGATGACGGGCAGTTTCCATACGGAGGCCACGTTGAGCGCTTCGTGAAATTCGCCTTCGCTGGTAGCGCCCTCGCCCGTGAAGGCCAGCGATACGCGCCCCTCGCGGCGCAGTTTGTGGGCTAAGGCTACGCCCGCTGCCAGCGACAGCTGCGGCCCCAAGTGCGAAATCATGCCCACGATGTGGTGCTCCATGGTGCCAAAGTGGAACGAGCGGTCGCGCCCCTTGGTGAAGCCCAGGCGCTTGCCCTGCCACTGGCAAAACAGCCGGTCGAGCGGCACCTGGCGCACGGTGAACACGCCTAAGTTGCGGTGCATCGGGAAAATAATTTCATCGGGCAGCAGCGCGCAGGTGGCGCCTACAGCAATGGCTTCCTGACCGATGCCGCTAAACCACTTACTGATGCGGCCCTGGCGCAGCAGGTTGAGCATTTTTTCCTCTATCTGGCGCGGCAACACCAGCTGCTCGTACAGGTGAAGCAGGGTGTCGTCCGAAAGGCCGGTGCGGTCAAAAACGATTGGTGCTATCTGAGAGGTCATGAATAGTATGCGTTTTTGCGGGCGCGAAGGTAGAAAGCGGGCCGCCGGCGGGCGGGATAATTTGCTACATACGCCTTTACAACATGCATTCTTCGGCTGCCAACGCTCCTCAACCTTGTGCTCAAAAAGGCGAGAAGCCTCCAAATTGCGCTACCTTTGCCCACAGCTCTGCTGCCGCGGCGGCAGCGTTTTTTCCGTTGGACAAATTTTTTCACGACACATGAAACGCAAAACTTTTAGCCTTTTCTCCCTCCTCTTGGGGCTGCTCTTGCTTCTGCCCTGGAATGCCCTTGCCCAAACGACCCCCAGCGGTGCCCCGGTGATACCCATACCCAGCGGAGATATCCGCAAACAAGCTCCGCAACCCGGCACACCGCCCAAAATTCAGATAGGCAAAGCCGCCACGAAAAAACTGAAAAACGGCCTGACGGTCATCGTGGTCGAAAACCACAAACTGCCTCAGGTGTCGTTCCGCGTGTTCGTGGACTTCGACCCCGTGCTCGAAAAGGAGGCCGCCGGATACGCCGATATGGCCGGCGAATTGCTCTCGAAGGGCACCAAGACGCGCACTAAAGAGCAGTTGGACGAAGAGGTGGACTTCATCGGCGCCTCGCTGTCGTCCGACGCCAACGGCGTCTCCGGCTCCAGCCTGAGCAAGCACACCGATAAAATGCTGGAGCTGCTCTCCGACGTGCTGCTCAACCCGTCCTTCCCGGCCGAGGAATTGGAGAAAGCCAAACGCCGCGCCGAAAGCGGGCTGGCGGCCGCCAAAAACGACCCCGACGCTATTGCTTCCAACGTGGCCAACGTATTGCGCTACGGCAAAGACCACCCCTACGGCGAAAACATGACCGAAGAGACGCTGGCCAAAATCAGCCTCGACCAGATTAAGAAGTATTACCAGACCTATTTTAAGCCCAACATCGCTTATCTGGTCATCGTGGGCGACATCAAACAGGCCGATGCCTTCGCCAAAGCAGAAAAATACTTCGGCAAATGGGCCAAAGGCAATGTGCCCAAACACACCTACCCTACGCCCAAAGCACCAGAGAAGACCAGCGTAGCCTTTGTGGACAAAACCGGCGCCGTGCAGTCGGTTATCAACATCACCTACCCGGTTGAACTGCCGCCCAACCATCCCGACGTCATTCCGGTGCGGCTGATGAACACCATCCTGGGCGGCTACTTCAACAGCCGCATCAACGCTAACCTGCGCGAAAAACACGGCTACACCTACGGTGCCCGCACTTCGCTGTCGCCCGACCGCCTCATCAGCGGCTTTTCGGCCGTTGCCAGTGTGCGCAACGAAGTAACCGACAGCGCCGTCGCCCAATTCCTCCTCGAACTCGAGCGCATGCGCACCGAACCCATTCCGGACGATGAACTGCAGTTGGTCAAGAACGTGCTCACAGGGCAATTCGCCCAAAGCCTGGAGCAGCCCGGCACCGTAGCCCAATTTGCCCTGAACATTGCCCGCTACAAGCTGCCGGCCAATTACTACGAAAACTACCTGACCAACCTGCAAAAGGTAACGCCCGCCGAGGTGCAGGCCATGGCCCGCAAATACGTGCGCCCCGACCGCGCTCACATCCTCGTGGTGGGCAACAAAGACGAAGTGGCCGACCGCCTGGCTCGCTTCTCCGCCGACGGCAAAGTCCGTTTCTTCGACCCCTACGGCAACCCCGTCAAGGTCTCCGACCAGAGCGCTGCCGCCGGCATGACGGCCGAAAAAGTCATCCAGAACTACCTCCAGGCGCTCGGCGGCGAAAAGGCCCTCAATGCGCTAAAAGAAGTGGAGACCACCTACGAATTCAATATACCAGGCATGGGCGCTTTGGAGATGAATGTCCTGCAAAAGGGCAACGACAAAATAGCCATGCTCATGTTGATACAGGGCCAGGTCATGAACAGCCGCATCTACAACAACGGTAAAGCCAAAGAGGACGGCATGGGCGGCTCGCGCATGCTCGAAGGCGACGACCTGGAGGACATGAAAGAGCAGGCCTACCTGTGCAAAGAGGCGGCTTACCTGACTAACAACTACCGCCTCACCCTCAAAGGCATCGAAAACGTAGGGGGCAAAGACGCTTACGCTATCGTCGTCGAACGCCCCAACGGCAAGAAGAGCACCGAGTTCTATGAGGTTGCTACCGGTCTGAAAATCCGCGAAGTGCGCACCGAAGAGGGTATGGACGGAGCGCCCACCACCATCATCACCGAGTTTGGCGACTACAAGCCGGTGCAGGGCGTGCAATTCCCGTACGCGATGACCATCAGCGGCGCCTTTCCCATCCCTATGAAGGGCGTGCTGAAAACCATCAAGGTCAACGCCGGCATCCCCGACTCCGCCTTCGAGATTAAGTAACCCGTAACGGCCAAACTCGTTTGGCCAGTAATCGCCAAACTTGTTTGGCCTCCGTACCGACCAAACTTGTTTGGTCAAAAACTTCAACAAAAACATCAACCAACACTATGCTGACATACATCCTTCTGCAAGCGCCGCAAGGCGGTAACAACCCTTTCATCGGCCTGCTATTTCCGCTGCTCATCATCGTCGTGTTCTGGTTTTTCCTCATTCGCCCTCAGGTGAAGCGCCAGCGCGAGCAGCAAAAGTTCATAGACAACCTGCGCGAGGGCATGGAGGTCGTTACCAGCGCGGGTATCATTGGCAAGGTAACCAAGATTGACGGCAACGTGGTGCGCCTGCTCATTGACGAGCGCACGTTCATCCGCGTACTGAAGCAAACCATCACCGGAGAGTACAAGCCTTGAGGCTGATGAGACGCCTGCTTCCTGCACTCTTGTGGCTGCTGGCTATGGCTTCCGGCTCGTCGCAAAGCCCGTGGGCGTGCTCGGCTAATGGCGGCTACGTTCAGGCAGGTTACCACACGATACCGGCCTATAGCCGGCTCTTCGGCGGTGGGGACAGCGACCTTCCGCTGGTGCGTTACGTAACCGAGCGAACCTTGCAGCTTTATGGCGAATATGGCCTCGATGCGCGCACGACGGCCATGGTGTCGTTGCCCTGGCGCATGCACGAGCGCGGTGCGCGAACGCCCGAACTGCCGCTGTACATCGCACCTACCGAAAGCGGCCGGATTAGCGGGTTCGGCAACATCTCTTTTGCGCTTCGTCGCCAGTTCCTCAGCGGGCCGCTCGCCCTGGGCGGCACGCTGAGGCTCGACCTGCCCAGCGTTTCCAGTCAACCCAACACGGGTTTGCGCACGGGCTTCAATGCCTTCACCGTACAGCCCTCGCTTAGCGTAGGCCAGGGCTTGGGCAGGCTGTATTGGTTTGCCTACACCGGTCTGGCATTCCGCACCAACAACTACAACCATTACCTCAACACTGGTGCGGAAGCGGGCTTTGCCCTTGGGCCGCTGAGGCTCATCGCTTTTTTGGATATCGTTTTGCCGTTTGAGAACGAGGCCCGTCCGTTGCAGTCGGTTCGCACGCGCACAGGCCTGTACGAGAACAACCAGGGCTGGCTGTCGCCCGGACTGAAGGCGCTCTGGCAGGTTACACCGCGGTGGGGCGTCGTTGTCTCTGGTGCTGGCGCCTTTTGGGCGCAATACGTGCCCAAAAGCCCGGGCGTAAGTGCAGCGGTTTTTTATCGGTGGTGAGAGCTCCGTTCCATCTTCAGGCAGCGCCTGCGCAAGCATCTCGTTGTATTTTTGCCCTATGGCCCATTATTTAGACGAACTCAACGACGTACAGCGCGCCGCCGTAACGACCATTGAAGGCCCTGTGCTGGTCATCGCCGGCCCGGGGTCGGGCAAAACGCGCGTGCTGACTTACCGCATTGCTCATGTGTTGGAGCAGGGTGTGGAGCCCTGGCGTGTGCTGGCGCTGACCTTCACCAACAAAGCCGCCCGCGAGATGACCGAGCGCATTGAGCGCGTCGTCGGACCCAGGGCACGCTACGTGTGGGCCGGCACTTTCCACTCCATCTTTGCTCGCATCCTGCGCGCCGAAGCCGACAAAATTGGCTACCCGTCCAGCTTCTCCATCTACGATACCGACGACACCGTCAGCCTGCTGCGCGCTATCATCAAAGAAATGAGCCTCGACCCGCAGCAGTACAACCCCAACGCCATACGCTCGCGCATTTCATTAGCCAAAAGCAACCTCCTCACCCCGCCGCTCTACCGCGCCAACGACCAGATGATGGAGCAAGACCGCCAGGCGCGCCGACCCTTCACCGCCGACATCTACGAGCGCTACGTAACCCGCTGCAAACGCGCCGGCGCCATGGACTTCGACGACCTGCTACTGCAAATGCACCACCTGCTGCGCCACCACCCCGAAGTGGCCGACAAATACCGTGAGCGCTTCCGATACCTGCACGTGGACGAATTCCAGGACACCAACTTCCTCCAGTATGCCATCCTGCACCTGCTGGCCAAATATCCTGGAAGCCCGGAAAACCTCTTCGCCGTCGGCGACGACGCCCAGAGCATCTACGCCTTCCGAGGCGCCACCATTGACAACATCCTGGACTTCAGCAAGGATTTTCCGCAACTGAAAACCTTCAAACTGGAACAGAACTACCGCAGCACCGAGCACATCGTGGCGGCAGCCAATGAAATCATCGCCCACAACCAGCGTCAGCTGCCCAAAAAAATCTGGACGGCCCGCAGCGACAGCCACAAAATCCGACTGCTGCGCTGCATGACCGACGACGACGAAGCACGACGGGTGGTTGACCTCATCGTGGAGCAAAAAAACCGCCTCCACCTGCGCAACGGCGACATCGCCATCCTGTACCGCACCAACGCCCAAAGCCGCAAGTTTGAAGAGCAATTGCGCCGCCAAAATCTGCCCTACCGCGTCTTTGGCGGCCTGTCGTTCTACCAGCGCAAAGAGGTCAAAGACCTGCTGGCTTACCTGCGCTTAGCCGTCAACCCGCACGACGAAGAGGCATTGGTGCGCATCATTAACTATCCGACCCGCGGCATCAGCGATGCTACGGTGAGTAAACTCCGCCAGCACGCCGCCGCCAGCGGCGTCTCTCTGTGGGATGCCATGCTCACTGCCGACCTGCCCGAGCGCGCCCGCAAGGCCGTGCTCAATTTCCGCACCTTAGTGGAAGGCTGGCAACGCCGCGCTCCTAAAGAGTCGGCCTATCAGTTGGCTTCTGACATCTACCGCCAATCGGGCCTGCTGGACGAACTCAAAAGCGAACGCAGCACCGAAGAGGGCCTCAGCCGCCTGCAAAACGCCAATGCCGTGCTGGACGCCATCAGCGAATTTACCGACAACGCCTCCAAACTGCGGCTGAATGAGGAGGACAACGAACTACCTGACGCCTCTCTGGCCGCTTATCTGCAAACGGTTACCCTGCTGACCGATGCCGATATGGCCAGCGACAGCCCGGACTACATCACTCTGATGAGCGCCCACGCGGCCAAAGGGCTGGAATTCCGCAGTGTGTTCATCACCGGCATGGAGGAAATGCTCTTTCCCTCATTTTTTGCCTTAGAAAACCCGGGCGGCCTGGACGAAGAGCGGCGGCTCTTCTATGTGGCCGTAACGCGGGCCAAAGAGCTGCTGACCATCTCCTACGCCGGTGTGCGCTATCGCAATGGCCGTCTGACCGAAAGTTCGCCTTCGCGCTTTCTGGGTGAAATTGGCCGCGAGCACTACGAGAATCTCGGCGGCATCGGCTCGCGCCGCCCGACTGCCGAACCCGTCTCGCGTGTGGCCCACACGGTTGACCGGCGCGCCAGCGTATCGGGCAACTTCAGCGCACCGTCGTCTCAGCAGAGCCGCACCCAGCCGGCGGCGCCTGCGGACTTCAAGCCCTCGCCGCCCGAAGCCGTCGTGCCCGGGGTGCGCGTGCGGCACCTCAAATTTGGCGAGGGCGTGGTCAGGAGTGTCGAGGGCGCGCGCGAAAACCGCGTGGCTTCCATTGCCTTTGCGGGCGATGAAATTCCGGAGCGGCGCTTAGTGTTGCGCTTTGCCAGGTTGATGGTGCTTGCTTAGTCGTCCCAGAGGTCTTCGATGACCTTGCCCGTGCAGCCGTTGGGCCGCATGATGCGCAGCAGGGCGGCCAGCGTGGGGGCGATGTCGGTGATGCTCACGGCCTCCACCGTTTGGCCCGGCTTCACCTTCCAGCCGTACCACAGGAGCGGCACGTGCGTGTCGTAAGGATAGGGCGAGCCGTGTGTGGTGCCACCCTTGCCGAAGTACTCGTCGTCGGCGTGCCAGCCCGGTTCGAGAAAGAAGACCACATCGCCCGAACGCCGCGGGTGCAGGCCGCGCCGCGTTTCAGCGATGAACGGATATTCGGCCGGCATGCGCATGACCTCTTCCATCGTCAGCGCATCGTACACGCCGGGCTGAGCGCGCAGGTAGGTTTTGGCTATCTGTATGGCCGTCTGCAAGCCTTTGGCGCCCAGTTCGCGGTGGTTGAACCACAGCTGCTGGTTGTGCACCGCCAGCACGAAATCTTTCTTCATACCGAAGGCCTTGTGCAGCTGCGCATTCAGGGTATCCTTAAGGTGGCTTTCCGGAAATACACCTGCGGGTGCTCCAAGGTCTTGCAAGTGCAAGGGCGTCTCTGCCGCACCGTGGTCGGCGGTGAGGAAGACCAGTACATTGTCTTTGCCCAGTCGTTCCTCCAGAAACCGGAGCAGGCGGGCGATTTCTAAGTCAAGCCGCAGGTAAACATCCTGCACCTCTTCGGCGTGAATGCCGAACTGATGGCCGCAGTAGTCGGGTGTGGAGAAGCTCAGGCACAGCATGTCGGGGTATTCGTCCTGGCCCAGTTCCATTTTTTGAATGGCTTCTATGGCGAAGTCCACGGTGATGGTGTTGCCTTCGGGCACGAAGCGCAGCAGGCCGTAGCCGTATTTTTGATAGAGGCTGTCGCGCCACGAACGCAGGTCGTAGGGGAAGCTGCGCGGCCACACCAAGGCCATGGGAGGGTAGTTGCCGTTGGTGTACTTGCGCCAGTTGTCGTAGCTCTCGCGGTAGGGGCGCTGGTGCAGTTTGTCCCAGATGCCGTCCAAATACTGGCGGGCTTTTTCCTGGCGGTTGAAGGTGTTGACCCAGTCTGGCAGTTGTTGGGTGTAGTAGGTAGAAGTAATCCAGTTGCCCGTTTGGTCATCGAACCAGTAGCAGGCGTCGGGGAAATGGCCGGCGGGCAGGATGCTGCCGCGGTCTTTGAGGCAGACGCCGACCACTCTGGATTTCATGGCAAAAGCCAGGCGCAGCTCGTCGGAGATGGTGCTGCTCAGCAACACGCGCGGCGAATGGCGGCCGCTGCGGTCGCCGGGCTTGAGGGTGCCCACGGCGTTTTCCGTGGTGTCAGTAGTTACGTAGCGTCGGCGTCCCCACTGGCGGTCGTACCATTCGTTGGCAATGATTCCGTTGATGCTGGGCGTCGTGCCGGTGTAGATAGCCGCATGACCCGGGCCGGTATAGGTAGGCCAGTAGTTGTACAATGTGTTCTCGCACGAGAAGCCCTCGCGCAGCAGGCGCCGGAAGCCGTCGGGGCCGTAGGCGTTGTAGTAGCGGTAGAGGTAGTCGTAGCGCATTTGGTCCACGACAATGCCTACCACTAAGCGCGGGCGGTCGAGTTTCTCCTGCGCATGGAGCGCCCCCGAAACCAACAGGCAGCACGCAGCCACCCATATCCAATGTCGTTTCATAGCCGTTTTTGATTTGAGTGAATGATGGGCAAAGGTATGCGGAGGCAGTGGGCAGGGTGGGTTAAGTCTGTGCTAATGGCGGGCTTTAATTGGCATCGTTGTTAACTGATGTTACGCATGATTGAGACGATTGTCCTGGTGGAAGCCTTATTTGCAGTCCCTGGAATTTCTTTTTTCACCGCGGAGGAACACGGAGAAAAACACCTTCGCGGTTCTCTGTGCCTTCTGCAGTTTTTTAATTCTTGCCTCGCAGCAACCCTGTGTAGAGTCAATTAATTTGAGGCATTTGAAAAAGCGAAACCATAGAACAGGTCTGGCTTACCTGCTTAGAAAACGACCTTAAAATCAAGGTATTGGGGAGTAAAGATGAGCAGGCCCGTTGCTAAAACACCCCCAGTATTCGCCCCTCTACCTCGCGCACTTCTCCCGGCTGTAAATGGCGCAGCGGCCCCTCGCCCAAGCGCAGTGGCCCGATTTGCACACGCACCAATCGGAGCACCGGATACCCGACGGCAGCGCACATGCGGCGCACCTGGCGATTTTTGCCCTCGGTGAGTGCGAGCTCCACCCAGCGGTCGGGCACGCTCTTGCGGAAGCGGATGGGCGGCTCGCGCGGCGGCAATTCGGGCGGCACCTCCAGCAGGCGTACACGAGCAGGGCGGGTGTGATAGGGTTTCCCATTTATGCGGATAACAACGCCTGAACGAAGCGTATCCAGGGCTTCTTCGGTCGGGATGCCCTCCACCTGTGCCCAATAGACGCGCTCGTGGCCGCCCTCGGGCCGCAGCAGGCGCGCGTTAAGGCGGGGGTCGTTGGTCAGCAGCAGCAGACCCTCGCTGTCGGCATCTAAGCGCCCGACGGGATAGACGTCTTTGGGCAAAGCGGCACTCAACTCCGCCAGCGTGTGCTGCCCGGGCTGGTCGGGCGTAAACTGGCTGAGCATGCCGTAGGGCTTGTAAACGACATAGTAGCGGTAAACGGGCATGGAGTTTCTTGCCACTAAGGGCGCTAAGGCATTCGCAAAGGCACGAAGACAGTCCTGCTGTTATTGCCCCGACAGCGGCGCCTTTTTCGGCACGGTAATGTTCGGCGGTTTCATGTAAAAAGGCTCGTAGTAGGCGAGGTCTTCCCAGGCGCGGCTGTGATAGCGTTGTTCGGCCAAATGGGCCATATAGGTGGCCGAACAGGCGGTTACGAGGCTTTTTTGCAGGTGGTTGTCCAGCGTTTCGGGCGGTATTTTATCGCAGCCGTTACCGGCGCAAAGCCACAGGGCGTCGGGGGGCGTTTGGGGCGCCAGAGCGTGCAGGTGTTGGGGCCATTGTTCGTCCAGTATCAAAGGCTGGGCCGGGCAAAGGGGCTGGAGTTTTTCATCGAAAACAGCCAGCCACACTTCCTGCCGGCGGGCGTCGAGCATGGGCACGTAGCGCACGGGAAGGTCGGCAGGAGCGTGTTGTTGGGCCGCAAAGGCCAGCGCCTGGAGCGTAGGCACGGCAATGAGTGGTTTGTCTAAGGCATAGCCGATGCCTTTGGCCGTAGAGACACCCACGCGCAGCGAAGTATAGGAGCCAGGGCCGCCGCTGACGGCAATGGCATCCAGCTGGCGGAGGGTTTGGCCGGCCTGGCGCAGGCATTCCTCGATGAGCAGCGTCAGGCGCGCTGCACAGTTGACGGCGGTTGTTTCTTCGGCCAGAGCGACGATTTCACCATCGAGGGCAAGGGCTACCGAGCAGACTTCCGTGGCGGTTTCGAGCAGGAGCAGGCGGGCCATGGCGGGTTAAAAGCTGCCGTAAATGATGCCGCCGCCCACCACGTCGTCGCCCTCGTAGAAGACGGCGCTCTGGCCCGGGGCAATTCCTTTGGCGTTGGCGTGAAATTGCACCTCCACGTCATGCCCAACGGGCCGAACGGTGCTCACAGTGCCGGCATCGCGGTAGCGCACTTTGGTAACGACTTCCAGCCCTTCTTCGGGCAGGGCGGCGTATTTCATGAGGTTGACTTTGCCCACCATCATGCCGTTGCGGATAAGGTCTTCTTCGCGCCCCAGCACGACGGTGTTGGTTTCCGGGCGTATTTCGGTTACGTACATGGGTTCGCCTAAAGCGATGCCCAGGCCTTTGCGCTGGCCCACGGTGTAGTAGGGGTAGCCCTGGTGGCGCCCCAGCACCTTGCCTTGTGTGTCCACGAAGTTGCCCTCGCCGATGCGTTCGTCTAAGTCGGGCACGCGGTGGCGCAGGAAGCTGCGGTAGTCGTTGTCGGGTACGAAGCAGATTTCGTAGCTCTCGGCTTTTCTGCTCAGTTCAGACCAGCCGCGTTCGGCAGCCATCTGGCGCACTTCGGTTTTGGTGAAGCCGCCCAGAGGCATGCGGGTGCGGGCGAGGCACTCCTGGCTGAGGCCCCACAGCACGTAGGACTGGTCTTTCTGGCGGTCGCGCGCGCGGCGGATGTAGTAGCGTACGTCGTGCTGAGCGATGATGCCGTAATGGCCGGTGGCGATAAATTCGCAATCCAGCTGGTCGGCGCGGCGCAGCAGGCTGTTCCACTTGATGTGGGTATTGCACAGCACACACGGGTTGGGCGTGCGACCGGCTAAGTATTCGTCCACGAAGTTGTCAATGACGTAGTCGCCAAACTCCTCGCGAATGTCCACGATGAAATGGTGGAAGCCCAGCTGCACGGCGACCTGGCGAGCGTCGTTGATGCTGTCTAACGAGCAGCAACCCGTCTCCTTGCGGCTGCCGCCGGAGGTGGCATAGTCCCATGTCTTCATCGTGATGCCAATGACTTCCCACCCTTCCTCGTGCAGAAGGACGGCAGTCATGGTGGAGTCAATACCCCCTGACATGGCGACTAAGGCTCTTCCTAATCTGGACATGTTTCATCTCCTTTTTTTGAGGCGACACCTCGCTTTTGTGGAGCGGTCGCCTCTTGTTTGAGGCGACACCTCCTTTAGAGATGTCGCCTCTTTTTCGTTACTCCAGGGTTTGCAGGAACACTTCCACGCGGTTTTTCAGGCTGAGGTTGTCCTGTGCGCCTGGGGCTTTGAGGGCCTTTTCGGCGGCGGCGCGAGCGTTGGTTTTATCGCCTTTGCGGCGGTAGATATCGGCCAACGTGAGGTAATATTCGCCCAGCCCGCCGGTTTCGGCGGCGGTTTTCGCCCATTTTTCGGCCTGATTGAGCACGTCGGCCTCTTTAGGAAAGGCGGCGAGCATTTTGGTAACGAGTTCGTGCAGGCGGGCGGCGTCGTTGCGAACGATTTTCTTCTGATAGCCCTGCACGGCTTTCAGGTAGTTTTTAGGGTCTTTGGCGGCGGCGTAGTAGCGCATGTCGGCGTCAAAGGCGAACTCTTCGGCCTGGGCAGGCAGGTTGGCCTTCATTTTCGTTTTGGCCTCTTCGAGCAGGCGCGCATCGCGGAATTCGATGGCCTTTTTTACGGTGTTTTTGCAGGCCAGCAGGATGCGGTCGTTCACCTTTTGCGCGCCCTCCTGGTTGGAAATGGCTGCCCGGTGGGCAATGAGCAGGTCAAACACGCGGCTATCGGCCTCGACGGTGCCCTCGAGAATGATCTGGCGCGAGACGGGGTCGTTGTAGCCCTTGCGCGCGTTCAGGTAGTCATTCGTAACCTTGAGCGAGGGCTTGTTGGCGCGGTTGAGCGCGCGGATGTAGCGCAGCACCAGCTCCGGGTCGCGGTTACCGGCCTCGTATTCTTGCTCTACGTCTTTGGAGACGCTGGCCTGTCCGAGGGCTTTTTGCCCAAAGGCAATAAGGGCTTCGGGCGTCATGGCGCCCACGTGTTTTTGCACCACTTTGCCGTCGGCATCCAGAATCATAAGCGTCGGATAGGCGCTGACCGGATACTGGCGCGCAAAGTCGGCGTTCTCCGGTTTTTCCATGTCGTATTTGACGTTGACGAAATTTTCATTGAAAAAATCGCCTACTTTAGGGTCGGTGAACACCGTGGCCGCCATGCGTTTGCACGGGCCGCACCAGGAAGCGAAGGCGTCGGCGAAGATGAGCCGCTCTTCGGCTTTGGCTTTGGCTAAGGCTTCGGACCATTTGCCCTCGAAAAAGCGGATACCCTGGGCCGATAGCAGATTAGTAGCAACGAGAAAGGGCGCCATTAAGGCGAACAGACGCGATTGGGTCATAGACAATGTGTTCGATGAAATGTGGGAATGAGGTTTTGCAAAACAAAAAACGGTCGGGTGAGTTGCGGCATTTCGCCGAAAGGCCCTGGCGGGCTAATCGTGGCCATGCGTTTCGTTGCGTTTGCCCAGCAGGCGTTCGAGTTGGTCCACCCTTTTTTGCAATTCGGGCAATCGTTTGAAGACGGCGTAGGCGCGGATGTAGTCATTGTAGTCAATGGCGGGTGCGCCAAAGAGGGCCTGGTTGGGTTTCTTGACCGAGGAAGCGATACCGCTTTGGGCCTGCACGCGCGTGCCGTCGGCGATGGTGAGGTGGCCGGCCACGCCGACCTGGCCGCCGAGTTGGACGTTTTCGCCGATTTTGGCGCTGCCCGCAATGCCGACTTGAGCCGCCATGGCGGTGTTTTTGCCCACCTCTACGTTGTGGGCAATGTGCACTAAATTGTCCATCTTCACGCCGGAGCGGATGAACGTGCTGCCCAGGGCCGCGCGGTCAATGCAGGCGTTGGCGCCGATTTCGACGTCGTCCTCAATCACCACGTTGCCTACGTGCGGGATGCGCTTCCAGGAGCCGTCGTCCTGCGGGGCAAAGCCAAAGCCATCGGAACCAATAACGGCATTGGGGTGTATGGTGCAGCGGTCGCCGATGACGCAGTGGTGCAGGATGCGCACCCCCGGGTGGATGGTGCAGTGGTTGCCAATGCGCACATTTCGCCCGATGTACGTCTGCGGGTGGATGACGCAGTGCTCGCCGATGACGGCACCTGCCTCAACGATGGCGAAAGGCCCTATGTAGGTGTTTGCGCCAAGCTGCGCTTCCGGGTGCACACAGGCGCGTTCGTCAATGCGGGGCACAATGCCGTTGGCCGACAGCAGGTCGTGGAACTTTTCCAGCAGCAGCGCTAAGCTGGAGCGCACGTCGTCCACGCGAATAAGCGTGGCTGCCACTGGCTGTGTGGGCTTAAACTGCTTGTTGACCAGCAACACCGAAGCGCGCGTGGTGTAGGCAAAAGGCTCGTATTTGGGGTTATCTAAGAAGGCAAAATCGCCGCTTTGCGCTTCTTCGATGCGCGCGGGCCGGCGAACGATGGCGTCTGGGTCTCCTTCAAGCGCGCCTCCGAGGATGTGGGCCAGCTGTGCTGCAGTAATGTGCATGCCGAGGGATAGAGATAGAATAGGCTGTGTTAAACGGGAGGCAAAGGTACAGATAATGTCGGGCGCCGGGCGGCGCAAGGTTGGGCCAAAGGAGAAGGAAAAGTGGAAAAAGGCCGAATGTGGAGGTTAGCGAGCCTTAGCCTTTGTTTTTGTGCGAGGGCGGCTTGCCTTTGCTGTGGGTGTCTCCGGAAGGTCAGGGGCAGTTGCCGTCTTTTTGCGCGGCGTTTTTTTGGGTTTTGGCAAGGGCTTTCCTTCAAAAATCTGTACGGCCAAGGGGGCGAGCCGGAAGGCGATGGAATGCTCGAAGCCGTGAGAGGGTTCGGGTTGGGTTTCGCGAGGAGTGTTGGTAACGCCGCTGCCGCCGTAGGCAGTGTCGTCGCTGTTGAGCAGTTCGACCCACGTGCCGGCGTACGGGACGCCCAGGCGGTAGCCCTCCACTGCTCCGGTTTTGAAGTGGCAGACCACGAGGAGCACCGGGTCTTCGGGGCGGCCTTTGCGCAGGTAAGCGAGCACGCAGTTTTCGGTGTCGTCGCCGCTGACCCAGGCGTAGCCTTCGGGCGAGAAGGCGTGGTACCACAGGGCCGGCTTTTGCTGGTAGAGGTGGTTGAGGGCGCGCACCCACTGCTGGCAGCCTTTGTGGTAGTCGTATTGGAGCAATTCCCACACTACGCCGCGGTCGTGACTCCATTCGGAGGTCTGGCCGAACTCACCGCCCATGAAGAGCAGTTGCGAGCCTGGGTGCGTCCACTGGTAGCCAAACAGGGCGCGCAGGTTGGCAAATTTTTCCCACTCGTTGCCCGGCATCTTGTACAGCAGCGAGGCCTTCATGTGCACCACTTCGTCGTGGCTGAGCGGCAGCATGAAGCGCTCCGAGAAGGCATAGACCATGGAGAAGGTGATGTCGTTTTGGTGCCAGCGCCGGTAGATGACGGGGCGTTTGAAGTAGTTGAGGGTGTCGTGCATCCAGCCCATCATCCACTTTTGGCCAAAGCCTAAGCCGCCCTCCCACGTGGGTTTGCTGACGCCGGGAAAGGCGGTGCTTTCTTCGGCAATGGTTTCGATGCCCGGGTAGTTTTTATAGGCGGCCTCATTGAATTCGCGCAGGAAGGAGATGGCTTCGAGGTTTTCGCGTCCGCCGTGGATGTTGGGCAGCCATTCGCCCTCTTTGCGCGAATAGTCGTGATAGAGCATGGAGGCGACGGCGTCCACGCGCAGGCCGTCGGCGTGGTATCGGTCGAGCCAGAAGAGGGCGTTGGAGATGAGGAAAGAGCGCACTTCGTCGCGCCCATAGTCGAACACGTAGCTGTTCCAGTCGGGGTGGTAGCCCCGGCGCATGTCGGCGTATTCGTACAGGTGGGAGCCGTCGAAAAGATACAGGCCGTGGATGTCGCCGGGGAAGTGCGAGGGCACCCAGTCGAGGATGACGCCGAGGTCGGCCTGGTGGCAGGCATCAATGAAGTACATGAGGTCTTCGGGGGTACCGTATCGGCTGGTGGGCGCAAAGTAGCCGGTTATCTGGTAGCCCCAGGAGGGAAAGTAGGGGTGTTCCATGACAGGCATGAGTTCCAGGTGGGTGAAGCCCATGTCCTTGGCGTAGGCGACGAGTTCGGTGGCCAATTCGCGGAAGTTGAGCGAGCGGTTGCCCTCTTTGGGCAGTTTTTTCCAGGAGCCGACGTGCACTTCATAGACCGACCAGGGTTGTGGTTTGCCGGCGCGTTGGCGGCGCTGCTCCATCCAGCGGGCGTCGTTCCAGGCGTAGTCCAGCTCCCATACGATGGAGGCGGTGCGCGGGGGCATTTCCCATCGCAGGGCATAAGGGTCGCCCTTGTCCAGACCCTTGCCGTTGGCCATGGTGATGTGGTACTTATAGACTGTACCCTTGCTCAGGCCGGGAATAAAGCCTTCCCAGATGCCGCTTTTGTCCCAGCGGGGCAGCAGCACGTGTGCCTTGGGGTTCCAGGCGTTGAAGCTGCCCACCACTGACACGCTGCGCGCACGGGGCGCCCACACGGCGAAATAGACCCCCGCCTCGCCGTCGCACTCTACCAGATGACTGCCCAGTTTCTCGTATAACCGGTAATGCTTGCCCGTCTGAAATAGAAAAATGTCGAACTCCGTAAGCAAAGAAAAGGGCTTGACCGCTGACATGGGTACCGGATTTCGTGAACGCCTGAAAACAGCGGCCAAAATACGCCGCTTCCTCCCGCCGTGCACCATAGAATGAGCCTACCCAATACAGGGCAAATGCGCAGGGTCTGAAAGCCGTTGGCACAGTTCTTGGAATTTCGACGTTAACAAACTGTTTAATCATTAATCCAGGCAATCTTCTTTAACAATGGAAATTCTTTACCAACTCCGGCAATTTCCGATTCTGGCCCCAATGACGCTGCAAGAACTGGAGGAACTCGCCCGCCTGTCAGAAGTTCGTGCAGCACACCGGCACACGTTTATCTATCTGGCCGACGAACCCAGCGACTACCTCTGCTTTTTGGTGCAGGGGAGTGTTAAGGTGGGCATCTACGCTCCGGACGGGCGCGAGATTGTTCGAAGCTTCCAGCACCCGTACACCGTTTTTGGCGAAATGGGGCTGGCGGGCGAAAGCAAGCGCGCCGAGTTTGCCAGCGCCATGAACCAGGATGTGCGCTTCATCGCCATTAAAACGGCGCATTTCCGGCCCTTCCTGGAGCGCAACTTCACGCTGGCCCAAAACATGCTCAACCACCTGGGCGAGCGGGTGCGCCGGGCCGAGCGCCACTGGGAGTCGCTCATCTGCAAAGACGTGCGCTCGCGCATCGTGGACTTCCTCAAAGAGACCGCGGGCCAGCGCGGACGCCAGGTGGGCTTCGAAACGCTCCTCAAACACGGCTTTACCCAGCAGGACCTCGCCAATCTGGTGGGGGCCAGCCGCCAGACGGTTACGTCCATCCTCAACGAACTGCGCAAATCGAACCTCATCCACTTCAACCGCAACTCCATCCTCATCCGGGATTTGGAAAAACTCAACTGAAAAGTGCGCCGAATGTCCTCTACCGCGGGAGGCCGCTGCCTACAGCACCGGTCTCCCGCGGCGTTTTAAGCGCGCGTAGCAAAAAAGGCCACCTGTAGAAAGGCACCTACCGATGGGGCGGTTTCGCAAAAATTCTGTCAGTACATCCAGCGAATGGGCCCTTTTCCGTCTCTTTACAAGCGCTCTATCGCAAGCATCTACTCACCTGATACGCTTAATCTTCCTCGTATGCGACTGATTTTGTGCGCGCTATTTTGCGCTTCGGCCGTGGCGCTTTCGGCCCAATACGGTGGCCCTCGCCTTTTTTTAGACATTCCATCCTTTTACCTGCACACGCCCAACGTCGAAAAAACGGGCGAGCGCGTCGGCGCCGGCCTCGAAGCCGTTATGAACGTCGGCGCGCACTGGGGCGTAACCCGTTTAGGTGTAGGTACGACGTTCACCCTCAACCCCGGCTCGGAAGACTTCTCCAAGACAACCCTCTGGCGCCCATATGCCATTATGGAGGCGGGCGCAGGCCTGTATCGCTCCAACGGCAACCAGTGCGCCAAGAGCCACCAAAGCGCCTTCACCGCCATGGGCAAAGTGGGCATGCGCTACGACTTCAACCGCGAAGCCATTGCCGTGTCGGAAGGCGTCGAGCCAAACGCGCTGGATTTCATCCTGGGTGTCGAGCTGGGCTACTTCTTCATCCGCGACGTGTTCCGCAACACCGAGTTCGTGCTCAATGGCAATTACCACACGCAGGCCAAAGTGATCTCGGCCAATGTGGGCTTCAAACTGTTCCTGAACCTGCGCGCCAATCGGTAAAAGGGAAAAGGGCCTTCAGCCCTGCACGTAAACGACCCACTTTTCCTCGAATGCCGGTTCCGGAAAGAAGTCCTGAACGGCGAAGACCTCCACATATTCTCTGGCTTTGCCCGGCAGGGCGTCTATTTCGGGCTTTAGGTCGCCGCCTTTGAGGGCAATGAGGCCGTTGGGGTAGGCATGCTGGTGTTTGTGGCGCAACAGCGGCTGGCTCCATTGGAGCAGCTGGAGCAGGGGGGCTACGGCGCGCGAGACGACAAAATCGAACGCATGGCGTGGTTTCATCTCCTCTGCCCGGACGTGCAGGGCGGTGGCGTTGGTCAGTTGCAGCGTTTGGATGAGCGCCTGCACGGCGGCAATTTTTTTGCCGGTGCCGTCAATGAGCGTGAACTGCACATGAGGCAGCAAAATGGCCAGCGGGATGCCGGGAAATCCGCCGCCCGTGCCCAGGTCGAGCAGGCGCGCGCCGGAGACGAAGGAGAAGGCCTTTGCAATGGCTAACGAATGAAGGACGTGTTTGACTTCGAGGTTTTCTAAGTCCTGCCTTGAGATAAGGTTGACGCGGGCATTCCATTCGCGGTAGAAGTCGGGCAGTTGCTCCAGTTGCTGGCGTTGTCGCGGTGTGAGGTCAGGGAAGTATCGGGCTATGGTGTCCATGGGCATCAGGTCAGGGAGTAAGGTTTTCGAGCAGGGCTTCGGCCTGGGCGCGTCGTTCCGGGTTTTCGATGTTGGGTATGGCCAGTTCGACGGCTTTAGCCACGCGCTCGCGCTGGTGAGAGCTGTTTTGAGCAATTTGCAGGTAGGCCATCACCTGGTACCAGTAAACGTCTTCGCCGAAGCGCTCCAGGTCTTCAATTTTGGCAAAGCACTGCATGGCGGTGATGGGGTCTTTGAGGCGCAGCTGGATGATGCCCAGATAGAGCCAGGCGTCGGCCTGGCAGGCGGAGGCGGTGTCCAGCACGATGAGGAGCAGCGGGTCCATGGCGTTGCGCAGGTCGCCCGTCTGGTAGGCGGCGTCGGCTTCGCGCAAAAACATCAGGCAGTCTTCGGTAACAGGTAGAGCCACCTCTTCGCTGGCAGTGGCATTGCGGCGCTGCTCCCAATCAGCTAGCAGGCTGCGCGGCGGGTTGAAGTTGCTGGCGTAAAGTTCTGCTAAGGTCTTGGGGCGAAAAAAGAACTGGTAGGCCGCGTAGGCCACAATGACACCGATGAGGGCCAGCACTGCCCAGCGCCAGGCGCTGCGGTTAGCCTCTTCGGGCGTGGGTTGAGCAGGCGCAGACGGCCGATAAGCCTGCTCGTGCTTGCCGGCATACTGCCAGACGTGGAAGCCTTCCGTATCCTGCAGAGCAGCAATTCGTACCTCTTCGGGCACGCCGTTATCGCCTAAAGCCGCTTGCAGGGCCTCAGTGCACGGTGTCGCCTCTGCAGATGCTGGCGCCGTCAGCAGCAAATCGCGGCAGCCTGGGTCGAAGCCCTCCAAGACGGACCACACGACTGCTTTCTGCTGGGTTAGCCGCAGGGCTGCTTCGTCGAGTAGTGGGTGTTCGGGCCAGGAGGCCGCTATGTGCGGGCGCATTAGCAGGGCGTGCGCCAGAGTTGCCTGCTCCACAAAGGCCTCCATGGGCATTTCTTCGGGTACCTGCTCTGCTCGCGCCAGGCGGGCCATATCGTTCACGGCTAAGCGAAAACAGGATGCCGCTTCGCCCTCGCTCAAACCCAGTGCCGTCAGGCGTCGGGCATCGCTGCGAAACAAACTGTACAATACCGACGTGCCAAACTGCGCATCCTGACGCAGGCCGTCGAAGTAGGCTTTGGTGGAAAAGGACTCGGAATAAGCCACAGAAAAGAGGGTGAAATAAGTTCACTGAAATACACTGCGCCTCTAACAAACGGAAAGCGCCGTAAGGTTGGTGAAAACGAGGACAAGAATTGTGCTAAAGCAGGAATAGCCGGGATGAAAGACCTCCTCACGCATCTCTCTTGTGTCGGGCTTTGTTGCGTAGCAGTCGTTTGAAGGCCCAGTCGAAACGGACTAACTTTCGCGTCATGGTAAAGTGATTTGTGAGCAAAAATACAGTGTTGCGCTGGCGATACGAGAGAGGCTTTAGAAGCAAAAAGAGCCAGGACATTGCTGCCCCGGCTCCATGAAAACACCTAAAACCCTATTAACTAACCTTATGAAAACAACTCTACTTTCCTATATTCAGGCCTAAAACAGCAGGCGGGTCGAATGGTTTACTTTTGCTTCGTATCGCCTTATTGGCCTCTTACTTGCGCTGCTCGCGGCATTTATTTTTACTTTTCAAAGACGGAAAAACCGTACATAGATACGTTTGCAATAACTCGGTTAGCTGCATTATGGTTGAATGTAGCCAGCGAATTTTCTCGCATTTTGCTAAAATTAGACAAATCGAGGCTTGATAGGGCGGTGAGAGAGGCATGAAAAAATCCCCCTGACCGGCAGGTACCGACCAGGGGGATGGCGCTGGTAGAATGCCAGGACTAATGTTCTTCGTCTTTGGCGTGCGCAGCGTATTCGGCGACCAGTTTGGCCTGGATGTCAGGTGGTACGGGCGCGTATTCAGCGAAGGCGATGCTGAACTTGGCTTTGCCCTGCGTCAGCGAGCGCAAGGCCGAGGAGTAGCGGTGGAGCTCTTTGAGCGGTACGCGCGCGCGGATGATCTGGTAGTGACCTTCGGAGTCCATGCCCATGATGATGGCGCGGCGCGTTTGCAGGTCGCCCATGACGTTGCCCATGACTTCGGCGTCGCACATGACCTCGAGGTCGTAAATGGGTTCGAGCACCTGCGGCCCGGCCTGAGGAAAGGCTTCTTTGAAGGCCATCGAAGATGCCGTCTGGAAAGCCATATCGTTGGAGTCCACCGGGTGCATTTTGCCGTCGTAGATGCTCACGCGAATATCGCGGCAGTAGGAGCCGGTTAAGGGGCCTTCTTCCATTTTGGCCATGATGCCTTTTTTGATGGCGTTGATGAAGCGCGCGTCAATGGCGCCGCCCACGATGGCCCAGCAGAAGGAGAATTTACCGCCCCATTTGAGGTCTTCGACTTCGATGTTTTTCACCGTCAGGTCGGCCGGAGCGGGCATGCCGTCGTAATAAGGCTCGATGCGCATGTGCACTTCGGCGAACTGACCGGCGCCACCGCTTTGCTTCTTGTGGCGGTAGGCGTGGTTGGCCTGTTTGGTGATGGTCTCGCGGTAAGGAATGCGTGGCTCCTCATACTCGATGCGGATGCCGAAATTTTGTTCCGATTTAATGCGCACGATTTCTAAGTGCAGTTCCCCCTGCCCATACACGATGGTCTGTTTCAATTCGGCGCTCTGCTCTACGGTAAGGGTGGGGTCTTCCTCCTGAATGGAGTGCAGAGCGTGCGCCATTTTCTCCACTTCGGCCTTGCTGGGTGGTACCACGGCCATACGGATGCGCGGCGCTGGGAAGTGGATGCGCTCAATTTTGATGTCCGACCCTTTTGGGTTGAGGGTCTGGTTGGTATGCGAGTTTTTGAGTTTTACCGTGCAGCCAATGTCGCCGGCTTGCAGCTCGGTAACGCTTTCGCGGTTTTTGCCTTCCGAGACGTAGAGCGCGGCAAAGCGCTCGGCGGTGCTGTTGTCGGCATTGACCAGTTCGTCTCCGGCCTTAAGGACACCGGAATACACTTTGAAATAGGAGACGTTGCCGACTTTGGGTTCGTTGACGGTTTTGAAGATAAACACGCAGGGGCGCGCTTTGGGGTCGCAAGGTTTAGAACCTCCGCCCTCTAAGGCTGCCGGAGGGCGGTCGGCGGGGCTAGGGCAGATGTCGTGGATGAAGCCCATGATGCGGCCCGAGCCCATGTCGTTAAGGCCCGAGGCGCAGAAGACCGGGAAGAACTGGTGATGTGCCAGGCCGATGCGCAAGCCGGCGGCGAGGTCTTCTTCGTCGAGCGTGCCGTTTTCAAAGTATTTCTCCATGAGCGCCTCGTCGTTTTCGGCGGCGGCTTCTACTAAGGCGTTGTGCATGGCCTCGGCGCGCGCTTTGTGTTCGGCGGGTATTTCTTTTTTTTCGGGTTTGCCGCCACCGGGTGGGAACACGTACATGACCATGCGCAAAGCATCCACAATGGCGTTGAAGCCCGGCCCTGCATTGACGGGAAACTGCATGGGCAACACGCGATGGCCAAAGCGCTCGCGCGCCTGCTCCAGCGTGCGCTCAAAGTCGGCCTTTTCGTGGTCTAACTGATTGATAACAAATATTGTGGGTGTCTCGAAGCGATCTACATACTCCCACACCAGCTCAGTGCCTACTTCTACGCCACTGCGCGCGTTGAGGAAAACTAAGGCCGTATCGGCCACCTTGAGCGCCGTGATGACCTCGCCCACAAAGTCGTCCAGGCCCGGTGTGTCTAAGATGTTGATTTTCGTGTCTTTCCACGTACAGTGCAGCACACTGGTGAACAGCGAGTGGCCGCGCTGTTGCTCCAGCGGGGTGTAGTCGCTTTGCGTATTGCCGTCGCCGACACTGCCGCGGCGACTGATGGCTTTCGCCTCGTAGAGCATCGTCTCGGCAAACGTGGTCTTGCCACTGCCGGAGTGCCCTACGAGTACGATGTTGCGGATGTTGCGGGTATCAAAGTTTGACATAGCTTGAGCAAAAACAGTTAGCAGGTTAAAAAACAAACATTCCTTTTGCCAGTGCCGCAGCTGTGCTGCTTACTCATGCACCTTGCTTTGGCGCGGTTAAAGTAGGCCGCTTTGCGTTATGCGCTTTAAAAAATCGGTAAAAATTTCTTAACCGCTAATTTACCCAAGCGCTAAACCAAGTAGCGCCCTCGAGGCTCTCCCACCTCGACGAACCCTACTTTTCGGGCTTTGCCCTGAGGGCTGTTTTATTCATTCGCTTTCCACACGCGCAGCGCATTGAGGTAGCATACTTTGCGCACTTCTTCGTCGGTGTAGCCGCGTCGGAAGAGTTCGGCGATGAGGTTGGGGTACATGCTCACGTCGGCCAGGTCGGGCGGTATGGCCAGCCCGACGCCGTCGAAGTCGCTGCCCAGCCCCACGTGGTCAATGCCCGCGATGCGGCGGATGTGGTCAATGTGGTCGGCCACGTGGCGCACGCTAAAGCCGGCGCGGGTGAGTTCTTTTTCCATGAAACGGCGGGCCCTGGCGCTTTCTTTGGGAATATTCTGCTCTTTCATGCGGGCTTCGGCGGCGCGGAAGGCGCGGCGGCTTTCGGCACTGAGGAAGTAATGGCTGAAAGGCACCTGGATGACGCCGCCCTTTTGGGCGATGGCGCGGATGAGCGTATCGGGCAGGTTGCGTTCAAAGCCGGGTGTGAAGTGTCGGCAGGCGCTGTGGGTGGCGATGACAGGGCGGGTGCTGATGGCCAGCACGTCCCAGATGGCCTGGTCGCTCAGGTGGCTGACGTCCACCATGATGCCGACGCGGTTCATTTCGCGCACGACGTCGCGCCCGAAGTTGCTCAGGCCGCCGTGGGTGCGTGAGGTGTCGTAGGAGGAGTCCGAAATGCGGTTGTCGCGGCTGTGGGCGAGCGTAACGTAGCGGATGCCGCGCTGGTGGAAGTAGGCCACGTCGGCCAGCGTCTCGATGGGGGCGCCGTTTTCCATGCCCATGGGCAGCGAAACGATGCCCTTTTGGAAATTGCGCTCGATGTCGTCGGCGCGGTAGGCTACGGCGAATTTGTCCGGGTAGGCGCGTGCCACAGCGTGCACCAGATCAATGAGCGAGTCCGCCAGGGCGCGGGCGCTACCGGGCGGCTTTTGCTGGTAGGCCGCTGGAATGTAGATGGACATGAAGGCTCCGTAAAGCCCACCCTTGCGGGCGCGTTCGTAGTCGAAATGGCCTTCGGGGTGGCGCAGGGCCAGCGCTTCAAAACCTGCCTTGGGCCAGACGCCCCGCTCCACCAGGCGATATGGGAAGTCTATGTGCGTGTCTATGATAGGCGTGGTTTGCAGCAGCCGGCGAGCGCGCCTGTCGGGGTCTAAGCCCGCTGTGTCGGGAACAGGAGTAACGACATCGGTGCTCTCGGGCGCCGACGTAGGCGCTGTGGAGCAGCCGGGGAAGGCCATCAAAAGCAGCAACGAGAAAAAGGTGAACATGACCATGAAAAAGACGGGTGAGAAATGCCGGTGAAGGCCCTGTTGGCGAAAGCTGTTTTGCAAATGCAATGGTCGGAAATTGTGCGGACTCAGAAGTCCGAAAATGTTGCCCGATGTGCAGCCATCTATTCTGCACTTTGGATGCCTGCTGAACAAACGGCCTGCTTTCCCTATTTTTGCCCTTACATCTTACCGCTTCACGTATTCGATGAGTATTTTCAATCCTTACGCCCAGATAGACCACGTAGAATACAAAATTGTGGTCGCGCTGGAACGGCTGAGCGAAGCTTTTCGCGTGCTTTTATGGGAGAAAGGCAAGGCATTGGGCCTTAGCCCTATTCAGATACAGCTGCTGCTTTTTATTCGGTTTCATCCGCCAGAGCGGTGTAAGGTTACGTTTCTGGCGCAAGAGTTTAACCTGACGCCGTCCACCGTCAGCGAAGCACTCCGGACGCTTGAGCAGAAAGGGCTGCTGCAGCGCAAAACCGACCCCGCAGATACGCGCAGCCATACGCTGGCACTCACAGAGGACGGGCTGGCTATGGCAGCCCGGGTGTCGGACTTCGCCGACGTGATGCTGCCCGGACTGACCCACCTTTCCAGTTCTGAGCAGGACTGCCTGCTGGAGCAGTTGCTGGGCCTCATCGCGCATTTGCAGCGCGCGGGCGTTATTGTGCCGCAGCGGATGTGCTTCGCCTGCACCTATTACCGCAAGACCGACAGCGGGCACTTTTGCCATTTCATCAAAAAACCTCTGGAGGTACGGGAACTGCGCGTGGATTGCCCTGAACACGTGCCGCGCAAGCAAGCGGGTGAGTAGGTGGCTCAAACGCCCTTTCGGCTGCCCCAGATTTGCACGTGCAGGCGATCGGTGTAGCGAAAACCGTGCGCTTTGCACACCTCTACTAACCAGCGCCGCCGGCGTGCCAGTGCCTGACGGGTGTTGCCTTCGGGCATGAGCCAGATTTTTTCGGTGGCAATCTGGTAGCGCTCTTGCAAAAGCAGCACCTCTGCTAAGTCTTCGGCTTGCGCTACGACGAACTTGAACCACGCCTTCGGATTTTGGGCAAAATGGCGATACACGGCAGGCTTTTCGCGCAGGCGCTCGGGGTTGCGGCTGTTGGCCAATTTGGGCGATACGTTGTACTGGTCTATGGCTTCCTCGAAGTCGGGCAGAGGCAATAGTGTGCCGTTGGTTTCCACCTCGAAGCGGTAGGCCGCGTCATATTGACGCAGCTGTTGCATCAGGGCCGTCAGGGCTGGCTGTTGCATCATGGGCTCGCCGCCGGTGAGCACGACGTTGCGCGCCGGATAGGTCAGTACTCGCTCGGCAACTTCTGCCACGGAGCAGCGCGCTATCCAGGTCTTTTTGTCAAACTTTCGGTAGCCCGGCTTTGCATCGTTGGCGTGGTCAAAGGGAGTGCCTACCCAGTTCCAGGTGTAGTCGGTGTCGCACCAAAAACAGTGCAGGTTGCACAGGCTCGTGCGCACAAACACCGACGGCACGCCGACACTCTTGCCTTCGCCCTGAATGGAGTAGAAAATTTCGGGCTGCCCGTTCAGGCGGGCCAGTTTCAGAATGGGGTGGGAAATACGCACGCTTTAACCGGAATATGTTTGATCTTAGTCAGATCTGGCCTGTTTTTAGAGAGGAGGTGGCCATCAGGCATCCTATTTTATTTGTGTTTCCTTAAGGATTACACCGATTTCGGGAAGCAACCTGGGAATATCTTTTGTGGCAGTTTCCCAGACAACATCCAGGTCAATCCCGAAGTAATCATGAATTAATTAATTTATTCCTCATCCCAACTATGGCTCGCCAGGGTATTTGTGGATAACAGTTACGCAATTCCTGGCTCAGGCGCTTGGCGGCCTCTCTTGCGACCTCGATTTTACGAATAACCTCATCTTGTTTTTCCTCATCGGCCCAGAATGCCTCATAGCTTACGCCTTCGAGATATTCACCTACCTTAGAAAAACACCTGAAAACATGTTCGAGATATACCTGGTCGTCTCTTTTCATTCGTATATGATGATGAGGTCTTTCTCGATATACTTCTTCAGGAGCGGATTAGTCAGACTACCTTCTGTAATCAAGTCAACCCGAATACCGAGTTTATCAGACAGTTCCTGCTCTATTTGAACCAATGTGAGCAACCCAATGCGTTCTTTGAACTGGACGAGGATATCCAGGTCGCTGTTATCTCTGTTTTCGCCTCGCGCATATGATCCGAAGATACCTATGCGGGCTGGTTGGTACGGAAGGAGACACTCCAGTATTCTGGTTTGCAGTCTTTTGTCCATAATTCTCCTGCATTTGTTCTGCGAGGAAATGGTTGGTTTGCGATAGCGCTTCTGTTTGGGCTGTGCGACGGTGCGAGCACACTTCAATCAAAGAGTGCCGTCTGGTTAAGCGCTTCTTCGGCTTCGAGGGCGGGGGCGTCCTCGTTATCGTTGCGCAAGGCGGGGGCGGTGTGGGCAAGCAAGCGTTTGACGATGCGCAGCTGGTAGGTGTATCGCTTTTGTTCAGGGTTGAAGATGCCGAAGTGGTCGAGTTTGTCAATGCGCACCTTGCCGCTGGCGTGGATGATGTGGCAATCGGGCAGTACGATGCCGACGTGGCCGATATGGCCTTTGCCGTCGTCGAAGAAGGCCAGGTCGCCCAAGTGGCATTGTTCCGTGAAGTCCACGGCGACGCCTTCGTGTACCTGTTGGGTTACTTCGCGCGGCAGGCGGATGCCGGCCATTTTATAGACCAACTGCACTAAGCCGGGGGCGTCAATGCCGAAAGGTGAACGACCGCCCCACAGGTAAGGGGCATTGAGGTAGCGCCGTGCCGTTCGGACAATCCACTCGCCGGTGCGGGGCGCCTGCGAAGGGGTAACTACCGGGCCAGAGAACTGGAACGACAGGTCGCCTAAGCGGCAGCGCAGCCCGTCGTAGCAGGGCAGTACTGCGCCCATGGTGAGGGGAATAAAATGGTCGGTAGCCATAAGCCCTTCTACCAGCGATAGGCTGATGGAAGAGTGCTCGGCATATTCCACGTATTCGCTGGGCGTCAGGGGGCGCAGCTGGCGCGCATCTACCCAGCCACTGAAGCCATCCCAGGCGCATACGACGTGGCGCCAGCCGTCTCGGGTTTCGAGGACTTCGACGGTTTCGCCGAACAATAGCTGCGAGACCATCTCGCTTCTATCGCTCGGATGGGCGCGCATGGGCGCAATGCTGACCTGGCAGGCGGCGTACGTGGACATGGCAAACGGCAGACGTTGGCGCAAATATCGGGCGCCCGCGCGCAGCAAGGAGCTGAGGGCAAAAAAGAAGGGCCGGCAGCCCCAGCTGCCGGCCCTGCATTTAGCGCCTGAAAAACGTTCGGTGCTTAGTTCTGTACCACAAACTTCTTGGTCAGCGTGCCGTCTTTGGTCGCCACGCGCACTAAGTACGTACCCGACGCCAGCTGCGGCAGCGAGTAGGTGAGCAGGTTGTTCGTTACGCCGTCGCGCACTTCATAGGTGATGACGCGGCCGCTCATTTCGGCGATGGTGATGGTGGCATCCGTGGGCTGGTCGAAGCCCATTTGCAGCATCAACTGGCCATTGACCACCGGGTTGGGGCGCACCTGCATGACGTTATCGGGCAGCGGCTTTTCGTCGGTGGTGCTTACCAGGTCAAGGTACATGCGCAGCACAGCGCTCGGGCCACCCTGGAAGCCACCGAGGAACCACTGGCCATTGAAGACCATTGTGGAAGGCGTAGGCAGCGGCACGTCCTGGTCGAAGGCATGGAAAACGCGCACAAAATCGCCACCGTAAAGTACGGCGGCCACGTAGCGAGCACCGTTTTCGATCTCTACGCCGAAATTACCCGTATTCAGGCTGATGAGCTCTACTTTCTGATCTACATAGTTGTTGGTGGTCGGACCTGCCTCATAGGGAGCCGTTCCTACCCACTCAAAGCTTTCCGACTCAAACTTCGTATTGTCGAAGTTGGCGTAGTTGGGCAGTACGTCGTCTTTCACTTTGAAAAAATAAACATCAGCCCGTACGCTGGTTATAGGTATCTCGTTGGCGTTGGTGGTGAAGGAGAATTCAATGTCTTTCACCCGGAATTTCTCCTTAGCCTTCGGATTCGTATTATACAATGTGCCTACACCCCAGTTATCACCCAAAGTGCCCGGGCGGAAACCTATGGTGGCGTCATCGTCTTTAGAGAAAAGTTTGTCGCTGACGTAGAAGTTTGTCTGCACCTTCCCCTCAGCAGGAGTAACGCCGCCCACGGGGTCTGAGTTGGTCGTATAGAGGAACTTGTAGGTGCCAATAGGCAGCTCAGGTGCATAACGTCCCGGCAGAACGAAGAGGCTATCGCTTACACTGGCATCCAGAGAGGGAAGGGTGAGGCTCGTGTTATACAGCACACTGTCGTTCGCCGTCAGTACAGAGGCATTGATGACAACATTGCTGCGGTTCACGCCACTGGTGTTGGTGAGCCACACGGCAAACTCAAAGGTATCCACCGGTATCTGGCTCACGGGCGTGCGCTTGCTTCCAGCAGGGAAGAAGATGCGGTTCATGCGCACTTCTGGGATGATGATGCAGATCTCCACCGGTTGCCCCGACTTCAGACCGGCATCCACATACTCACTCATCTCGCGGCTCATGAAGAACACCGGAATAGTGGTGTTGCCCGCTTGAGGTTGGGTAGGACCCATATTCATGACAGTGCAAGCGCCTTGAGCAGCATCGGCATAGTGGTTCGCAATCAACACGGCTAATGCACCTGCTTTCTGAGCATTGAAGGCTTTGATAGAGAAGCCGCATACGCCCCGGCGAGAGATGGCTATCTTACCCGCCAGACTTCCTGCAGGAACCGAGTCACAGGTCAGAGAGTCGCCATTAATGGTGTATGCCCAGGCTGCTGGCGCGCATACTTTACCTTGCGGGATACCGCCCCAGTTGGCTGTGCCATAACCGCAAGCACCGTTGAAAAAGTCCTTCGTGTTGCTGCCATACGACACGCGAATAACAGCGCCCGAGTTTTCCGTACCTTGTGGTTGCTGCGCTAAAAGGGCTGAAGACCACAGCATGCCGCACAGCACAAGCGTCAACGAAACGAGTTTGGTAAGTAGTTTTTTCATAACAACAGCAGAGGATTTAATGAATGTGAGGAAATATCGAGCTGCGAATTTAAGCCGCCCCTTGCGAAAGCAAAGACACCTCCAACTTCTTTTAAAAAATATCTACGCAAAAAAGACCGGAGCGGTTTGCTCCAGGACCTTCCTTTTTTGCTAAAAATCAAGCTTTTAGCACTTCGATATCGAAAAAGCCGATTTGTGTCCGCCTGGCTAAAAAAATGTGCCCGGTATGTTTATCCGCTTTTTGCTGTAGCGTTGCACGCCATCCGGCCTGCTCTCTGTGGGCCAAAGCACACTCGTTTTCCTCTTTACACCTGGTACACACACGCTATGCCGAGAACAATCAACCGCCGCCGCTTTCTGAAAAACACCGCTTTAGCCGCTGCTGCTACCGCATTGCCCGGTGCCTTGCGCTCTCAAACATCGCAGGTCGAGGGCAGCCCGGCTATCGTTGCGCCTCGAGCGCTCAAATCCCGACTACGCCTCGGTTTCATCGGTACCGGCCTGCGCGGCCAGACGCACCTCGACCTGGCACTGCGTCGCACCGATTGCGAAGTAGCCGCCATTGCCGAGCCCGACCCCGTCATGCGCGACCGCGCCCTCCAACAAATCGCCCGCGCGGGCAAATCCAAACCCGACGTCTATGACCGCGGCGACTACGACTACCTGCGCCTGCTCCAGGACCAGAACATAGACGCCGTCGTCATCTCCTCACCCTGGGAATGGCACGCCCCGCAGTGCATCGCCGCCATGCAGGCCGGCAAGTACGCCGGCGTCGAAGTGCGCGGCGCCTTTTCCTTAGACGACTGCTGGCAATTGGTGCGCACACACGAAGCCACCGGCACCCACCTGATGCTGCTGGAAAACGTCTGCTACCGCCGCGACGTCATGGCTGTGCTCCAAATGGTGCGCGCCGGCCTCTTCGGCGAACTCATCCACCTCGAAGGCGGATACCAGCACGACCTGCGCGGCGTCAAGTTCAACGACGGCATTACTCCCTACGACTCCGGCGTCGAATTTGGCCCAAAAGGCTTCTCCGAAGCCAAATGGCGCACCAAACACTCCGTCCATCGCAATGGCGACCTGTACCCCACCCACGGGCTGGGCCCCATCGCCATGATGACCAACATCAACCGCGGCAATCGCTTCCTCTACCTGACCTCAACGGCCTCCAAAGCGCGCGGCCTGCACGACTACATCATCCAACACCCCAAGGGCGGCCCCGACCATCCCAACGCCCGCGTACGCTTCAACCTCGGCGACGTGGTTACTACCGTCATCAAAACTGCCAACGGCGAAACCATCCTCCTCTCGCACGACACCAACCTGACCCGACCCTACTCTCTGGGCTTCCGCGTACAGGGCACGCGCGGCATCTGGATGGACGTCAACAAGAGCCTCCTCCTCGACGGCCAAACACCCGCCCACCAGTGGACAGACGCCAAACCCTGGCTCGAACGCTACGACCACCCCCTGTGGAAACGCTACGGCAACGACGCCAAAGGCGCCGGACACGGCGGCATGGACTTCTTCGTCTTTCACCACTTCATCGAGTCGGCCAAACGCCAACAAGCCCCGCAAATGGACGTCTACGACGCAGCAGCCTGGTTAGCCATCACGCCGCTCTCCGAAGCCAGCATCGCCACCGGCAGCAGCCCACAGCCCTTCCCGGACTTCACCTCCGGACGCTGGACAGAACGCAAACCCGACTTCGCCATGAACGACGAATTCTAAGGGCCACACCCCTCAGCGGAACAGCGTCAACGCCTGCAATACTGTGCGCCATATGCCCCACAACGCAGGCGCGGCCACAAATGCCCACGAGAGGTAAAGGGCCATCTTTTCGCGAAGCATCAATTTTATCCTCTTCATGAGTCGGAATGTTTTAAGGGCCGTACTGCCAGGTTACAAATCAGCCCCAGCACTAGCAGCCCGGCCATCAGGTACATCGTCAGCGAGTACGCCTGCGCCGGCGGAAGGCCCAGGGTCTCTATCTGGTATGCTCGCAGGTGGTTGAGCAACTGCGGGCCGATAACAGCCGCCAGGCTCCAGGCCAGCAACAAACGCCCGTGAATAGCGCCCACCTCGCGCACGCCAAACACGTCGCGCAGGTAAGCCGGTATTGTGGCAAAGCCCCCGCCGTACATGCTCATGATGATGCCAAAGGCCAGAACAAATCCCGTCAGCGCACCCAAGCGGCCCGTCCAGGGTACCGCTACGTACAACACCGCCCCCAGCACAAAGAATATAATATAGGTGTTGCGACGCCCAATTTTGTCGGACAACGACGACCAAAAGAAGCGCCCCACCATATTGAACAGGCTCAATAAGCCCACAAAACCACTCGCCGCCGCCGCCGTTACGGCCCGCTCGGGGCCAACTACCGCCTCCGAAAACATCTCCTGTATCATTACTGACGCCTGGCCCAGCACACCCAACCCCGCACTGACGTTGAGCATAAGCACCCCGAAAAGCAGATAAAACTGGGGCATCCGAATGGCCTCATCTGCTGTCAAGCCCAAGTCCGTCCAGGGCTGGCGCGGCAGCCTATCCATGCCCGCCGGAAGCCATCCCTCCGGCGGAATACGCACCGTAAACACGCCAAAAAGCATGTAGGCCAGATAGAGCGCGCCCATAACGGCGAAGGTTTCCGCCATACCCGTCGAAGTGGGCGTGCGGAAAGCATCCATCAGCGCCACCGATAATGGCGCCGCCAGCATGGCTCCACCGCCAAAGCCCATAATGGCCATGCCCGTAGCCATGCCCGGCCGGTCAGGAAACCACTTGATAAGCGTGGACACGGGCGAAATGTAGCCCAGCCCAAGCCCTATGCCGCCCAGCACACCGTGCCCCAAATACAGCAAGGCCAGCTGGTGCTGCCAAACGCCCACGGCCGACACGAAAAAGCCGCCCGAAAAACACAACGCGGACACAAACATGGCCTTGCGCGGGCCGACGCGCTCCAGCCAGCGGCCAAATACCGCAGCCGATGCTCCTAAACAAAACAGCGCTATCGAAAAGATATGCCCCACTTCCACCAGCGTCCAGTCGCCATCGGCGGGCTGAGTGATGCCCACGAGTTGCGTGAGCGGCTTGTTGAACACACTGTAAGCGTATATCTGGCCAATGCACAGGTGAATGGCCAACGCTGCTGGCGGCACACGCCAGCGGTTATAGCCCGGCGGTGCTACGCTGTGGGCTTTGTCTAAAAAAGAGAACAAGGCAGGCATCGCGGTGTCTCACGTCATTTTGGCGGGCAAAATGCGAAGTTTTTTTCGGCAAACAGGCGCAAAAACACATTGGCCTGCTGCTGACAGGCAACGTCAACGATGGCAAAGGGAATGCGATAGTGGGCTTCAGAAGCCGACCACTATCCGCCGCACAAAAGTGCGCCCCGGCGCCAGCACCCGCAGAAAGTAAATGCCTGAAGGCAAGCCCTCCACTGCAAGCGGAAAGTCGCCCAGCCGTGCCTGGCGCATTATCTGCCCTGCCGCATTTGTGAGCCACACGGGCGTTGTGGCCTCGACATCTATGCCCTTCCACTCTGCAAACAGCAGGCTTCGCGTCGGCACGGGCCACACGCGCAGCAGGTCGGTCGTTGAGGCATCCCGAACGCTGGAAATGCCTGTCCGCTGAATGCGCCAGGCTCGGTCGCGTTGCAGGGGCTGCACCGGAATGATGAGTACGCTGTCAGCGCCTACTTCCGCCTCCCAGACTATCTGCGGCAGTGTGTCGAACGCCCAGGGCTCCCATAGGGCGATGCGGTATTTGCCCGGCAGCAGGCCTTCTAATTGCACGTTCCCTTGCGCCGGTGTGGGCAGGCCCTGAGTTATTACGCGATGCCAGAAGTGCTCGCGGTGGCGCACCCATAGCAGTGCATCGTCGCCTCTGGCATTCCGCAGGGCGCGGACGCGCAGGGCAGGGTGGTCGGTAGCGGCTTTCGCCTCTTCGTAGCGGTCGGTGTTGAACGGCACCCCCGCCGTAAAGGCGGCAAAAGGCCGGTAATGCCGATGCAATTGCAGCGCCTCGATATTATCGCTGTTCCAGAGCAGGCCACTCACGCCGCCGGCAAAGAGATGCCCCCAGACCCAGTTGTGCAGCCAGACGCCAGCAGTGTCCAACGACAGCAGCGGGTCGGGCGTCTGGTCGCCGGGCTGGTCTAAGTCCGTCTCGCCGATGATGACCGGCTTATTGCGCAATGGGTCGGTGCTCAGGTGGCGCCCATACGCTTCGATGAGCGCGGCGGCGTCGCGCTGGAGCGCCTGGCGGTCGTACCATTGGCCCTCTATTTCAAAGCCATCCAGGAAACCCGTCGTCTGGGCATATGCATGAACGTCAGCGTAGGACGCCGACGAAGCCCGCCAGTATTCGGGTACCCATTCGCTCCAGAACGACGTGCTGACCATGCGCGGGAAAGGCCCATGCTTTTGGAAATACGCTGCCATGCGCTCCAACAGGTTGAAGTAGCTCCCTGGAGCGCCTTCGTTGACCAATTCCCAGGCGGCCACAGAGGGCGCCCACCCCCAACGCGCCACCAAATGGCGCCAATAGGCCCTGTAGAGGCGGTCTAAGTAGGTGCCCGGCTGTGGCTCAAACTGGCCTTTAGCCGGGTGTAAGGCACCGTGGCGGTCGAAAAAGTTGAGCAAGGGGTCGTTTTTTTCCAAAATCACTACCTGATAATGAATGCCGCGGCGCGCTGCCTCGCGGATGAGGTAATCGGCCTTTCGGCATTCGATGGGGTCGGCATACCGGTGTGCATTGGCGTTCCACGTATCCAGCACATTGGGCCCCAGCCGGCCGTCCGCATAAATGGGCTGAAGGGTCAGCTGCTCTATCCAGGCAGCGCCGGCGCTAACGTCTTCTAAAGTCAGGTAGAGAAAGGGTAGTTGGTCGTTCTCCGCCGTCCAGTCTGCTGTCAGATAAACCCAGTCGCTGTGGCCGCGCAGCACATAGGGCGACAGGCGTATGCCAGCGTTAGGCCTGACGTCGTCAGTGCCCAACCACCCGCCGGTTTTGAGCACCAGCCCACCGTTGCCGACGACGCCCTCCACCCGCACGCGGGCCGTAATGCGGTAGGTACGACCGGTCTCCAACGGCACCGACGACCAGAAACCGCGAAAAAGGGAAGGCGTCTGCACGTTTTCGATGGGTGGCCAGGCGATTTTCCAGCTCACCTCGCCGCGGCCGTAACGGCGCTCGGGCGTAAGCACGGATGCAGGCAAATAGCCGTTGTGTTGCATAGGGTGATGTGTGGCCCACGACGACCAGGCGTCCGAAAAAGGCGCGATGGGCGAAAGCCAGAAGCGCCCGTAGGTTATGCCGTTGGCGCTCCACCGCGCGAGGTGCTCGTCCAGCTCCGGCAGCGAGCGGTCGGCGCTCACGTTGTAGCCCATGGGCAGAAAAGGCGAGCCATCAGCATGCTCAAAATAGCGATTGTCCGCCGCCGAAGGGCGGATGTATCCCTTGCCGGCAAAGCCCGACACGGTTACGGCTGGTAGTGGCGCGAGTGCCTTTCCGCTGCGGTCTTCTACGCGCAGCCAGCCCGACCACTGCCCTTCGCGCGGGAAGCTCATACGCAGCGCCCAGTGCCAGTCGCCGGAGGGACGCAAGTCGTTGCCTGCCGGCGCATAGTCTAAGGTGTAAAAGCAGGGCATCAACAATGTATCGCCCTGTGAGACAAACACGGCCTCCGCCGTAATGCCGCTGCTGTCGCCGGGCAAATGGCCGAAGGGTAAAAAGGCGTCGGTGCCGCGTGTCTCCAGCTGAAACCGACACGTCCACAGTCCCCATACCTGGGCCTGGGGCGGGTCGCAGGTGATCTGTAGTGGGTGCGGCCCGGTGTAGGCGGGGTCGAGGCGATGCACCCGCAGGCGGGCAATGATGGCCTGGCCCTGAGGTGTTACGCCCTGAACGGCGAGGGTATTTTCGCCGTGCGCTAAGGCTATGGGCGGCAGGGTCCAGAGCGTGTCGGTGCCGGCATTGACCCACCCGCTCTGTTCCGTGCGCTCATTGACCCAAAGGAGGGCACCCGACCAGCCTTTTCGCGTGCCACCCAGGACGACTGTCGGCAGGCTCGTCGTCCATTCCGCTGCGTTGGTAGGTGCGGTGATGCGCAGGTGCGGAGCATGAGCGGGCGCTGTTATCCGCACCGTATCGCTCCGGGCTGCCAATGCGCCTTCGTCGTCGCGCACCTCCACGGTCAGGCGATACCTGCCGGGTACGCCGTATGTGTGCCGGAAAGTGTCGGCCAGGCCGACGGCGCTGGCGCCGTCGCCAAAATCTATCCACGTGGCTTCGAGCGCGCCGTCGGCATCGTCGGCCTGCACAACGACGGTCAGAGGCCACGGAGCATCGCCGTCAGCCCCGGGCAGGATTTGAACGGAGGTAATCTCCGGCGGCTGGTTGATGCCTAATGGCGCCAGGCGCACATCGTCGAGCCAGAAGGACAGTTGCCAGCCCGAACCGCCAAAAAAGCCCAGATGCACGCGCACGCGCCCATCCGTCGGCGCGGCAAACAGCAGCGCCTCCTTGAACCACACGCCCACCGGGCGGTCGTAAGGCGTAAAAGCCGCTTCACGCACGACACTCCAGTCGGGGGTAAGCACACTCAGGTAAATGCCGCCCCAGTCCGACCCGCTGCTGGTCGCATCTATCCGAAACCAGGCCGTAAGCCGGTACATTGCTCCGGGCGTCAGACCCGAAATCACGCCGTAGCGGGCCATCGCATTCTGCAGGCGCAGCGATTGCTGACCATGGCGCGCCACCTGAGCATCCAAAACATACGGGCCGCCTTCCACCGTCCAGGGCGACAGCCCCTGCTCAAAACTGCCGTTCTGCAAAAGATTGCCGCCCGTTTGGGCAAAGGCTGGAAAGGCTAAAACCACCCTTACCGCAACAACCAGTAGAAATCCGCACATGCGTCGCATAAAACCCTCGCTGTTTTGGCAGCCAATTTCGCTAAAGGCGAGAAGTTTTTTTCTCCTTATTCTTACTCTAAAATGCTCTCTACGGGCAGCATTTTAAGCAATATGGCTTTACGCAGGGCCATTTTGGAGGCAAAAGGTTAAAACTCCGCCACATCGAATTGCGCTCCGAATGGAAGTCACTCTTCACTAAAGTAATCGCTATCAATGCCTTTCAGGGCCATTGTCTTTCTTGTTGTAACGCCCAGGTCAAAGTCTATCATCAGTTCGGCCAGTTGCTCTCCATCTACGAGCACGACTCTCACATCTGTCTTGGGCAGATAGTCTTTTGCCTCTTGAGTAAAGGAAGAGGTCGTGATGAAAACACCCTTCTTAACTCCATGGCCAGCAAGGGCACCGACAAACTTCTGAATCTCGGGCCGGCCGACAGGTGTGCTCCAGCGTTTTGCTTGCAGGTAGATCAGATCCAGGCCCAGTCGGTCTTCCCGAATAACGCCATCTATCCCTTCATCACCGGGGCGCCCGCTGATCTTGCTTTCCGAACCTATGGCTCCACCATAGCCCATCTTGAGCATCAAATCCAGAACCAGCCGCTCAAAGAATGCCGGACTACAAGACTTAACCAGGGACAAAACCTCAGCCGCAAGGGTTTTTCGTAACTGCTTACACGTGTTTTCCAAAACTTCTTCTGGTGTTTGCGCCATCTCCACTGCATCTGCTGAAGCGGGAACTCTGTTGAGGTAACTTTTAAACCCGGGATACTGACTGAGAAACTTTAAGTCAATTTTCTCTGGGTTTGTCCTGAGTACTTCCAGCCCTGCAGAGGTTATTTTAAAATGACCTTTTCGAGTATTCTCGATAAACCCAGCCATTTTGAGGTAAGCTTTAGCCCAGGAGACGCGGTTATTGAAGATACTCTCCCGTCTGCTGGGTAAGTATTCCTGGAGTTCCTCCTCACTAAGATGAAAATACCCGGCTAGGTATTCACGGACTTCCTTCGTGGTATGTTCTCCCTCGCCGGCAGCATATTTCAAAAAGGGCAGCATCAGGGTTTGAAAGTCTGGTATCATAGGTTCAAACACGACATAAACCTAACAGTGGAGATGGTTCCTTGCAAGACTTCTATTCCTATCGCCATGCGGCTACGTTTGAAAAAAAGCAGGCTAAATGTTTTCCCTGAAGTTCCTTACACAAACATCGGCGGAGAAGCCGTTTCCAGCGCCACGGGCCATTGCTGCAGCAGGGCGCCCAAGCGCCAGACGTCTTCAAACGAGTTGTACAGCGGCACGGGTGCCAGTCGGATGACGTCGGGTTCGCGCCAGTCGGCCATGACACCGCGGGCGGTCAGGTACTCGAACAGGGCCTTGCCCTGGGTGCCCATGCGCACCGACAGCTGGCAGCCGCGCATGTCGGGATTGCACGGGGTGATGATGCCCAGTTCGGGCAGTTGCCGGCGCGCTTCGTCCAGTACGTACTCTAAGTAGCCCGTCAGGAGCAGGCTTTTGGCGCGCAAGGCTTCCATGCCGGCGGCGTCGAAGAGGTCTAAGCTGGCTAAGTGGGCGGCGAAGGCCAGGATTTGGGCGTTGCTCAGTTGCCAGCCTTCGGCGCCGCGCATGGGCTTGAAGCCTTTGCGCATGAGGAAGCGCTCTTCCTCGTTGTGGCCCCACCAGCCGGCAAAGCGGGGCAGGTCAGGGTTGTTGCCGTGTCGTTCGTGCACAAACACTCCCGACGGACCGCCCGGGCCGGAGTTGAGGTACTTGTAGCTGCACCACACGGCAAAGTCGGCACCCCAATCGTGCAGACGCAGCGGAACGTTGCCCGCCGCATGGGCCAGGTCGAAACCCGCATAGGCGCCTGCGCGATGTGCTGCGGTGGTGATGGCCGCCAGGTCGTACCACTGGCCCGAATAGTAGTTGACGCCGCCGAACAGTACCAGGGCCAGGCTGTCGCCGGCCTGCTCGATGGCGCGTTCGATGTCGCCCGTATGCAACACGTCCTCGCCCGGGCGCGGCGCCACTTCGATGATGGCATCTTCGGGGTCGAAGCCGTGCCAACGCACCTGGCTCTCTACGGCGTACTGGTCGCTGGGAAAGGCGCCTGCTTCCATCAGGATGCGGTAGCGCTGCGGCGTAGGCCGATAAAACGACACCATCATCAGGTGCAGGTTGGTCGTCAGCGTGTTCATGACCACGACCTCGTGCGGCAACGCGCCCACGAGCCGGGCCGTCTGAGGGGTCAGAAACTTATGGTAGTGCATCCACGGCCGCTGGCCGCGGAAGTGGCCTTCTACGGCATGTGTGGCCCACTGATCGAGCTCTTCCAGCAGCCGCTGGCGCACTGTCTTGGGCTGAAGGCCCAATGAATTGCCGCAGAAGTAGAGCACCGGTCGGCCGTCGTGCTGAGGAAAGAGAAACTCGTCGCGGAAATGCCGCAGCGGGTCCTGGGCGTCCATTTGGCGGGCAAAATCGAGCGTGTTGTGGTATTCCATAGTCGTTCTCTACGCGCCTGCGCAGCGCCCTGCAAGGATAGGGCATTGCCCGCATATGGACGACACACAGACAGGAAAACGGGTATTCTGGCGTCGAAAAGGCTGCCTTTTTCGGCCATTTGGCCAAAAATGGTTGGGGGAGGGGAGCGTTTGCTTTTCTTCGCAGCGGTGTGGGTGGGCCAAACGAGTTTGGCCACCACGGAGCCAAACAAGTTTGGCGGTTACCGGTGGCGGTTACATGACCGATATGAGACCTCTTCTTTTGATATTCCTGGTTGTATTGCCTGTCTGGGCGGTGGCGCAAAAAGTGTCCGTTGCGCCGCCTAAGGTGGAGAAACGCCCGCTCCAGCACGAAGATGTGCATCGCTGGCGCAAAATCGAGCGCCCACAGGTAAGCCCCGATGGGCAATGGGTGGCCTATTGGCTGGCACCCGTTACGGAGGGTGATGCCACCGTTTGCCTGTGGAGTGCTGCTACGGGCAAAACCATCGCCTTCGAGCGCGGCGCCGAGCCGCAATTTTCGGCCGACGGCCGCCATTTGGTTTTTAAAATAAAACCACCTTTAGACACCCTGAAGGCTCAACGCCGCCGCAAGGTGAAAAACGAAGACTTGCCGCGCGACTCATTGGCCATTTACACTCTGAAAACCGGCGTGCTGTGGAAGACGCCCGACGTGCTCAACTTTGCCCTGCCTGAAAAATGGTCGGGCTGGCTGGCCTACCGCCTCGAGCCGGTGCGGGAGGGCAAAATGCCCAAAGACACGTCGGCTACCGCAGCGCCCAAACCCAAAAAGGAGGACACCAAAGAAAACGGCTCGCGCTTAGTGTTGCGCGATCTGGACTCCGGGCGAGAAGACACGCTGCCCTACGTGCTGGAATACCGCTTTGCGCGCCGTGCGCCGGCCTTGCTGGCAGCCTGTACAGGCCGGGACTCGGCACTCCAGGCCGGCGTCTATCGGTTCGACTTTGCCCAACGCCTGTGGGTACCGCTGCTTCGGGCTGAAAAAGGCAAATTCGCGCAATTGGCCTGGGAAGAACAGGGGCGGCGTGCGGCCTTTCTGGCCGACTTAGACACCACCAAAGCCTCGCTGCGGCCCTGGGCGCTTTACTATTGGCTCGAAGGCACCCCTGCCGCGCGCCGTATCGCCGACACGGGCAGCGCCTTTTTGCCCCAGACGCCAGAGCGCTGGAACATGAGCGAACATACGGCGGTAGAGTTCAGCGAAGAAGGCACGCTGCTCTATTTCGGCATTGCGCCGCCGTTTCCGCAGCCCGACACGACACTGTTGCCCGAAGAGGTGGTGCAGGTGGAAGTGTGGGCGCACACGCAGCCGCGCATATACACCGAAATGGCCAAACGGCTGGAGGCCGAGCGCAAACGCGGCTATCCGGTAGTGTGCCATCTGGAGTCGCCGGCTGCCGTGTGGCCGCCGCCTGTGCGCGGCTTCACGGTACTGGGCGCCGATTTGCCCGAATGGCAGTTCCAGCCGCAGCGCAATGCCCCGTGGGCACTGGGCATCACTGAAGAGCCGTACGCCTACTTGAAGCAGTGGGAAGGCGATGCCCCGCGTGATGTGTATGCCGTCAGCCTCTTCGATGGCAGCCGACAACCCGTGGTGCGGGGGCAGCGCTGCCGGACCTACCTGTCGCCGGAGGCGCGCTATGCGTTGTGGTGGCAGTTTGCCGACACGGCCTGGTATTGTTGGAATGCCGAAACGGGCCGTGCTATACGGCTCACCGACAACCGCCGGGTCGCCTTTTTCAATGAGAAAACCGACGTTCCAGACTACCCCAATCCCTACGGCCTGGCGACCTGGCTGACCGACGACCAGGGCGTGCTGGTGTACGATCGCTACGACCTGTGGCTGCTGGATCCTTCCGGCCAGGCGCCCCCACGACGCCTGACGCGCGGGCGCGAAACGAGCACGCTTTACCGTTACATCCGCCTCGATCCGGAAGAACGGGCTGTAGCACCGGATGCGCGTCTGCTGTTGCACACCACGCATGAAGGCTCGCGTGAGGAAGGCTACGCCTGGCTCGACCTGAAAACGGGCACCATCACTCCCTGGATGAGCGGCCCCTTCCGCTACGCACGCTCACCGCTGAAGGCCCGAGAGGCCGATGTGCTGGTGTTTACCAAAGAAAATTATCAGACGTTCCCTGACTTGCTGCGCACAGCAATTCCTGCGCCTGCTTCCGCCGTGCGCCCGCCTGTTGAGCAGCGCATTTCGGAGGCCAACCCGCAGCAAAACGAGTATCGCTGGGGCAGCATCGAGCTGTTCCGCTGGCTTTCGCCCGCGGGCGACACGCTGGAGGGCCTGCTGGTGAAGCCCGAAGGGTTCAGCCCGGACAGGCAGTATCCGCTCATCGTCAATTTTTACGAGCGCCTTTCCGATGAACTGCACCAGCACCGCGCGCCCGATTACCACCGCTCGCAGATCAACTACACGGCGTACGCCAGCCGCGGTTACGTGGTGTTTGCGCCGGATATTCCTTACCGCATAGGCTACCCGGGGCAGAGTGCCTACGACGCCGTAGTCAGCGGTGTTACGGCCTTGGTGGGCAAAGGCTTCATTGATGCGCGCCGCATTGGCCTGCAAGGGCACTCGTGGGGCGGCTATCAGACGGCTTACATCATCACACGCACCAACCTGTTTGCCTGCGCCGAGGCGGGTGCGCCGGTTGCCAACATGACCTCCGCGTATGGCGGCATCCGCTGGGAGTCGGGGCTGGTGCGTCAGTTCCAGTACGAGCGTCAGCAAAGCCGCATCGGTGGCACCCTGTGGGAATACCCCATGCGCTATTGGGAAAACTCGCCGCTATTCTTCTTAGACCGCGTGCAGACACCGTTACTGATTATGCACAACGACAAAGACGGCGCCGTACCCTGGGCCCAGGGCATTGAACTATACACTGGTCTGCGGCGTTTGGGCAAGCCCGTGTGGATGCTCAACTACAGCGACGAACCACATTGGCCCGTGAAACTGCAAAACCGGGCGGACTTTCAGCTGCGCATGCAGCAGTTCTTTGACCACTACTTGCTGGGGGCGCCTGTGCCGCGTTGGATGGAAACAGGCCTTGCACCCGCCGAAAAAGGCATCCGGCAAGGGCTGGAGGTGCCCGCACGCCAGCAGTACGAACGAACCGAACGCCATTAAGGCATCGGTGTGACTTCAGTCACGTTTTTTGGCATTCAGACGAACGTACCTTTGTATCGTTTTCAGGATAACTACTCTTTGTCAAATTAAAAATTGTATTCGTTATGAAGATTGAGCAAATCTATACCGGGTGCCTCGCGCAAGGCGCCTACTACATCGAGAGCGAAGGCGAAGCCGTAGTGATTGACCCACTGCGCGAAGTAACGCCCTACCTCGAGCGCGCCGCTAAGGATGGCGCCAAAATCAAGTACGTCTTCGAGACGCACTTCCATGCCGACTTTGTGAGCGGCCACGTGGACCTGAGCAAGAAAACGGGTGCGCCCATTGTGTATGGCCCGAATGCCAACCCGACGTTCGACGCATACATCGCTAAAGACGGCGAAGAATTTAAGGTTGGCAAACTCACCTTCCGCGTGCTGCACACGCCGGGCCACACGATGGAAAGTACGTGCTACCTGCTCATTGATGAGAACGGTAAGGAGCGTGCCCTGTTCTCGGGCGACACGCTGTTCATCGGCGACGTAGGCCGCCCCGACCTGGCGCAAAAGGCTGCTAACATGACGCAGGAGCAGCTGGCTGGCACGCTGTACGAGTCGCTGCGCAACAAGATCATGCCGCTGCCCGATGACGTCATCGTGTATCCGGCCCACGGCGCCGGCTCGGCTTGCGGTAAGAACATGTCGAAAGAGACCTTCGACACGCTGGGCCACCAGAAGCAGACGAACTACGCTCTGCGCGCTGACATGACGAAGGAAGAATTCATCAAGGAGGTAACGACGGGCCTGACGCCGCCGCCGGCCTACTTCCCGCTCAATGTGGCGCTGAACAAGCACGGCTACGACAGCATTGACGAGGTCATGCAGCGCGGTACGCGCGCTCTGTCGCCGGCAGCCTTTGAGGCTGTGGCCAACGAAACGGGCGCCCTCATTCTGGATACGCGCGACCCGCAGACGTTTGCTAAGGGCTTCGTTCCCAACTCCATCAACATTGGCCTGGATGGCCAGTTTGCCCCGTGGGTGGGCGCGCTCATCCCGGATGTGAAGCAGCAAATCCTGCTCGTTACGGACCCGGGCCGCGAAGAGGAGGCCGTCATGCGCCTGGCTCGCGTAGGCTACGACTATTGTTTAGGCTACTTAGAGGGCGGTTTTGACGCCTGGAAAGCTGCCGGCATGGAAGTAGACGCTATCGAGAGCATCACGGCTCAAGAACTGGCCGAGCGCCTGAAGGCTGACCCGTCCGCTCCGGTCTTTGACGTGCGCCGCAAGAGCGAATATCAGAGCGAGCACCTGGAGAACGCCGAGAATACGCCGCTGGATTACATCAACCAGCACATGGCCGAAATTCCGAAAGATCGCACGGCCTATGTGCACTGCGCTGGTGGCTATCGCTCCATGATCTTTGCCAGCATCCTGCGCGCCCGCGGCTACGATAACTTGGTAGATGTGAAAGGTGGCTTTAAGGCCATTAAAGAAAGCGGTCTGTTCAAAGTAACGGACTACGTTTGCCCGTCCACGTTGCTGTAAGCATCGGCGTCGGCCTTAAGGTAACGCCCGGATAACGTGGACAGGATGACGCAATGCGCCAGAGATCCTGCGTTGTCCGGGCTTCTTTTTATCTTTAGCCGGCTTTTCCGACCGATGCGAGCATGTATATTGCCTTCAACCCACACTGGTATGCGCGCGCTTTAGAGGAGCAGCGTCTTCGCGCGCCGCACATGATGACGAAGTTTGCTCAAAACGACGTTCGTGTGACCGGGCAGCTCCGTGGTTTGGTTATCGAGCATCACGTCAGCGGCTGGTTCCGTCAGCATTACCCTGCTCAATACGTCGAGCCGGATAATTATCAACGCTGGACGGTTACCTGCGGCCACGACTTCAAGCTGAAAACGCCCGCTGGCTTGCTGCGCATAGATGTGTCGGGGCCTCGAAAAGACGGCTCTTTCGGCGCTTACGATCTGAAGCCCAGACAAGGGGTAGATTACCACATCTTGTGCCGACCGATAGGCTTTGTTCGCTGGGACGAGTGCGACTACCACAAAGGCTTCGAGATGCTGGGCGCAGTGGAGGCGAGGCACTTTCAGACTACTATCTTTATAGGGCATATCCTTCCACTTCACACCTGGCTAAAACACATCGGTCTATGACGCACGGCGAGCACTCCTGGATGGCGGATATCGTGCTGGAAGAGCGCCCCGACCTCCTGCAGCGCATCGAGCGCTATCGCAAGCGCTATCCAGACCGAAACGTGGAGGCCTACATCGAAAAAGTGAAGCAAGATGCTCGCTTAGAGCAGGCAAAGCAACACCTGAAGGCGCAGGCAAAAGAGCATGCGCCCGCAACTCGCGCCTCTTGCTGGGCATATGCCGAGAGCAGCCTCCAGCAGGGCCGTTACGCGGAAGAGTATCTGAAGGGCAATACCTATCCGTTTGAGCGGATGCTGCACTATCTGAAAACCGGCAGTCGGCTGACGCTTCACCACAGCGATTTCCGAGCGGTAAGCCTGCCCGAAAATTCGGTGGATTGGATCATCACCGACCCGCCTTATCCGCAGAAATTCCTTCCGCTCTATCGCGACCTGGCGCTTTTCGCGCTGCGGGTATTGCGCCCCGGCGGTGGGCTGCTGGCCATGGTAGGGCAATCTTATTTGCCCGAAATTTTTCAGCTCATGTCGGTGGAAGGGTTGAAGTACAACTGGACGCTGTGTTACCTCACGCCCGGAGGCCAATCGCCACAGTTGTGGCAGCGCAAAGTGAACACGTTTTGGAAGCCCATTTTGTGGTTTACCAAAGGAGAAAACAAGCGCTGGATAGGCGATGTGGTCAAGAGCGACGTGAACGACAACGACAAGACGTACCACTTTTGGGGCCAATCGGTATCAGGCATGACCGACCTGCTGCAAAAGGTATCGTATATGGGCGAAACCATCCTCGATCCCTTTATGGGCGGGGGCGCCACAGGGGCGGCCTGCCTGCTGCACCGACGGCATTTTATTGGTATCGAAATCGAGCAAGATGTGTTTGCCACTGCGCAAAAGCGACTCATGCAACTGCAACAAACGCTCTGAGGTCAGCGGCAACCGACGGAATTACGGCAACTTCATTTTTCTATTTCATAACAAAAACAACGACTGCTCTTCGTATGGAAATGTTGCAACAACCCTGGCCCTGGTGGGCCGCAGGCATCCTCATTGGCCTGACCGTACCCATGCTGCTGCTGCTGGGCAATAAGCACTTTGGCATTTCGGGCAACCTGCGCCACATCTGCGCAGCGTGCTTCCCGGCCAATATCCGCTTCTTCCAGTACGACTGGCGCAAAGAGGTGTGGAACCTCTTCTTCGTAGCCGGTATCCTTGTGGGCGCCATCATTGCTACGGTCTGGCTCAAAGACCCTAATCCGGTGCAAATTCATCCAGACCTGGCGCGGGATTTGGCCGCCGTAGGCGTTACCGACACCAGTCATCTGATACCTCGAGACCTCTTCGATTGGGATAAGTTGCTCACGCTGCGCGGCTTTATCCTGATGGTTATTGGTGGCTTCTTAGTGGGCTTCGGCACGCGCTACGCTGGCGGCTGCACGTCGGGCCATGCTATCATGGGTCTGTCCACGCTGCAATGGCCTTCGTTAGTGGCTACCATCAGCTTCATGCTCGGGGGCTTCCTCATGACGCACCTGCTGCTGCCGCATATACTGGCGCTGTAAAGCAGAAATCAGGAATGAAAATTAAAAATGGAAAATGGCGCTGCAGGTGATAAATCAAAGTTGCTCTTAAAACCAGCGCCGCTCACGTTCACCTTTCACCGTTCACTTAAATATGGAAAACACAACCACCGCATATCAGCAAACTACCATTCCCGCCGAAACCGACGCTGAAGTACGCTCGCTGCACGCCATGTGCATCAACGAGTCGGAAATCGAGCACCCCTGGTATCACAACCTGATCTATCTGGCTGTAGGCGTCTTTTTCGGGATTGTCCTCGTAAAAGCTGAGGTGATTTCCTGGTTCCGCATTCAGGAGATGTTTCGCTTGGAGTCGTTCCACATGTACGGCATTATTGGAACGGCCGTAGTCGTCGGCGCCATATCGGTGTTTCTCATCAAGCGGCTTAAGGCGCGCACCATTTACGGCGAGCCGATTACCTTTCACGACAAGACGTTCAACAAGGGCCAGATCATTGGCGGCCTGATTTTTGGCTTGGGCTGGGCCATGACGGGCGCGTGCCCGGGGCCGCTGTTTGCCCAAATCGGTACGGGCGCTACGGTGATTGTGGTAACACTGCTAAGCGCTATTGCCGGTACGTGGCTCTACGGTTACCTGCGCGAGCGTCTGCCGCACTGAGGCGTCAGGGCCATAGGTTAGGCCATGCAAAGGGGGGCATCGCTGCAGGCAAAAGAGCGGCGATGCCCCTTACCTTTGCGCGCGTTTTCAGAGAATATAAAAACACGCTACCCGTGTCCGATTTTTTAAACGAGCTGCGGCGACGCCGCACTTTTGCCATTATTGCCCACCCCGACGCCGGCAAAACGACCCTGACCGAAAAACTGCTGCTCTTCGGCGGCGCCATCCAGACTGCCGGTGCGGTGAAGAGCAACAAGATCAAAAAATCCACTGTGTCCGACTTCATGGAAATTGAGCGCCAGCGCGGTATCTCTGTGAGCACGTCGGTCATGGGCTTTGAGTATCGCGACCTGCAGATCAACATCTTAGACACGCCGGGCCACGAGGATTTTGCCGAAGACACCTACCGAACCCTTACCGCCGTGGACTCCGCCGTGGTGGTGGTGGACGCAGCCAAAGGCGTAGAAACGCAAACGGAGAAGTTGACCCAGGTGTGCCGCATGCGAGCGACACCTATTATATTTTTCGTCAACAAGCTCGACCGCGAGGGTCTGGACCCGTTTGACCTGCTGGACGAAATAGAGAAAAAACTGGCCGTCAAGGTGCGCCCGCTGTCGTGGCCCATTGGTATGGGCCAGCGCTTTCAGGGGGTCTATAGTCTCTACGAGCGGCGCTTAGTGCTTTTCCAGCCACACGGCAAGCAGCAGGAAGAGGAGAGCATTGTCTTTGAAGATGTGAATGACCCAGCTTTAGCGCAATACATCGGCGAAAGCGCCGCCCGCCAATTGCGCGAAGATGTAGAAACCATCGAAGTGGTGTATCCGCCGTTTGACCGCGAGACGTATCTGCGCGGCGACGTCTGCCCGGTCTTTTTCGGCTCGGCAGTCAATAACTTCGGCGTGCGCGAGCTGCTGGACTGCTTCGTGGACATCGCTCCGCTTCCTCTGCCCCGCCAGACGGAAGAGCGTCTGGTGCGTCCCGAAGAGGAAAAGTTCAGCGGCTTTGTGTTCAAGATTTTCGCCAACATGGACCCGCGCCATCGTGACCGCATCGCCTTCCTGCGCGTGTGTTCAGGCCGCTTCGAGCGCAATAAGAACTACCGCCACGTCCGGCTGGAGCGCGACCTGAAGTTTCCGGCGCCCACCATGTTTATGGCCAGCAAAAAGACCCTGCTTGAAGAAGCCTACCCGGGCGACGTAGTGGGTCTCTACGACTCCGGCAACTTCAAAATCGGAGACACGCTCACCGAGGGCGAAATACTGCACTTCAAAGGCATCCCATCGTTCAGCCCGGAGCAATTCCGCTACGTGGAAAACGCCGACCCGCTCAAGCAAAAGCAATTTGCCAAAGGGCTGGAGCAGCTCATGGACGAAGGCGTGGCCCAGCTCTTCGTGCGCCAGAGCGATGGCCGCCGCATCGTGGGCACGGTAGGACTGCTGCAGTTCGAGGTGCTCCAGCACCGATTGGAAGCCGAATACGGCGCCAGATGCCGATACGAGCCCATCCAATTGCACAAAGCCTGCTGGGTCAGCAGCGACGACCCCAAAGCCCTGCAAGAATTTTTAGAACGCCGCAAGCGCGACATTGCCCGCGACCGCCACGGTGAGTGGGTCTTTCTGGCCGAAACGGCCTGGATACTGCAAACCGTGCAAGAGAATTTTCCCAAAATTCGCTTCCGCTTCACCTCCGAAGCCTGACGAATGCGTCAACTTCGCCGCTAAAACCTGCCTGTGCCATGCTTTCTACCGCCGACCTGCCCCGTCTGAAACACACGGACTCGGGCAATTTTTTCCTTATTGCCGGCCCATGTGCTATCGAAGGCGAGCAAATGGCTTTCGACATCGCCGGCTCTGTACGCGAAATGTGCGAACAGCTGGCCATACCTTATATTTTTAAAGGCAGCTATCGCAAAGCCAACCGTAGCCGCGGCGACTCGTTCACCGGCATCGGCGACGAGAAGGCGCTGGGTATCCTCAAAGCCGTAGGCGAGACCTTCGACGTGCCGGTAACAACCGACATCCACAGCGAGCCAGAGGCTGCCTTGGCTGCCCAAAGTGTGGACGTGCTCCAGATTCCGGCCTTTCTATGTCGCCAGACCAGTTTGCTGGTGGCGGCGGCGCATACGGGTAAAGTGGTTAATATCAAGAAGGGGCAGTTCGTCAGCCCGGAGGCCATGCACTTTGCCCGCCAGAAAGTTGTGGATGCCGGCAACGAGCGCGTCTGGCTCACCGAGCGCGGCACCATGTTCGGCTACTCCGACCTGATTGTGGACTTCCGGAGCGTGCCCATCATGCAGGCTTCGGGCAGCCCGGTGGTGGTGGACTGCACGCACTCGCTGCAGCAGCCCAATCAGAGCAGCGGGGTTACTGGTGGTCGGCCGGCGCTCATTGCCACCATCGCCCGCGCCGCCATTGCCGTGAGCGCTGATGGGCTGTTCATCGAAACCCACCCCACGCCTGCCGAGGCCAAATCGGACGGAGCCAACATGTTGCCGCTGGCCCAGCTGCGCCCACTACTGGAGCAATTGGTGGAAATCCGGCAGGTCATCTCCCGTTTTGCCCGCTAAAAGACCCTTAAAAAAAGCGGCCAGTATGTCGAAATTGTGAATTTAGAGGCGCTTTTATTTGTAATTGTCGTACCCACACTATTTTTACCGCCGCAAAAGCACTTCCGAGGAAGGCAACTCTGTCGCTCTGGTGGTTTTTTTCCCAGACCACACTTACCACAATCGCGTCCTGCTGCATCCTAATCGTTAGTCAACACGGGTCGAAACAGAACGGAAAAACCCGACAGCGCGCAGAGCTTGTTTTTCAAGGATTTGTTTTTTGAAACCGCATTTTAAAACATTTTTTAACTAAAAACTAAACCGCAGCATGACAGCAGCAAAAAACACTCCTGCGAAAAAACAGCAAATGGACTTCAGCGCGATTTTCCCGTACATCGCGATCCCGCTGTGCTTCGTCCTGTCCACGATCATCTACAAGTACGTCTTTGGTGATCCGTCGCACTTTGTGGACGGCGACCCGAACAAAGACCCGCTGCCCGGCGACTACTTCGGTACGATTTATAAGGGCGGTTGGGTGGTGCCCATCCTGCTGGGTATGGCCTTTATGGCTATCGTCTTCGTTCTGGAGCGCTTCATCACACTCAGCAAGGCAGCCGGTAAGGGCAAAGTGGATGACTTCGTGCGCGCCGTGAAGAGCGCCCTGGACCGCAACGACATTCAGGCTGCCATTGCTGCTTGCGACAAGCAGAAAGGTTCCGTAGCCAACGTCGTACGCGCCGGCTTAGTCAAGTACGAGGAGATGACCCGTGTAACGGGTATGGAAAAAGACGAAAAGATCGTCGCCATCCAGAAAGAAATCGAAGAAGCCACGACGCTGGAACTTCCGATGCTGGAGCGCAACCTGAACATTCTGGCCACGCTGGCCTCGGTAGCCACCCTTATTGGTCTGTTCGGTACGGTACTCGGGATGATCCGCGCCTTCGCGGCCCTCTCCACCGCCGGTGCGCCCGACTCGACGCAGCTGGCAATGGGTATCTCGGAGGCTCTTATCAACACCGCTCTCGGTATCGGTACCTCGGCTATCGCCATCATCATGTACAACTTCTTCACGGCGCGCATTGACGCCATGACGTACCGCATTGACGAAGCAGGCTACAGCCTCACGCAAACTTTTGCGGCCACACAACACTAATTCCATTTTTAGCATCTTATTGGATACCTGCCCGGCTGATGCGGTCGAGTCGCTCGCAAAGCCGGGTAGGTCTTAACCGTACCTGATAGCTATGCCTAAGCACAAACCACCTCGGCACACCCCTTCCATTGACATGACCGCCATGTGCGACGTGTCCTTCCTGCTGTTGACCTTCTTCATGCTCACGGCCAAAGCCAAGCCGCAGGAGCCCGTTGTGGTGGACACACCCTCGTCTATCTCCGAGACGAAACTGCCCGAGTCGGGTACGCTGACCATCCTCGTGGACAAAGAGGGCAAAATCTTTCTGGACATGACCGGGCAGCACACGCGCTATGCGCTCATTTCGGACATGAACTCGCAGTACCAGATGGGCCTGACCGAAGAAGAGATGAAAAAATTCTCCATCTTCGGCGCCTTCGGCGTACCGCGGAAAGACCTCCGCAAGTGGTTGGCTATGAACTCAAGCGAACGACAGAATGCAGCGAATTTCTCGGGCATACCGGCAGACAGCGTGGGCAATGAGCTCGGCCCCTGGATCCACAACGCTCGCCTGGCTCAGTTCCGCCTGAAGCAAGAAGGCGTTGTGCCGGAAGAGTATGTCATTGTCCTTAAAGCGGACAAAGACACGCCCTACTCGGCAATACAGAAGGTGCTCAATACGCTTTCGGACATCAACGTCAACAAGTTTAACCTGATTACCAATCTCGAAGCAGACCCCAACAAGACGCAAGGGCTTTGATGCCTCAAACGTCGAGGATTGCTGCTTGTACCTCTGATCTCTGAACACCCTTAACAGCGCATACCCATGGCTGAAATTCAAACCGCCGATAGTGGCGCCCGAAAAAAAGGCGGAGGCAAAGTCCGGTCAAAAAAACTTTCCACACGAGTGGACCTCACTCCGATGGTGGACCTGGCTTTCTTGCTCATCACGTTCTTCATGTTGACCACCACGCTGGCTAAACCGCAGATCATGCCTGTGGTGATGCCCGAAAAGAAAATCACCGAAGAAGACGTGGTCGAAACCAAAGAGTCGCAAGTGCTGACACTCCTGTTGGGTGCCGACGATAAGGTCTATTACTACGAAGGCATCACCGATGCTAAATTGGACTCTACCGACTTCTCGGCAGAAGGACTTCGCAAGGTTATTCTGGACAAAAAAAGACGGGTAAAAGAGGAGTGGGGCGACATGGAACGCGATGACCCGAAGAATCCGGGCCAGAAAAAAATGGTTTCCCGCCTCAACGTCCTCATCAAGCCCACGAAAGAGTCGCGCTACAAAAACTTAGTGGACGCTTTCGATGAAATGAAAATCACCAACGTGTCCATGTACGTATTGCTCGATATTTCGGAGCAAGAAGAGGAATTCATCCGAAATCCGGCGGGGGGCCTGAAGTTCTCGGTAGAAGAGCAAATCGAGGCTATTCAAAAGGCAACCAAAAAAGGGCAATAAAACCGCCGCCACAGAACGACACCCATTTTGACGCACAACTAAAAAAGGACTCATCATGGCAGAAAAAAATGGTGCTTCCGTTTATCGCGATATGCTCGATATCATATTCGCGTCGCGTAACCGCGAATATGGTGCATACCAGCTGCGCCGGGCATATCCGAAATACATGGGGCGGGCACTGGCCTATGGTACCGGACTGATCATCCTGTTCTTCTCCTTGCCGTTCATCCTCTCTAAGATGACGGACGTGTTCAAACAGGAGGATCAAATGATCGAGGTAACCGCCGAGCTCGGCCCACCACCGGACATTGACCCGAATAACCCACCGCCTCCTCCGCCGCCGCCACCACCTACGCCGCCGCCGCCCACGCGCTCGACTATCCAGTTCGTGCCGCCTATCATCAAAAAGGACGAACAGGTGGCCGACCAGGAGCCTCCGACGGTGGAAGAAGTGATTGAAACAAAGGCCGACGTCGGTAAGCAAACCAAAGAAGGTACCGACGACGCACCACCGGAGATTATAGACAATCCCGTCGTGGCGAAAGTCGTGGAGGCACCGGTACGCCAGGAAGAAAAAACGTTCGAAATCTTCGACATCCAGAAGCCACCGAGCTTCCCGGGCGGCGAAGCCGAACTGCTGAAATACCTGGCAGAGAACATCAAGTACCCGCCCTTGGCCCGCGAAAACAACATTCAGGGCCAGGTGGTGCTTTCCTTCGTCGTCGGCAGAAAGGGCGAAATCACAGATGTGCAAATCATCAAAGACATCGGCGGCGGCTGCGGTAAAGAAGCTGTCCGCGTTGTCGAAAGCATGCCGCGCTGGATACCGGGCGAAGCCAACGGTAACCCGGTGAAAGTGCGCTTCACCCTGCCCGTGCGCTTCCGACTCGAGTAAGGCGCTTTTCAAAAGCCCACGGCTATTCGATACAGCCGATCCGTTGCTGCAACGGGTCGGCTGTATGCTTTTAATCGGCCCATACACCCATTAAGCCTTACCTTTGCAGCCTAAAACTTCGCCAGTGGCAGCCTTTTGAACTCGCCCGCCCATCGCGCCGTTTTAAGCTCGCCAACGGCATTTCTTTCGCCCTTCTTGTATCATGAAGAATATCCGCAACTTTTGCATCATAGCCCACATTGACCACGGCAAAAGCACCCTGGCTGACCGCCTGCTGGAATACACCCAAACCATCAGCAAGCGCGATATGCAAGACCAGGCCCTAGACAATATGGACCTGGAGCGCGAGCGCGGCATCACCATCAAGAGCCACGCCATCCAGATGCGCTACACCCATCCGGCCGATGGGCAGGAATACATCTTCAACCTCATTGACACCCCCGGCCACGTAGATTTCTCCTACGAGGTCAGCCGCGCCATTGCGGCCTGCGAAGGCGCTTTGCTTCTGGTGGACGCCACTCAAGGCATTCAGGCCCAGACCATTAGCAACCTATATCTGGCCATAGACCACGACCTGGAAATTATTCCCATCGTCAATAAGGTGGATATGGAAAGTGCCGATATCGAGGGCACGCAAGACCAGATCATTGACCTCATCGGCTGCCAGCGCGAAGACATCATTAGCGCTTCAGGCCGCACCGGCCAGGGCATCGAGGAGATTATGGCCGCCGTCGTCAACCGCATTCCACCGCCCAAAGGCGACCCGGAAGCACCGCTGCAAGCCATGATCTTCGACTCCATGTTCAACAGCTACCGTGGGGTTATCACGTATGTTCGCGTCGTTAACGGCACCCTGCGCAAAGGCGATAAAATCCGCTTCATGGCCACAGGCAAGGAGGTCGTCGCCGAAGAAGTGGGCATCCTGCGCATGGGCTTCCACGAAACAGGCGAACTCTCTGCCGGCAATGTGGGCTACATCATTACCGGCATCAAAACCAGCCGCGAAATCAAAGTGGGCGATACCGTTACCCACGTCGCTCGCCCATGCGATGCACCGGTCAAAGGCTTTGAAGAAGTCAAACCCATGGTCTTCGCCGGCGTCTTCCCCTTAGACAACGACGACTACGAAGACCTCCGAGACTCCCTGGAAAAACTCCAGCTCAACGACGCTTCTCTCGTCTTCGAACCGGTAACTTCTGCGGCGCTGGGCTTCGGCTTCCGCTGCGGCTTCCTGGGCATGCTCCACATGGAGATCGTCCAGGAACGCCTCCAGCGCGAATTCAATCAGGACATTATCACCACCGTACCCAACGTACCCTACTTCGCTACCGACGTCAAAGGACGACGCTTTGAGGTGCGACAGCCGTCCGAATTGCCCGACCCCAACCACCTGAAATCGGTAGAAGAGCCGTATATCTATGCCCAGATCATTACCAAGCCTGAGTACATTGGCAACATCATGAGCCTGTGCATGGACAAACGAGGCATCCTGCAGCGGCAAAACTACCTGACGCCCACGCGCGTGGAAATCATCTTCCACATGCCGCTGGCTGAGATTGTCTTCGATTTCTACGACAAACTCAAGTCCATGACCCGAGGCTATGCCTCTTTCGATTACTACCTGCTCGACTACCGCGAAACCGACGTTGTAAAATTGGAAATACGCCTGAATGGTGAAGTGGTGGACGCCTTCACCTCGCTCGTTCACCGCTCTAAAGCCGAGTACTTAGGCCGCCGCATGTGCGAAAAGCTCAAGGAACTCATCCCGCGCCAGCAGTTCCAGATACCCATACAGGCCTGCATCGGCAACAAGCCTATTGCTCGCGAAACCATCAGCGCCCTGCGCAAAGACGTAACCGCCAAATGCTACGGCGGCGACATCACGCGCAAACGCAAGTTGTTAGAAAAGCAGAAAGAGGGCAAAAAGCGCATGCGCCAGTTCGGCACCGTTGAAGTGCCGCAAGAAGCCTTCCTCAAAGTGCTTCAGATCAACAACAGTTGACGCTCGTCGGCGGGCAGAGCCAGCTCCAGAAATTCGCTCAAAATCATGGCCGTGGCGCCCCAGACGATGTGGCCCTCCACATCGAAATACGGCGTGTTGCGCAACAAAAGCCCTTGTCCGATGACAATATCCTTCACCTTGCGGCTCTCGGCAGCACAAAATAGCGACACTGGCGGCGCCAGAATTTCCTCTACTTCGCCCGTCTGAGGGCGAAACGACACCGGCTCGTGCAGCACGCCAACGAAGGGATACACTAAAAAATGGCTGACCGGGATGTATAGCTCCGTCAGCTGGCCAATGATTTCCACCGCGCCAGCCGGCACGCCGATTTCCTCCTCTGCTTCGCGCAGTGCCACGTTGGCCAGCGCTCCGTCGGACTCTTCCCACCTGCCGCCAGGAAAGCTCACCTGTCCGCTGTGCCGGTCGCGCGGGTTCACCGAGCGCCGGATGAGCACCGTACGCCACTCGTCGCCTTGCTGGTGCAGCAGATTGAGCACACAGGCAATGCGCGCATCCGCAGGTGGCGCCGGCAAGTGTTGTAGCTCTTCCAGGCGGCGCGCACTGGCCATGCGGTACTGGGCCGCTCGCCCGGGCAAAGGCCCACTCAGGCGAGTGCGGAGATGAGTAAGCCAGGGATCAGTGACAGACATAGGCGAAGTAAACGAGGCAAACAGCCACTCCCTGTAGAAGTGCTAAAGCCCGAAAAAGTTTAGTGCGCCCCGGCTACCCATCACCCCCAACCTTCAAAATCCAGCCGTTCGCCCATCTTGCCTTCGTCGAAGCGCCCTTCGTGCCAGGCTAAATGCCCGCTGACGATGGTGCTGAGTACCTGGCCGCGGAAGGTATGCCCCTCGAAGGGCGACCAGCCGCATTTGTACAGGATGTTCTCGCGCGTCACGGTCCAGCGGCGACTGATGTCCACTAAGGCTAAGTCGGCCCAGTAGCCCTCTTCGACGAAGCCGCGTTCGCGCAAGCGGAAGGCGATGGCCGGCGCATGGCACATCTTCTCCACGATTTTTTCCAACGAAATTTTGCCGGCATGGTACAGTTCCAGCATGACGTTGAGGCCGTGCTGCACCAGTGGGAGGCCAGAGGGCGCCTGCAGATAGGGCTGGTTTTTCTCTTCCAAGGTGTGTGGAGCGTGGTCGGTGGCCACCACGTCTATGATGTTGTCGAGCAGGGCGGGCAGCAGGGCGTCGCGGTGTACCCTGTTTTTGATGGCCGGGTTGCACTTGATGAGGTTGCCTAAGTGCTCGTAGTGTTCGGAGTGGAAGTACAGGTGATGCACGCACACCTCGGCTGTGATGCGCTTTTTCGCCAAAGGCAGGCGGTTATCGAAGATCTTAAGTTCGTCGCGCGTGGTGAGGTGGAGCACGTGCAGGCGCGTGCCGAGCCGCCGGGCCAGGTCAACAGCCAGCGAAGAGGAGAGCAGGCAGGCCCGGACGTTGCGAATGCGCGGGTGATGCGATGCCTTGAGGTGGTCGTCGCCGTAGCGTTGCCGGTAGCGCTCCAGGTTTTCTCGCACCGTCGTTTCGTCTTCGCAGTGGGTAGCGATGAGCGTGGGTGCTTCGGCAAAAAGGCGCTCCAATGTGTGCACATCGTCCACCAGCATGTTGCCGGTGCTGCTGCCCATGAAGATTTTGATGCCACACACGCGCTTGGGGTCGGTGCGCAGCACTTCGTCCAGGTTATCGTTCGTGGTACCCATGAAGAAGGAGTAGTTGGCCAGCGATGTGCGCGCGGCAATCTGGTATTTGGCCTCCAGCAATTCTTGCGTTACTGCCGGCGGCTGCACGTTGGGCATCTCCATATAGGAGGTAACGCCGCCCGCCACCGCCGCTCGGCTCTCGGTGGCGATGGTGGCCTTGTGCGTCAGACCCGGTTCACGGAAGTGCACCTGGTCATCAATGATGCCCGGAATGAGGTGGTGCCCTTTGGCGTCTATCTCGATGTCGGCGGGGGCGTCAATGGTGCGGTCAATGCGCTCGATACGCCCCTGACGGACGTACACATCGCGCTCCCGAATGCTGCCCTGGTTGACGACCTGAGCGTTGCGGATAAGGATGGTTTTTGTCATGTGGAAAAAAAATTCGTCGAAAGAACAGCAAAAAACTTGGTGGACGGCATTAGACAAGTCTAATTTTGCCTCAGTTCGTGTTTACGACGATTTAAGTTCAAAAATGAAGCGTGTTTTGATGATGTCCTTCCCCGTTGCATAACGGGGAGGGATTTTTCGTTTAAAGGCCTGCTTTTGGCAAACAATGCGCTGAAAATGAGTGAAGTACGAATAAGGCCTGCTACGGAGGCCGATATGCCGGCGGTGCATGCATTGGTGTACGAACTGGCAGTTTATGAGAAAGCACCCCAAGCCGTGGTAACGACCCCTGCGGAATACGCCCGCGATTTTCGCGAAGGGCGGTTCGACTGTTTGGTGGCCGAAAGTTCGGAAGGCATCGCGGGTATGGCCCTGTTTTTTATGGCCTATTCCACCTGGAAAGGCAAGATGCTTTACTTAGACGACCTGGTCGTTAGCGAGCCGTATCGCCGCAGTGGCATCGGCGGGCGCTTGTTTGAAGCGGTGCTGGCGGAAGGCCGTCGGCGCGGCTGCCGATTGGTCAAATGGCAGGTGCTCGATTGGAACGAACCTGCCCTGGCGTTTTACCGCAAGTACGAAGCCATCATCGAGACGGACTGGTGGAACGGCAAGATTTTCCTGTGAGCCCTTCAGGCGTTCAAGTAACGCTCCTGAATGATGCGCACGTGGTGTTGCAGGTGGCCGGCGATAATCCAGGCCAGCGCTAAGGGCGTGATTTCGCTGTCGGCAGCCATGCCGCGCCGCTCCCACATCGCCGGGCTAAAGTTGCGGAAGAGGTGTATCGTAGCCTCGCGCACAGCGGCGAATTCATCAGCCAGCGAGACGGGCGTTCGGCTGTTGGCTTCGCTCATTTCAGCGTAGGCCTCCTGGTCGAAGCCGGGCAGAGGCGTCTGGTCGCCGCGAGCAATCCGCAAGGCCCGGTAAGCAAAAATGCGCTCCGAGTCTATCAAGTGGAGTACCAACTGTGCCAGCGTCCATTTGCCTTCATCGTAGGAAATCTCCCACTTTTCCCACGGAATGTGTTTGAAAAAGGCCAGTACTCCTGCCTTTTGTTCTTCCAGAAAACGCACGATGTCGTCCGTTTCTATTTCCTGCACATAGGCAGCGTAAAAAGGCGCGTAATCGCCGGCTTCCGGCTTTCTTGTTTGCTCAAGGTGTTGCATAGTTCGTTTTTTATTTTCAAAAATGCGCTATAAAACAATGGCCTTTTGATGACTGAAGTCAAAGACCAGAGTGATGCTTGGCCGAAACGTTACAAGTGCAGGTATTGCAAACGCCGACAGCGGCGCAGAAGCCATTACTTTTGCCGGCCACAGCCGAAAAATTGCGATAAAAATAGCCCTCTGGTAGCCTCTTCAATCTTTCTTCGATTTCCATGACCATCCTTATCACCGGCGGCGCAGGTTTCATTGGCTCTCACGCCGTGCGCCTTTTTGTACAGCGCTATCCGCAGTACCATATCGTCAATCTCGATGCACTGACGTATGCGGGCAACCTGGCCAACCTGCGCGACGTGGAGCAGGCGCCCAACTACACTTTTGTGCGCGGTGATATTCGCGACGCTGCGCTTTTGGACCGCCTGTTTGCCGAGTACCGCTTCGATGCTGTCGTCCATCTGGCGGCCGAAAGCCACGTGGATCGTTCCATCACCAATCCGTTGGCCTTTGTCGAAACAAACGTGCTGGGCACCGTCAACCTGCTCAATGCTGCCCGAAAACACTGGGCAGAGAATAGTGAGGGCAAGCGTTTTTACCACGTGTCCACCGACGAGGTGTACGGTTCCTTAGGCTCCGAAGGATACTTCACCGAAGAGACGCCTTACGACCCGCGTTCGCCCTATTCGGCCTCGAAGGCTGCCAGCGACCACTTTGTGCGCGCCTATTTTCACACGTACGGCCTGCCGGTAGTACTTTCCAATTGCAGCAACAACTACGGCCCGTACCAGTTTCCGGAAAAGCTCATCCCGCTGATGATCAACAACATCCGTGAAGGCCGTCCTCTGCCCGTCTATGGCGACGGGCGCAACGTGCGCGACTGGCTGTGGGTCATAGACCACGCCGAGGCCATGGATGCCATCCTGCACCGCGGGCGCATCGGTGAGACGTACAACATCGGCGGCCACAACGAATGGGCCAACATTGACCTGGTGCATTTGCTCTGCGACCTGGCCGATGAACTCCTCCAACGCCCCGCCGGAACGGCCCGCCAGCTGATTACCTTCGTGAAAGACCGCCCCGGCCACGATCGGCGCTACGCCATTGATGCCTCCAAAATCCGCCGCGAGCTGGGCTGGCAACCTTCCATCACCTTCGAGGAAGGGCTACGCCAGACCATCCAGTGGTATTTGGACAACACCGAATGGCTGCAACAGGTCGTATCGGGCGAATATCGAGACTACTACGAAAAGCACTACGCGCAGCGGTAACCGTCCTTACGCAGAAAGGCGGCGCAGCACTTCGCGCACCAGTAACGTCAGGCGCGGTTGGGCTTCGCTGGCCAGCGCAATGACGTCTTCAGCCGTCGTCATGCGGATGACGTTGGGCGGGAAGGCCACATTCGTTACCAACGAAAGCATCAGCACCGGAATGCCCTGATGGCGTGCGACCAGCACTTCGGGCACCGAGGACATGCCCGTGCAATCGCCACCCAAGCGCCGCAGCATGGCGTATTCGGCGGGCGTTTCCAGATTGGGCCCCTGCAAGGCGCAGTAAACACCCTCAAAAGCGCGGATGCCGTGCTGGCGAGCGGCGTCTAAGGCCAGTTGGCGCAGCCCAGGGTCGTAGGGTTCCGACATGTCGGGAAAGCGCGGGCCGAGGCGTTCGTCGTTGGGGCCGCGCAGTGGGTTTTCGGGCAGCAGGTTGATGTGGTCGCGCACCACGGCGATGTCGCCGCTGCGGAAATGCGGATTGACGCCACCCGAGGCGTTGGTGATGATGAGCCGCTCGATGCCCAGCGCACCCAACACGCGCACCGGAAAGGTTACTTGCTGCATCGTCCAGCCCTCATAGTAGTGTAAACGGCCCGACATCACCACCACCGGATGCCCGTCTAAGTGGCCGAAAACCAGCTCGCCCCGATGGCTTGGCGCCGTGCTGTGGGCAAAGTGCGGGATGCGGCTGTACGCCACTTTCGCCGTTGGCGCAATCTCGTCGGCCAAGTTGCCCAAGCCGGTGCCCAGGATGATGCCCGTTCGGGGCTGAAAATCCGTTGCCTGCCGAATGGCGGCGACGGCCTCCTGTATTTGTTCGTATAAAGCCATGAATGCTAAGAAGTTGTGCGTTCTTGCAGCGTTGGCGCTCGTTGGGTGGAGCGCCGCCACCACCAGGCTAAGGCGATGCCCGTAACTAAGTCCCAGATGCCCCACCAGGCGGCGATGAGCGCCATGCCGCCCAGGCCGTTGAAGAAGCGGAAGATGAGCAACAGCCCCAGCGCCGTGTTGTGGATGCCCGTCTCGAAGGCCAGTGCCCGGCTATCGGCCTCGGACAGGCGAGCCGCGCGGCCCAGGGCATAGCCAATGCCCAGACCAAGGCCGTTGTGCAGCAGCACCAGCACAAAGGCGTAGCCCACGTACGTAACCACGTGGTCGCGATTGCCCCAAAGTGCGCCCAGGATGATGCCAAAGAAGAGGATGAGCGAAAGGCGCTGCACCCAGCCGCGAATGCGCGCCACCAGCCCAGGTTGGTAATGGGTCAGCAACATGCCTGCCAGCAGCGGCAGCAAGATGAGCTGCACGATAATCAGCGCCATTTCGCCAAAGCCGATGTCGAAGTCGCGCCGCAACTGCGCTGCACCCGGCACGGCGCTCGACCACAACAGAAAACCCAGCGGCGTTACCACCGACGCCAGCAGGATGACGATGCCGTTGAAGGTTACCGACAGCGCCGTATTGCCCCGAGCAAAGTGCACCAGAAAATTGGTCATATTGCCCGAAGGGCACATGCCCACCAGCACCATGCCCAGCGCCATGCTCACCGGCGGCTGAAAGAGCGCAATCAGGCCCAGCGTCATGAGCGGGAAGAGCAGGTACTGCGCCACCAGACCCACCCCAATGGCACGCGGGAAGCGGAAGACCTGCCGAAAGTCGGAAAGCCGGATATCCAGAGCGACGCTGAACATCAGAAAGGCCATCACTACATTGAGCAGGGCCAGCTGGTCGGCATCGAAGCGAATGCGAAGGGCGTCAACAGGGTGCATAGGCAGCAGAGCGGCTTATTTCGGCGAGTAGTAAATGCGGTAGATGGCGTCGGCGAAGTCGTCCGACACCAACAGCGAGCCATCGGGCAGCCACTCTAAGTCCACGGGCCGGCCCCACACGTCATCGCCGGGTTGCAACCAGCCTTCAGCGAACGGCTCGTAGCGAGTGCACTTGCCCTCGTTGTTGAGGCGCACCAACGTCAGGCGGTAGCCTATTTTGCGCGAGCGGTTCCAGGAGCCGTGCTCGGCAATGAGGATTTGATTTCGATATTCGGCGGGCCAGTTGTGGCTCAGCACAAATTCCACCCCCAAGGGCGCCACGTGTGGGCCGAGGTTTTGGGCCGGCGGCGTGAAGTCGCTACAGGGGCGTTTGTGGCCGAATTTCGGGTCAGGGGTATCGCCCTGGTGGCAGTACGGGTATCCGAAGTGCATGCCGTCGCGCGGGGCATGGTTGAGTTCGCAGGCGGGCATGTCGTCGCCCATCATGTCGCGGCCGTTGTCGGTAAACCACAGGTGCTTCGTCTGCGGGTGCCAGGTGAAGCCTACGGTGTTGCGCACGCCGTGCTGCACGATTTCCGGGCCTTTTTCGGGCCTGTCCACGTCTATGCGCGTGATGCTGGCATAGAGCGGGTTATCTAAGCGCTCGCAAATGTTGCACGGAGCGCCCACCGGCACATAGAGCAGGCCGTCAGGCCCAAAGGCGATATACTTCCAGCCGTGGTGCGCATCGGTAGGGTAGCGGTCGTACACCACCACCGGCGTTGGCGGGTTCGACAGCCGGCGCTCGATGTCGTCAAAGCGCAAGATGCGGCTCACCTCGGCCACGTACAGGCTGCCGTTGCGGAAGGCCACACCGTTGGGCATGCGCAGCCCCGTGGCCAACGTGTAGCGCAGGTCCGCTACCCCATCGCCGTTCGTATCGCGCAGGGCGTACACATTGCCCACGTCGCGCGTGCCGACGAACAGCGTCCCATTGGGCGACAGGCACATCGAACGCGCATTTTGCAAACCTTCGGCGTACACACCTATGCGGAAGCCCTCCGGCAGCCGAATGCGACCTAATGGCAACGACCCGCGATACTCATCCGCCGACGCAGCCGCCGGAGCGGATGTCGGCCGTCCGTTAGAGCCGGAAGAACCAGCACAACCCACCCACACGGCGCCCGCCAGCGCCACACCTATTATTATAGATGAAAAAACAACCCTTCTCATCGGTTGAGATATTTGAATGAAAAACGACTACCCCTGCAAAAGTGCAAATGCGCCGCGCTTAAGCGCGTTTTTTTGAAAAAATAAACCGCAACAAGGCGCTTTGAACACTTCCCCTAACAAGCCAGCAGGCGCCTGGTTGCCCGCGAAAGACCGGCTAAATGCCGGAGCGCGGCGGCAATGACAAACAGCGCTGATTTTTTTTGTGGCTTTTAACATTTGGCGGAGGTGTTTGGCACGAGTTTGGCTTAATGTTTGTTACTTCATACGATAGAAACGGTTTAGTGAAAGAGAAGCCCGGTAGCAAACGCGTTACCGGGCTCTTTTCATTTAAGCCACGTGCCAGCCATCAGGGTCAGAGCGTGCGAAGCCGACGCCGCCACTCGATATAGCCCAGAACTGCCAGAGCCAGGAAGACCAGGTACTGAAACGAGGCAAACACAAAGCCTTTGACGAAATACAGAGGAATGGACGTCAGGTTGGTCGCCATCCACCACAGCCAGTGTTCCAGTTTTTTGCGCGTCATGAGCCACATGCCCGTGTAGGCTGTGGCGGCAGCAAAGCCGTCGGCGGCGGGCACGGTGCTGTCGGTCCAGCGGTCGAGGACGACATACAGCCCTGCCCACCAGGCGGCGAAGAAGAGCAACGCCAGGCTCCACTCGCGCGCATTCGAGCGCGTAATGCGCACTCGGGCATGCCCATCCGGCTTCTTTCGGGCCCAATTCACCCAACCCACCACACTCATCACCGTATAGTACGCATTGACCCCCGCCTCGGCATACAGCCCGGCTACCATGCTCAGGTAGATGAAAAGCGTGGTGTTGACCAGCCCGACGGGATAGACCAGAATGTTCTCCTGGCGCGAAAACAGTATGCTGGCGATGCCGAAAACAACGGCAACGAACTCTAAGGCGGAGGTCTGTCGCAACCCCTCTACGAATGCTTGAGCAATGTCGGGCCAGGAGAGCATGGGCGCAAAAAAACGATGCTTACACGTCCTGGCGGAGCACCTCTAACGGTGGCTTTTGCAGAGCGCCGCGGCTGCCCAGCAGCCCGATGAGCAACGTAGCCGCCACGACGGCACCCGCCGTCAGCAACAGCGGCCCGGCTTTCGGGTAAAACGGCATCTGGAAGACCCAATGCGCCAGCGCCCAGCTGCTCAGCAGCGAAAGTCCGGCTCCCACAGCACAGGCCAGAAGCCCTACCAGCGCATACTCGACCGCTGCTATTTGCAACACTGTGCGCCGACTCGCTCCTAAGGTGCGCAGCAGCACACTCTCGCGCAGGCGTGCATAGCGACTCTGATAAATAGAACTGAGCAACACCAGAAAACCCGTCAGCAGGCTGAACAGCGCCATGAAGCGCACAATAAACGACACTTTGCCCAGTATCTCGTCGGCTGCCTGCAGCACCTGCGTCAGGTCAATGGCCGACACGTTCGGAAAGCGACGAACTAATTCGGACTGGAACGCGGCACTTTGCGCAGCGTTTTCTACCCTCGACACCACGACATGGATTTGTGGAGCCGCCTCCAGAACGCCCGTTGGGAAGACAATCATGAAATTGGTCTGCATGCGGTTGAAATCTACCCTCCGCACGCTGCCTACTTCGGCCTCTAAGCGCAGCCCCTGTACGTTGAAGGTCAGGCGCGTGCCCACTCGGGCGTTCATGGCGCGCTGCAGACCCTCCGAAATAGAGACCCGTACGGGTTGGCCTGGCATTTGACGCCCAACCCAGGTGCCTTCCACGATGCGCTCGCTATCGCTCAGCGTGTCGCGGAAAGTTACGCGAAACTCCCTGTCCCACACCCAGCGCGCCACACTGTCGGGGCGCGAACGCCAGGGCCAAACAGAAGCCGCCACGCGAGTATCCGACGCTGGCATCTGCGGCCCGCGCCCGTCAATACGCTCGATGCGCACGCCCACGATGGGCGCTCGCTGGAGCAACGGCATGCCGCGCTCGAGCACAAACTGCTCCACAGCATCCTTTTGCTCCGGCTGAATGTCGAAAAGTATCAGATTGGGCTGATGCTCGCTGCCGGCCAGTTCGAGCCGTTGCAACAACAGACTCTGGGTCAGAAACAGCGTGCTCAGCAGCAACACCCCGGCGCCAATGGTTACCACCAGCAGCACCGTCTGGTTGTCGGGCCGAAACAGGTTGGCAATGCCCTGACGCCACACATACGACCATTTTTTGGGGAAGAAACGCCGCAAAAATCCCATCAGCAGACGCGCAGCGCCCCAAAGCAGCCCCAGAGCCACCGCCATGCCGCCCAAAAAGCCCAGCGTTTGCATGGCGTCTTGCAGTATCCAGCCCGTCAGCCCGGCCAGCGTCAGGGCAATGAGTGCGTAAATGCCGAAAAGTAGGCGATTGGCTCGCCGGGCAGGCGCCTCTACCGATGCGCGCAAGGCCCGCAACGGAGACACCGACAGCACCTGCGCCAACGGGCGCAGCGAAAACAGCACCGCCATCAGGACGCCCAGCGCCACCCCCTGACCTATGGCCAATGCGGACACGTCCGTGCTCAACTCCTCTACTGGCAGCAGGTCGCGCACCAACCAGGGTAGCGCCTTTTGCAACAAGGCGCCCAACAGCGCTCCCAGCAAAGAACTCAGCAAGGCAATGCCCACTATCTGGACAAAAAACACCAAAAACGCCTGCATGCCGCGCGCGCCCAAACAGCGCAGCGTAGCCACCAGCGGCTGCTTCTCGCGCAGGTACAACTGCACGGCGCTGGCCACACCCAAAGCGCCCAGCAAAAGCGCGACAAACGCCACCAAATTGAGAAAGCCGGCAAAACGGTCGAACACCCTATCCAGCGTCTCCTGGTTGCTTTCCACCGTCTCCCAGTCCAGACCTGCTTGCCGGAGCGGCTTTTCTATCGTTTTTAGCACACTTTTCAGTACCGCCGCGTCGGGCACACGGGCGTAGTACTGGTACCATACGCGGCTGCCCTTTTGCACCAGCTCGGTGTCGTCCAGATAGTCAAACGGGATGAATGCCGTAGGTGCCAGGGCCGAACCGATGCCAGCGCGCCCGGGCCGCGACAGCAAATCGCCGGCGACGACGAATGCCTGAGCCCCCAGGCGCACGGTGTCGCCGGGTTGCAATCCGAACTGCAGCAACAGGCTGTGCTCCAGCAGTGCCTGTGGCTGGCCGCTTTGCTGATAGGTCTGCCAGGCGTTGGCGGGGGTGCTTTTCCAGGTGCCGTAGAAAGGATAGGCCGCATCGGTAGCGCGCACATTGACTAAGCGCGTGCCATCGCTCTTGGGGAAATAGGCCATGCTCAGCAGGTTGAACACGCGCGCCACCTCGACGCCAGAGGTGCCTTTCAGGCGCTCGAGCAGCGTATCGGGCAACGGGAAATTGCCCTGGATGACCAGATCTGCACCCAGCAGGTTGCGCGCCTCGCGATTGACGTCGGCCTTCAGGTTTTCGCTTAATGTGCGCACAGCCGTCAGGGCTGCCACACCGGCCACAATGGCCGAAACAAACAGCAACAAACGGGCGCGGCTCCGGCGGCTGTCGCGCCAGGCCATTTTCCAGATAAAAGACATGGTTTCAAGTGCGTCTGACACAACATGCCTCAACAAGAAAGCCGCCTAATCGTTCGCCGCCTCGATCCTTCAGGCTTGCTCAAGTGAGAGGTCAGACCTGCTGAGGCGCCAGCGTATAAAGTTTTGAGAGCGCAAGCGCTGCCTTCGCGGATTTTTGCGGATGTTTGCTTTTGAAACCAGCCTCGTACGGGGCGCCATGCAAAGAACGCCATGCGCGAGACGGCTTTTATTCGGCAAAACCAGGAAAAGTGGGCGGAATACGAGGCATACCTGAACCAGCCCCACATAGACCCTGACCACCTGCGGGAAATGTTCGTGCATGTTACGGACGATCTGGCCTACGCGCGCACATTTTATCGCAATCGCTCGGTACACTTCTACCTTAACGGGCTGGCGCAACGTATTTTCAACCGCTTTCGGCAGGGGCGCCGCCCGCCGCTGGGGCAGGTGTTGGCCTTCTGGACTGAGGAACTGCCGCGCATTCTGTGGGAAACACGCCGTGCCCTGTGGTTGTCGTTTGGCATCTTCACTTTAGCCATGGCTGTTGGCGTGGTTTCCAGCCGCATAGACCCTGACTTTGCCCGATACATCCTGGGAGATAGCTATGTCGCCATGACCGTTGCCAATATCGAAGCGGGTGACCCCATGGCGGTGTACAAGGACTCGCCGCCCTTGGGCATGTCGGTGGGCATCGCCGCCAACAACGTGCTGGTGGCCTTCATGACGGTGCTTTCGGGCGTGCTCACCTCCATCGGCACGATGTTTATCCTGGTGCGAAACGGCATCATGGTGGGCGTTTTTCAGTACTTTTTTATCGAGCGCGACCTGTTCTGGCCCTCTTTTCTAACCATATGGATACACGGCACGCTCGAAATCAGCGCCATTATTGTAGCAGGTGCGGCGGGTCTGGTAGCAGGCTCAGGATGGCTGTTTCCGGGCACGTACACCCGCCGGCAGGCATTCCAGCGCTCGGCGCGCAAAGGCTTTCTGATGTTTCTCGGGCTGGTGCCGGTGTTTTTGCTGGCCGCCTTTTTTGAGGGCTACCTGACACGCCACACCGAAGCGTCCGATGCGCTGCGCCTGAGCTTCATTCTGCTGTCGCTGATAGCAGTGGTGGGCTACTTTGTGGTGCTCCCGTGGTGGAAGGCGCGGCACGGGCATTTTGAGTCCCTCGACCTGCGCGAGCCGATACCGATAGCGCGCGAGCCCATTTCACTCACGGCCATCAAAAGTAATGGAGCCATTTTGGCCGATACCCTTCGAATGCCTTTCCAGCACCCGGCCCGTATTTTTGGGTATGCTTTGTTGGCCTCCTGTGCAGCCGTGGGTGCTTATTGGACAGCTACTGTCGGATGGCTGCATCGTTTTTCGCCCGCTCTTGAGAGCAGCCGCGCCGAAGCATTAGCGCAATCCTGGCTCTCAGGGCTGAGTTTTTCCAAAACACCTGTGGTTTTTGGCGCCGAAGTGCTGCTGCTGATGGGCTTAGTGCTGGCAGCCTTTGCTGCCATTCGGCAAGAGATGCCCGCATCGCTTCGGGAGGCGCGCGGGGGGCGATGGAGTTTGTCTTTCGCCTTGGGGCTTGTGGGCCTTTGCCTGTTGGCTCTGTGGGCGAACGAGTCTTTTGGGCCGCTGCGTTTTCTATTGCTTCCGCTGCCAGTCCTGGTGGGGTTTTGGCTGGCGCAGTTGTATTTCGGAGAAGAGCACTTAGGTGGTCTGCTGCATGCAGTATCGTTCCGCGCTCTGGCGCGAGCGGGCCTCATAGGCGCAGTGTTGGCCTTTCTCTTCTGGCTTTCGCGGTCCTTCCTGGACTCCTACCCGGTGAGCAGCGTAATCGAGTTCTTCAGCTGGCTGGTGCCGGCAAATGCGGACTCGTTAGAGGCCTATTACCGCAGCACCCGGGTGCTCCTGGGCGGCTTTTTTCTGCATGTGTACTGGATGCTGGCCATCCTGGGAGGTGCGTTGGGGTACTTTTCGGAGGTGGAGAAGGAAGAAGCCCTGCATCTTCGCGAAAGCATCGAGCGCATTGGCGCCCGCCCGCGCCTTCGCGGTTTAGCGCGCGAATAGGCGTTTGTTTTTTCAATACCTGCACACCATGGAACTGCCACCGCCATTTGTCCGGCAAATGCGCGCCCTGCTGGGCGAAGCGTACGATGTCTTTGCTGCTGCTCTGGCCGAAGAGCCGCCCGTCAGCATCCGCCTGAACCCACAAAAACAGGGAAACCTTGCTACCTCCGACGCGCTGGCCGCTGCCACGCCCGTGCCCTGGTGCGCCGAAGGGCGATACTTAGCCGAACGCCCCAGCTTCACGCTCGACCCACGCTTCCATGCCGGGGCTTACTACGTGCAGGAGGCTTCTTCCATGTTTTTGTGCGAAGTGTTGCGCCGGAGCGCCGACCTGAGCCGGCCTGTGCGAGCCTTAGATGCCTGTGCCGCTCCGGGCGGCAAAACGACGCTGCTGCAATCTGTGCTGCACCCGGGCAGCTTAGTAGTGGCCAACGAGGTCGTCCGCTCGCGCCTGAGTGCCCTGCGCGAAAACTTAGAAAAATGGGGCCACCCGCACCCGGCCATGACATCGGCTCAGGGCGATGAATTGGAACATCTGGGCGCCTGGTTCGACATCGTCGTCGTGGACGCCCCGTGCAGCGGCGAGGGCCTGTTCCGAAAAACACCCGAATCCATGCGCGAGTGGTCGCCGCCACACGTGGAGGCCTGTTCCTTACGGCAGCGCAGCATCCTGGCATCGGCGCTCAAAACGCTGCGGCCCGGCGGCATACTCCTTTACTCCACCTGCACCTTCAACCGCACAGAAAACGAGGACAACGCGGCCTGGCTGGCAGAGACCTTCGACCTGGAGCCGCTGTTGTTCGACCTGCCGCCGGAGTGGGGCGTCGTCGAAAGCGCGCCCGGTGCCTATCGCTTCTATCCCCACCGCCTGCGAGGTGAGGGCTTCTTCCTGGCGGCTTTTCGTAAAAAGGCTAATGCCCCGGCGCTATTGCCTCCACGCCCTCCGGCCGCATTCCGGCGCCTGCAACCACTGGAGCGCACCTTCCTGAGCGCAGTGCGCCCCTGGCTCGATGCTGAACGCGAATGGGCGTTCTTCACCGCACCCAAAGGCGATGTGCTGGCCATGCCCGAAGCCCTGCTGCCCGACCTGCGCCTGCTGGACCACACCCTGACAAACAAATGGTTAGGCATCCGCGTCGGCCAGTTCAAAGGCCGCGACTTTGTGCCCGACCACGCGCTGGCACTCAACACCGCGCTGGCGCCCAACGTGCCAGCAGTGGACTTCGACCGCGAGCAGGCACTGCTGTTCTTGAAAAAAGAACAGTTTCCGCTCAACGGCTCCGCCCCGAAAGCACGCGGCTGGGTCGTCGGCCGCTACGAAGGGCTGCCCTTAGGCTGGCTCAAAATGCTGCCCGACCGCTGGAACAACTACCTGCCGCCCGAACGGCGTATCCGCATGGCCGTGGAGTAGGCAGGTGCTGAGGAGACCGCAAATGCACGGGTTTGAGGCGACATCTCCCGCCGGGAGGTGTCGCCTCTGGGCTTTCTCGGCCCGCGAATGGTTTTTGGGGCAGAAGGGCATTGAGAAGACGGTTTGGAGCGGTGCCAAACTTGCCGAAGGATTGGCCTCAATAATATACCTTTCCCAAAAGGGAGACCTGCAACAACAGCTGGTTGCCTGCATTGCCGGAGGGGCGATTGGGTGGAGGAACAGGAAACGCTCCCGTGGTGGGTGGCTGGCTTGAAGAGGAGGCGAAAAAGCGCCATTGCGCCTGAATGCTGACCTCGAAGCGGCGGCTCAAGGCATACCCTGCACCGGCCACTGCACTGCCCTCCCAGCGGAACAGGCGCGCGGAAGCCAGATTGCTTAGCTGGCGTATTTCGGAGGCATCGAAGTGCTGCGCGTTACCCGAAGTTGGCTGCGTCTCCTGAACCCGTGCGCTCAACAGGACGCCGCCCATGCCGCCTCCGTATAGGCGCAGGCGAGGTGTCATCTGGCCATAGACCAGCACGGGCGCCTCCAGCCGGTGCGTGTGCGAGAGGCGCACCCAGATGCCGTCGGCTTTGGGTGGAAACAAACCGGGGGCGAGCCGCCTCAGGTCGGAACTTTCCAGATAGACGGCATTGCTGGTGGTCAGGTCTTTGCCGTGCAAATGCGTGAACCGATAGCCCACGCCGGCGCGCAAGCCCCAGCGCCTGCCGGCATTCCAGTCAAAGATCGGGCCGATGGCTAACCCAAGCGCCTCGGCACCGGCTGGGGCGAAAGCGCCGAGGGTAAGGCCTGCGCTCAGGCGCTTCGTTCGAAGTGTGGGTGAGGGGGGCATCTGGCTTACATCGGCAGGCCCAAATGGCAGTCGTCGGGCTGGAAGTTCAAAGGTCGGGCCGAGCACGGGCAATGGCACCAGCGGTTCTGTAGGAAGGGCTGCAGCTGCCCCGGCTGTTTCGGAGGCTTCAGGGCATGCCGGTTCCCTCATTCGATGGGCTGCTGCTTCACTATCAGTCCTGCGCGAGGGTGCGGCCTCGTAGGGCATGGTAGCAAGCCTTGCCAGCGGGGAGACAGAGGGTCGGTCATGGCGGTTCCGCCCAGGCCGTATGCTCGACACGGGTCGTGGCAGCGATGCCGTCGGATGCTTCGAAGAATGAGGTACTGCCTCCGGCCCGGAGACGAGTGGTGCTACCGCGGCCACAGGCATTTCAGTCGTGTGCTCTGGCGGCGGCAGGGACGCTGCGGGTGGCACTTGCGCCGCGCGGTAATACTGCCACAGGCCGCCACCTATGCCGGCCAGCAAAAGCCATAGCCACCAAACGGCTACTACCGGGCGGCGGCGGCGCGGGGCGGGCATGTGCTCGTCCAAAAGGGCCTCCATGGCGCGCCAGCCTCTGTCTGTCAGGCGTTTGTCGTTCATGTTGCAAGTGTGTAGTCCGGTGAATACATTGGTCTTCGAGGTGCATTAGCCGCGCACGCGCTCTTCGGTAGCGAGCCATTCGCGCAGGCGCTGGCGGGCGGTGGAGAGGTACCATTTCGAGGTGCCTTCGCTGATGCCGAGCCTTTCGGCAATTTCGGCATGGCTATAGCCCTCGATGGCGTACAGGCGAAAGACGGTTTGGGCGTTGCGGGGCAGCGCCTCGATGAGGCGGAGCAAATGGGCCTCATCGAAGGCTGCATCCGGGCGTGCAGGCTCGGCCGCGTCGCGTTCTTCCAGCACCAAAAAATGGGTGTAGCGAGCGTGGCGGCGAAAGTGTTCGGCTGCAGCGTGATACACCAACCGCCTCAACCAACCCTCGAGGCTGCCTTGAAAGGCGTAGGTGTGCATTTTTTGAAACGCCCGCAGAAAGCCTTGGTTGACGATGCTAATAGCCGTCTCCTCGTCGTGTGCGTAGCGCAAACACAGGCGAAACATGGCCGGAAAAAAGCGCCGATAGAACGCTTCCTGCGCGCGCCGGTCGTTTCGCACGCAGCCCTCGACCAGTTCGGCGTCGGTGTAGCGCTTCTTTTTTGAAAAAAACATCCGCCTGCTTGCCCGTAAATGGCCTCGCTAAAATAGGTACCCCGCGCCGAGCATGAAGCGCCAGTGGGTGATTTGCAGGCGCTCCTGACTCCCTTGCCACCACCAGGCTTCCGACCTGGCGCTCAAGCGCTGCCAGCGTACGCCTGTGTGCAAGGTAAGGTGATGGCCTATGCGATAGCCCGCCAACGCCTGGGCCATGGGGCCACCGCGCCAATGTGAGCGCTCCCATACCGCCAGGTCCTCCTGACTTTGATTGACGCAAAAGCCAATGCCCATGCCCACGGTCACAAAAGGCGACGCATAGCGCGGCAGCAAATAGCTGCGCACTTCAGCAAACAGCGGAATGACCGGTGGCTGAATACTCGCGAAATCAAAAATGTCGAACCCTGTGCCGATGCCGGTGCTCAGCAGGCGGTGAAACATCCAGCCGCTGCTGTGCTGCACCTGAAGGGCAAGTGTCGTTTCGCCTGTGTACAGCTGGCCGGGCAAAAAGCCCGCATGCGAATGGTGGTACCAGCCGCGCTCCCGAAAGTGGTAAGGCACTGGGCCAGCGCTGCGCTGGCGGATACTCCGCACGCGGCTGAGGGCAATCTCCAACTCCTGTCCCGCGTCGGTGCGCAAGACCAGCACCCCGCCACCCTCCTTCGTAGCGACCAGCTGGCCGCGCAATACGGCACCACCGCGCAGGCGTACCACATCGCAAGCCCGCGAGGCCGACTGGCTCCACACCTGCGCGGCCAGCAAGAGAAGGGCGAAAAACAAAAACCGTCGGACTGGCTTCATATGACCGGAGTACTTTTTAGCGGTTGACGCGAATTTCGCTCAGCAGACGCGGGTGACGGGGGTCGCTGGTGTCGTACTGGAAGAAGCCGCTTTCGCCGATGACCAGCAGGTGTTGTGGTGTCAGCGCGATGGCGTCGTAGGTCTTGATGCCGCGCACGTGGCACAGTTGCTTCAAATCTTTGGGGTTGGTTTTGTCAAAAATCTTCAGCCCGTCGTCGCACAGGAAGAGCAGGTTGCCAGCTACGGACAGGCCCATGGGCCTGGTCATCGGATAGGTGCGCGTGCGCGTTACCTGTGGCAACTGGCGGATATCGAGCACGTCCAGCTGGTTCAGACTATTGTTGTTGCAATCGGTGCCGGCGTGCAGCGTAACATAGGCGTTCTCTTCGTCGCACACCACCGGGTCGCAGCCGGTTACATGCTGGAAGGTGGCCTCGCGTGTGGGCGCGGCGGGGTTGTCTAAGTGGAAGATGTGTACGGCGGTGTTGGAGCCGATAAACAGGCGGTTCTTCCACGGGAAAATGGTTTCGATGTTCCAGCCGACGTTCTGACTTTGCAGACGCGCAGGGCAGGCCGGGTTGGCGGTAGAAAAGCTGTGCAAGTTCTGGTTATCCACGCAGTACAGGTAGTTGCCCCACTGGCCGAAGCGGGCAAAAGAGCCGGCGATGCCTGCGGGCAAGGCATTGATGCCTGCTCCATTGGAGAAGGCCGCCTCGCGTCCACTTTTCACAGCGAAGGCTCCGTCGCCGCACCGATACCACTCTTCGCCGTACTTGGGGTCTTTGCAGTTGAGTGTTTCCGTGATTTCGCTCTGCTGGTAGCCGACAAGGTAGCCCTTGCCTGGGGTGAAGCCCTGCAGTCGGAAGACTTCCTGGGCTCGGCACACCATTTTGGGCTGGTGTACATCGCTGACGTCTAAGGCCAGCAGGTCCACGTACTGGTCGGCGTACAGATAATGGCCGCGCATAGCCATGTCCACGTTGCCCGGGATTTTCCAGAACACCACGGGCACGGGGCGGTTGGGGTCGCTGTTGTCGAAGACGTGGATACCTTGCTTTTGCTCGTTGATGAGCAGGTAATGGCCCATGAAGTACAGCTTGCCGGGCTTTCGGAGCGGACGAGGCGCCTCGGCCACGACGGCGGTGTTGCGGAAGTCATCGGGCATGACATACATGGGCTCATAGCGCACATAGGTGAGCGTGCTCCGACACTCGTCGCGCAGGCAGCCGGGCAGCGTCAGGGCAGCACCGGCGAAGAGCGCACCAGCAAAAAGGAAATAGGTCAGTCGCATGGCTGAAAGAACAGGTTGGGTGAAGGGATAGCGCAACGGGCTCGAAAGCACAGCGCTTTTACCTGCCCAGACAGCTCACTGCGGCAGCCGGGTTGGAAGAAGGGCGCTCTTTTTTAAGAGTTTATGCAAATCAGGGAATGAACTCCCGGATTTGCATAGAATTGTCCGCGTATGGTGTTTAAAGCCCTTCAATCCTTTTCCGCCAGGATGTCCAGCATGCGGTTCAGTTCGGCGTCGTTGTCGAATTTGATGATGATTTGGCCTTTGCCGCGTTCATTGCGTTTGAGGTCCACTTTGGCGCCGAAGAAGGCACTGAAGCGGTCTTGCACGTCGCGCAGGGCATCGGGCAGGCGTTTGTCAGTGCGGGTTTTTTTGCCCAGGCGTTCGGCCTGGTGTCGGGCGATGATGTCCTCGACGGCACGCACGGAGAGGTCGTCTTTGAGGATTTGGCGCAGGAGCGAAAGCTGGAAGGCGATGTCGCTCACTCCGGCTAAGGCCCGGGCGTGGCCCATGCTGATGGAGCCATTTTTAATGGCCTGCTGGATGTCCACGGGCAGTTTGAGCAGGCGCAGGTAGTTGGTGATGGTGCTGCGCTGTTTGCCTACGCGCTCGGAGAGCTGTTCGTCGGTCAGGCTGCACTCTTCTTTGAGGCGCTGGTAGGAAATGGCGATTTCGATGGCGTTGAGGTCCTGGCGCTGGATGTTTTCGATGAGCGCCATTTCCAGCATCTGCTGGTCGTCGGCGATGCGGACGTAGGCGGGTATTTCCGTCAGGCCGGCCATCTGGCTGGCGCGGAAGCGGCGTTCGCCGGAGATGAGCTGGTAGGCGCGGTCGTGCAGGCGGCGCACGGTGATGGGCTGAATGAGGCCGTGCACCCGGATACTATCGGCCAGTTCTTGCAGGGCTTGCTGGTCAAATTCCGTGCGTGGCTGGAAAGGGTTGGCCTCAATCTGCTCGATGGGCAGCATGGCCGTGGTGTGGGTCAGCTCGCGCACGACGGCTTGCGGATTTTCCTGGACGGCTTGTTCCAACTCGGCCGGGTTGGCCAGAAGGGCCCGGATGCCTTTGCCGAAGTCGGTTTTGCTCAGTTTTTTCGACATGGTGGCGATTAGTTCGCGGCGTTGCGCTGCAGAAATTCGTTGGCTAAGTTAAAAAAGTTCACGGCGCCCTTGCTGCTCACGTCGTACATGGCCACAGGCACGTGCTGCATGGGCGCTTCGGCCACGCGGGAGTTGCGGTGAATGATGGTTTCAAAAACGTAGTCGGTGCTGCTGTTGCGCACCTCTTCCACAATGGCGTTGGCCAGACGCAGACGGCTGTCGTACATGGAGATGAGCAACCCCTCGACCTTAAGGTTCGGGTTGTAGCCCTGTTTCACCAATGCAATCGTATTCTTCAACTTGGCCAGCCCCTCAAAGGAGAACATCTCGCACTGCACCGGAATGAGCACCGTGTCGGCAGCCACCAGCGCGTTCACGGTGATGAGGCCCAACGACGGCAGGCAGTCAATGAAAATGAAATCGTAGTCGTCGCGCACCTGGCGGACAATGTCGCGCAGGATGTACTCGCGCTTGGAGCGATTGACCAGTTCCACATCGGCGCCTACTAAGTTGATGCTCGAAGGCAGCAACCACAGGTTGGGTGTCTCGGTGGCTACGATGGCCGTGCGCGGGTCAGCACCACCAACCATGCAATCATACAGGCCGACGGTGTTTTCATCGGTAATGACGCCCACGCCCGAAGAGGCATTGGCCTGTGGGTCGGCGTCAATGAGCAGCACGCGCTTTTCTAAGATGGCTAACGAAGCCGCAAGGTTGATGGCGGTGGTCGTTTTGCCTACGCCGCCTTTCTGGTTGGCTATGGTGATGATTTTTCCCATGATGGATTGTTTTTTTCTTGTTGCTCAGGCTTTTGTGTGTGGTGTGGAGGCCAAACAAGTTTGGCCGTTACGGGGGCTAAACAAGTTTAGCCGTTGCGGGGGCCAAACAAGTTTGGCCGTTACGGGGCTGAACCGGTTTAGCCGTTGCGGAGGTTGAAGGTCTCGCCGATGGCGGGCAGGTGCAGGTGTTTGCCCTTTTCGGCGAAGGCCGCCCGGGCTTGTTCGTGGTCAATTTTGATGAAGCCGAAGGTGTCGAAATGGCAGCCAATGACGTGGTTGCAAGAGATGAAATCGCTGGCCAGCACGGCATCCTCGTAGTCCATAGTGAAGTTGGAGCCGATGGGCAAGATGGCTGCCGTCAGCGGCGGGCAGATGCGTGGGATGAGTTGCATGTCGGTCGTGAGCGCCGTATCGCCCGCCACATACAGCACCCCGTCGGGAGTATCGAGCACGAAGCCCACGGGTTCGCCGCCGTAGGAGCCGTCGGGGAAGCTGCTGCTGTGCGCAGCGTTGACCATTTTCACGCGCCCAAAATCAAACGACCACCAGCCACCCTTATTCATGGGGTGCCCTTTGTAGCCTTTGGCGCTGTAATGGGCGTAGATTTCCCAAATACCCACGATGACCGCTTCCGGGTTGTGCGCCATGACCGTTTCCACATCGGCCACGTGGTCGCTGTGGGCGTGGGTGAGCAGCACGTAGTCGCAGCGAATGTCTTCAACGCGAATATGCTTCGCCAGCGGGTTGCCCGACACGAAGGGGTCGAACAACAGGCGCTTGCCGCCGGCCTCTACCAGAAAGCACGAATGCCCGAAGTAGGTGATTTTCATGGAAAAGAGCCTTTTTTCTTCAAAAATCGAGCAAAGATAGGTGGCAGCGGAGGAATTGGCGCTGTTCCGGTGGTGTTAAGTTATCCACCCACGCATGGGGAAAAGGCGCTGTAAAGGCGTGGAAAAACGGCCCGAGCGCGCCTACCTTTGTCGCCCTAACGGTCGAATTTCAGCGCTTTATGACGAAAGTTCGTGTGGACAAATGGCTGTGGAGTGTGCGCATTTTTAAGAGCCGTACGCTGGCCACCGACGCCTGCAAGGCCGGGCGCGTGCGCATGGACGGCGAGCCGCTCAAGCCTTCGCACCTCATCGGCGAAGGCGACGTACTCACGGTGCGCAAAGAGGGCTTCAACTTCCAGTATCGCGTGCTGCAACTCATCGAAAAGCGCGTCGGCGCACCCATTGCCGCCACTTGCTACGAAGACATCACGCCCGCCGAAGAGCGCAATAAATACAACGCCTGGTTTCTCAATGCCGCCGGCAGTGCCGAAAAGCGCGAAAAAGGCGCCGGACGCCCCACCAAAAAAGAACGCCGCGAACTCGACGAGTTCAAAGAAAGCGCCATCGAGTGGGACCTCGATGAGGAATAACATCGGTCTGCAGCGCCCGAAAGACGCCGCACGGCAACTTACATCAGGCCAAACATTTTGGCGTATTTAAGCATCTCGCCCGGGTTGCGGATGGAGAGCTTGCCGGTCATCATGGCCATCATAGGATTCAGCTCGCCAGCCAGGATTTTGGCAAACGCCTCGGCAGAGGTTTTTACCGACGAGTTGGCTTCGCCAGAAAGGCCTTCGCTGACACTGACCTGGCCGTTTTCGACGCGCACGGTGAACTGGCCAGCGCCGGCAATATCGAAGTGAAAAGTGGCCTGGTCGCCCTGGATGTCTTCGGGGTTGACGCGGCTGGGGAGGTCAAGGAGGAATTGTTTGACGTCGAGCATGCGGTGTGTTTTTGCTGGTGAGGTGGCCAAACAAGTTTGGCGGTTACTGGGCCAAACAAGTTCGGCGGTTACGGGGACTGGGCTACCTTTGGGCGGCGCCAAAAGGCGCTCAAAGAAACGGTGTTGCGTATGAGTGTACCAAATTTGCCTTTCAAGACGAGCGCTTTTGTCTGGGCGCTCTTGCTGTTTTTTTCTTGTAAATCGTTGGAAAACAGGTCTGTAACGGTGCCACCTGGTTTTGACTGGCAAGGCCACCGCGGTGCGCGCGGTCTGGCGCCGGAAAACAGCGTTCCCGGCTTTTTGCGCGCGCTGGAGTTTGCGCAGATAACGACGCTGGAGCTCGACCTGGCGGTGTCGAAAGACCATCAGCTGATAGTGAGCCATGAGCCGTGGTTTAGCGCCGACATCTGCCTGCGGCCCGACGGCAGCCGCATACCTGCCTCGGAGGCGGAGAAGGTGTTTCTGTACCAGTTGACGGCCGCCGAAATACGCGCCTACGACTGCGGCAGCCTGCGCCACCCGCGCTTTCCGGAGCAGGTGCCGCAACCGACCCACAAGCCCACCCTGCGCGAGGTCGTCGAGGCTGTGCGCAAGGCCTACCCTGAGCGGCCTGTGCGCTGGAACATCGAAATCAAGAGTCGCCCTGAGTGGGACGGCATCCGCACGCCGCCCGTGGACACGTTCGCCCGCTTAGTGGTCGCGGAAATCGCAGCCCTCGGCCTGCAAGGCAGCTGCACAGTGCAGTCCTTCGACCCCCGCGCCTTGCGCGCCGTGCGCGCGCTCAACCCCAACCTGACGCTGGCCCTGCTGGTGGAAAACGTGCTCAGCCCGGCCAAAAACCTCGAGCGCTTAGGCTTTACACCGGCCATCTACAGCCCCTATCACGCCCTCGTCAAATCCGCCACCGTGCGCTTTTGCCGCCAAAAAGGCATGAAACTCATCCCCTGGACGGTCAACGACACCCCCACCATGCGCCGCCTCATCCAACTCGGCGTGGACGGCATCATCACCGACTACCCCAACCGCACCCCGTAGCGGCCAAACTTGTTTGGCCAATACCACGCCTACAGCTCCAACGCCCCCAAAAACTCCGCACTCTCCGGCTTCACCTTCGGCCCGAAGAAGTGCGTCAGTTCCCCTTTCTCATTGAGCAGGTACTTGCAAAAGTTCCACGTCGGTTCCTGGCTGTTCCAGCCGTTTTGCTGCGGGTCGGTCAGCCAGCGATAGAGGGGCGCTTTAGCATCACCCTTGACGTGCACTTTCTCGAACATCGGGAACGTAACACCGTAGTTTTTCTGGCAGAATTCGGCAATTTCTTGAGCAGAGCCAGGCTCCTGATTCAGGAAGTCGTTGCAGGGGAAGCCCAACACGACCACGCGATCCTGGTGCTCGCGGTAGAACTTCTCCCAGTCGGCGTACTGCGGGGTGTAGCCGCATTTAGAAGCGACGTTGAGCACGACGATTTTTTTGCCCCGAAAGCGCTCCATCGAGACAGGCTGGCCGTCGAGCGACGGAACGGTGAACGAATAAAAAGAGGTGGAGGTCGGGAGCGTGTCCTTTCGGGGTTGCGCGGCAGAGGGCCGTGCGGCAATCTGGTTGGCGTCGAAGCAGCTGCTCAGGGCAGCGCCAGAGATGAAAAGCCAGAGGAATGCGAACGTGAAAAATCTGGACATGACAGATGTGTTTTTGTGCAGTCTGAGAACACGCCTCCGGACGATTGGTTGAACAACCGGGCTTTATATCTTTGTGAGTCCGTTTCAGGCGCATCAACCGACCTGGCGGGCTACAGGATGCACAGAAGAACCTTTCTCCGTCTGTTGGGCGTCAGTGCATTGGCGCCGTGGGTGCCCGGGCCGCTGCGCGCGCTGACGTATTCGGCCACAGACTTTCGCAGGGCCGACTTTGGCAACGATTTCGTTTGGGGCACCGCCACGGCGGCCTACCAGATTGAAGGTGCCGTGCACGAAGACGGGCGTGGCCCGTCGGTTTGGGATACCTTTTGCAGCCGCAAAGGCAGGATAAAAACCGGCGAAACGGGCGATGTGGCGTGCGATTTTTACCACCGCTATGCGGAGGATTTGCGCCTGCTGCGCGCGATGAATTTTGGCGCATTTCGCTTTTCTATCGCCTGGGCGCGCGTCTTGCCGCAGGGGGCGGGCAAAGTGAACCCAAAGGGGCTGGACTTTTACCAGCGGGTGGTGGACGAATGCCTGCGCCTGGGCATAGAGCCCTGGATAACGCTCTACCACTGGGACCTGCCTCAGGCACTGGAAGACCGCGGCGGCTGGACAAACCGCGACGTGGTGGGCTGGTTTTCGGATTACGCCGACGCCTGCACGCGCGCACTGGGCGACCGCGTCCGGCATTGGATGATACTCAACGAACCGTTAGTGTTCACGGCTGCGGGCTATTTCGCCGGCTTTCACGCGCCCGGGCGCAAGGGCCTGAAAAACTTCCTGCCCGCCGTGCACCACGCTGCCCTGTGCCAGGCTGAGGGCGGGCGCGTGGTGCGGCAAAACGTCAGGCAGGCGCACATCGGGACGACGTTTTCGTGCACGCCCGTTGACCCGGCCACCGAGCGCGAGAAAGACCAGCGGGCGGCCCGGCGCTTCGATATCCTGTTCAATCGCCTGTTCGTCGAGCCGGCGCTGGGCATGGGCTATCCCAAAGGCTTTAAGGCCTTAGAAAAATTAGAAAAATACATGCGCCCGGGCGATGGGGAGCGGTTGCGCTTCGATTTTGATTTCATCGGCCTGCAAAATTACTTTCGCACGGTGGCCAAAAAGGCACTGTTCCCGCCCTATTTGTGGGCCAAAGAAGTACCGCCCGCCAGGCGCGGCATTTCTTCCGAAGACATTACGGAAATGGACTGGGAGGTGTATCCGGAGGGCATCTATCGCATCCTACGGCAGTTTGCCGCGTATGCGGGGGTGAAGCAGATGGTCATCACTGAAAACGGCGCGGCCTTCCCGGATGAGCGCGTGGGCGATGCCGTACACGATGCCCGTCGGGTGCGCTTTTTTCAGCAGTATCTTGCTCAGGTGCTCCGTGCTAAGCGCGAAGGTGCGCCAGTGGTAGGCTATTTCGCCTGGACGCTTATGGACAACTTTGAGTGGGCGGAAGGCTATCGCCCCCGCTTCGGATTGGTGCACGTGGACTTTGCCACGCAGCAGCGCACCGTGAAAGACTCCGGGCGTTGGTTCCAGGCGTTTTTGGGCGAACGCTGACGATGGTGGCTTACTTTTGCTTTTCATTCATCATCATCCGGTTGGACTTATGCGTACGACTTCACCATTTCCCGGCATGGATCCTTATCTGGAAGGTTTTCTCTGGCCGGATGTGCACCATCATCTGGCAAGTGCTATTCGTGAAATCCTGGCTCCAAAGATTGCCCCAAAATACGTTGCCTTAGTGGATACGTACACGATGGAAGACCGGGAGGTGGAGTCGGAGATAGGCATCCTTTATCCCGATGTCGCTGTGCTTCGGCGACTGGAAGTGGAGGAGGCGGCAGTTCCGTACGGTGAGGGCCGCATTTCTCCGCCTACTGCGGTAGTGGAGGCGATGACAGTGGAGGTGCGTATTCCGGTGGTGCACATTCGCGATCAGGCGCGCCGTCGGCTGATTACGTGCATTGAGGTTCTTTCTCCGGTTAACAAACGCGGTGAAGGCTGGCGCGCCTATGAGGAACGCCGGAGGGCGCTGCACGCCAGAGGTGTTCACGTGTTGGAGATTGACCTGTTGCGACGCGGTCGGCGCCATGTGCCGCCGTTGGTGCAGTTGCCGGAGCACCATTATTGTTGCTCGTTGTGGCGGGCGCGGAGGCGGAAGATAGCGTTGTGGGCCGTTCACCTTTTTGAGCCGTTGCCCGTGTTGCCCGTGCCGCTGCGGCATCCGGATGCCGATGTGGCGCTGCCGCTGCGCCAGGCGTTGGATATGATTTACCAGCGCGGGTTGTACAGCCTTTCGATTGACTACGAACAGGAGCCGCCCCCACCGCCCTTTTCGGAGGGCGAGCGGGCGTGGATGCGACAGCTGCTGGCCGGTAATGCGTAGGTAGGTGGGGGCTTCTCCGGTTTGACGACGCCAAATGCTCGTCTGGGGCGGCGCTTTGGTCGTCGGAAACTGTCGGGGCGTAAATTTCTACGCCGCAGAAGCTGCCGAGGCCTTAATTTTAGCGCCTGTAATCCCGCGGCATGCGCACTCATATTCTATCGTATCTGGCCACCTGCATAGCGTGGGCGCTGCTGTTTGCTGCCGCCCGCGCTCAGACGGCGCTTCCGGATAGGCGCGTGAGTGTCGAATGCTCCAACTGTGAGGTGAAGGCTGTGCTTCAGGACATTGCGGTGCGCTACAGCATCAACATCAGCTACCCCTCCCACCTTTTTTCGGCGTGTCCGCGCGTAACGGTAGCCGTTCGGGAGGAGCCGCTCCGGGTAGTGTTGGAGCGTCTGACGGGCTGTGCGCTGGCTAAGGTGGAGTGGGGCGATAATCAGATTGTTGTACGAGCGCTTCGGGAGTATGTTGTGAGTGGTCGGGTATTCGATGCCGAAAGCGGGGAGTGGCTCATTGGCGCCACAGTCCGATGGGCAGGGGTCGCTGGTTCGAGTGGGAGTGTGATGACCAACGAATACGGTTTTTTCAGCTTTAAGGCGTACGAGGGGCGCTACCGGGTAACGGCGTACTATGTGGGGCATCGTTCCCAGACGCTGGCGATGGAGGTTGAGGCAGACCAGTTTGTGTCCTTTCGCCTGGCGCCGGACGCTACGCTGCCGGAAATAACTATACGGAATGTTGCGGCGGGTAGCCTCAGCCCGGTTTTAAATTTGGAGAGCGGGCAACGCATATCGCCGGGAGATATGCGTCAGGTGCCTATGCTGGGCGGAGAGGCCGACCCGATGCGTTATGCGGCTCTTTTGCCCGGCGTGATTACGGGCGTGGATGGCCTGGGCGGCCTGCACATCCGCGGCGGTAATGCCGACCAGAACCTGTTTTTGCTGGACGATGTGCCGGTATACAACCCCAGCCATGCGCTGGGCATCGTCTCGATTTTTCCGGCAGGAGCGGTCAATCACGCGCAGCTGTGGAAAGGCGATTTCCCGGCGCGTTATGGCGGGCGGGCGTCGTCGGTGCTGGATGTTCGCCTGCGCGACGGCAATCCGCACCGGTACGGCGGGGAGGTTTCCGCAGGGCTTTTGGCGGCTTCGCTTCTGCTGGAGGGGCCTCTTTCCCTGAAGGGAAAAAGCAGTAGGCGTTGGAGTGAAGATAACGGAGCGCCGAAGCGAACTTTTCTCCTGTGCTTCCGCCGCACACCTTTAGAATTATGGCAGGGGTTGTTTCGCCATCCGTACCGGGGAGCGCTCTTTCTGGCCGGAGATGAGGCCCGGTATCGCTTTTACGACCTGACGTTTAAGGCCAATTATCAGTTTTCGGAGCGCGACCACGTTCATTTGAGCCTGTACCTGGGCGGCGATTTGTTTCAGAATCAGTTTTTGCAAACCTTCTCTACAGCCACTGCACTGTTCAACGACCGATATACGTTGGGCGCGAACTGGGGCAACAATATGGCCGCCCTGCGCTGGAGCCGGACGCTGCGCTCGGGCATTTTTACCAAGACAATTCTTCGATACAGCCGTTTCTACTACCAGAGTCAGCAAGACCTGTTGTCGGAGTCCTTTAGTTTCGTTTCGGCCCGGCGGAAGGTGCTGGCCAACTACGCCCAGCGCTACCAGACCCTCATTGAGGACGCCTCCCTGCAGACCGATTGGGAGTTTAAGCCGCTCAACACATTGACGATACACGTAGGTGGTTCCTACGCTTTTCATACATTTAAGCCCGGAGCGCTGACGGTCAACTTCCTGTTACCGGGGCAGTCGCCGCTGCTGGCCGACTCGCTGACGAAGGCGCTGTTCAATCGGGAGCGAGTGAAGGCCGACGAGTTGAGCCTCCATGTGGATGCCACCTGGGAGTTTGGTCGCGGGGGGCGCTTAGAAGCCGGGCTTCACGCCGGTTCTTTTGAAATTCGCAATCGAGTGTTCCGGCTTTTTCAGCCGCGTTTGCGCGTGTCTCAACGCCTGATGGAGCACTGGCAGGTATGGGCGGGCTACCACCGAATGGGGCAGTTTTTGCATCAGGTGGGCACTTTCAACCTCAGTTTTCCTTTTGAGCTGTGGGTGCCGACTACGCCTCGGGTGCTGCCGGAAGAGTCCTGGCAATCCACGTTGGGCTTTGGCTTTGCCGATGCGGGCTGGTCGTTTTCGGTGGAGGGCTATTACCGGCATTTGCGCCGGGTGCTGGCATTCAAGACCTCTACGACGGCGCTGCTGATTGCCGGTGCTGAAGATGCCAGTGGCTGGGAAGACCGCATCATTGCAGGCACGGGCTGGGCCAGAGGTGTCGAGGTGTCGGCGGAAAAACGCTTTTCGCACACGGCGGTTTCGGCGGCATACACCTGGTCGCAGGCGATGCGGCAGTTTGCCGACCTGAATGCCGGCCAGCCCTTTCCTTTCCGATTTGACCGCCCGCACGCCCTTAACCTCAGCATCCAGCAGCAGCTCACGCGCTGGCTCGACTTGCGGCTTCTGTGGGTGTATGCCAGCGGAAACCCCATCACGCTGGCCGCGCTGAAGTTTCAGCACCAAACGCACGAGGAAAATGCCCAGATGCGCGAGGTGCTCGTCTATGGCAGCGTTAACAACTACCGCCTGCCCGATTATCACCGCTTAGATGTCTCTTGCCGCATCCATTTCCAGACCCGAAGCCTCCAGCACGAAATCCTGCTGGGCGCTTACAACGCCTACAACCGGGCCAATCCTTTTTTTATGTACTTAGATGGCGCCAGCGTGTCGGAAACGGGTAAGGTGCGGGCCGTGCAATACACACTGCTGCCCATTGTGCCCGAATTGCGTTACGCGCTGCGCTTTTAGTCAATGTCCGATATGCGTCCATGCCGCCTTCTTCTGCTGTTGCCACTTCTCTTCGCAGCCGCCTGCCTTCGCGAGGAGTACATAGCCTTGCCCATTACGGAAGGGCCCAGGGTGACCATCACCAGCCATTTTACGGCCGGTGAGCCGTTGTGTGCGTATATCTCGTTAAGCCAGCCGATTACAGCAGGAGGAAACCCGCAGAGCGCGTTGCCGGCAGGCGACGTTACGCTGGCTGCCGACGGCCTTTTTCTCAACCGCCTGTCGCTGGAGCAAGGGCCAGATGGTCGCTTCTTTTGGAAGAGCCGCGCCCTGCTGAGGCCTGGGGTTCGCTATTCCATTACAGCCCGCTTTCCGGGCTACGACACAGCACAGGCATCGGATACCATTCCTAATGGCATTTCAGCCGTATTTTTAAACATAAAAAAGGACAGCATCCGAACCCTCGAGGACACCAGCGGGTTGCGCATCCTGCGCGTGCCGGTCTCCATTTCGGTGGAAGACCTGCCCGAGCAACGCCGCTACTTTGCCTTTGGGCTGCAACACGAGCTGCGCAAAAGCGGCCCGACACCACCCAACAGCAGCGAAATCCGCACCAGTGGCTTCCTGGCCAACGGGCGAACGCTGGCCCTCACTTACGGCACGCCAGAGGGCGTGTTTCTGCTCAATGAAAACTACTGGAACGACGAACGAAAAACCATAGACCTGGAGGTCGTCATCCCGTACCGCCCGAATGAGGAGGAGCCAACGCGGCTGCTGTTAGAATGGCGAACCCTGTCGGAGGCCTACTACCGCTACCACCTCTCGCTGGCCACACAAGGCTCGCCGCTGAGCGACCCGGATGCCTTCTTCAACAATATTCAGGGCGGCTATGGCAACTTCTCCGGCTTTGCCCGCTTGCGGCTGGCGGTGGCTTTGCCTCAGTGAGTGGCTTTAAGTTCTGAGACGCCTCTTCCTGCGGAGATGTCGTCTCGAATTTTGGTTCTGAGACGACACCTCCTGCGGAGATGTCGCCTCTTCCTGCGGAGATGTCGCCTCAGCTTCTTGCCTTCGTGGCAATCACCCCTGCACAGAGTGCGAGCGGGGCGTTGAACGAGCTGCTTGCCAGAAGGGCAGGTCACTGCTATTTGCACCGTTAGGAGGGTGCGGGCCGCCGGAAAGGTAGGGCGAGGTGTCTGGTGCATTTGTAGATGCGATTGCCCTGGTGTGCTACCAGCCGTTTGAAAAATCCGGCGGCGAAATACCTTTGCTGCGAAAAGCAAGTCATTCATTGTCTGATATTCCTACAAAATGAGCAAGGTAACCGTAATTGGCGCTGGCAACGTCGGCGCAACTTGCGCCAATGTGTTGGCGCACGAAGACATTTGCAACGAAATTGTCCTCATTGACATTCAGGAGGGTGTTGCCAAAGGCAAGGCTTTGGACACCTGGCAACAGGCGCCGATTGATGGCTACTCCACGCGCGTGGTGGGCGGCGGCAACGATGCCTATCCGCTGACGGCCCACTCGGACATCGTCATCATTACGGCGGGCATTCCGCGCAAGCCGGGCATGAGCCGCGACGACCTCATCAGCACCAACGCCAACATCGTCGTTGGGGTTACGCGCGAGGTGCTCAAGTACTCGGAGAACCCGATTATCATCGTCGTATCCAACCCGTTAGACGTGATGACCTACGCCGCCTGGAAGGCCTCGGGTTTGAGCGACCGCCGGGTGCTGGGCATGGCTGGCGTGCTCGATACGGCCCGTTATCGCGCATTCCTGGCGGAGGAAATTGGCTGCTCGCCCAAAGACATTTCGGCCATGCTCATGGGTGGGCACGGCGACACGATGGTGCCCCTACCGCGCTACACTACGGTGAGCGGCATCCCGGTAACCGAGCTGGTGGCGCCCGACCGCCTGAACGCCATCATCGAGCGCACCAAGTTTGGCGGCGGCGAGTTGGTGAACCTTATGGGCACTTCCGCCTGGTATGCTCCTGGCGCCGCAGCGGCTCAAATGGCCGTATCCATCCTCAAGAATGAAAACCGCATCTATCCGTGTTGCGTACGTCTGACCGGGCAGTACGGCATTAACGACCTCTTTGTGGGTGCTCCAGTCAAACTGGGCCGCGAAGGCGTTCAGCAAATTATTGAACTGAAACTGAACGACGACGAAAAAGCCTTGTTACATCAGTCCGCCTCTGCTGTACGCGAGGTCGCCAATGCGTTGGACAAAATGAACATTCTTTGACGAATGGCCTATGAGTGAACAGGCATCCAAGTCTTCTACGGTGGCGCCGCAGGTCTGGCAAGAAATGGTTGGCCTGTGCTCGGGAAAAACACTGGCTCAGCTGTCGGACGAGTCGCCGGTACTGCTCATTTTTTTGCGGCATTTTGGCTGCTCCTTTTGCCGGGAAGCGCTCTCCGACATTTCCAAAGTTCGCAAGCGTTTGGAAAAGAAGGGGGTGCAGGTCGTTTTCGTTCACATGTCGCCCAGCCGCGAAACGGCTGAGCGTTTCTTCCGAAAGTACAAGCTGGCGCCCGCAGAGCACATATCCGACCCGGAAAAGCGCTATTACGCCGCTTTTGGCTTGGGGCGAGGCCGACCCGACCAGTTGTTGGATACGCGGCTTCCAGGCTGCCGTCCTCGAAGGCCACGGGATGGCCCTGCACAGCGATGAACTGGGCGACGGCTTTCAGATGCCGGGTGTGTTTTTGCTGCACAAAGGCGAAATCAAGCACTCGTTCATCCACGAACACGCCTGGGATAGGCCCGACTACGAGGCGCTGGTCGAGGAGTGCCATTTTGATTAGCGCTTTTCGCAGCGCGTTCTTCAGGAGTATAAGTGCCCTCTCCCGTCTATGCTGACGGGTGAGGGCACTTGCCTTTGGTGAGCACCTTTCGCCTGAATTTGCCAGATGGGTATCGTGGAAGGCTAAAAATGGCGGCTTTTTACCCGGCTTTGGCGTGGATGCGGAAGTATTTTATCGGGATGACGCCCTCGAAAAAGGCTTTGCCCACCAGCGCGCCGGCGCACCCGATGGCCTGGAGTTCTTCCAGGTCGGCGACGCTGCTAATACCACCGGAGGCCACGAGATGGAGGTCAGGGAAATTTTTGAGGATGTCTTTATACAGCTCGATGGCCGGGCCGGAGAGTTCACCGTCGCGGGCGATGTCGGTAACGGAGACATGCTGAACGCCCAGTTCTTGAAGGCGTTTTATCAAGTCAAACAGGTGCATATCCGTTTGCTCCTGCCAGCCGTGGACGGCGATTTTGCGCTCGCGCACGTCGGCGCTGACTAAGAAACGGTCGGGGCCGAAGCGCTCGACCCAGGCGCCGAACTCATCGGGTGCCAGTACGGCTACGCTGCCTACGGAGAACATGTGCGCGCCGGCATCCCACACCTGCCGTAGGGCCGGGATGGAGCGCAGGCCGCCGCCGTAGTCTATCTCTAAGCGGGTGTTGGCGGCGATTTGCTCCAAAATGCGCAGGTTGACCGGGCGGCCCTCGCGAGCGCCGTCTAAGTCCACAACGTGCAGGCGCCGGATGCCGGCGTCTTCCAGCTCCTTAGCCAGTGCCAGGGGGTCGTTGGAGTATTCCGTCTTTTGTTCAAAATCGCCCTGGCGAAGCCGGACGAGCCGACCATCCATGAGGTCAAACGAAGGAATGATTTGCATGGCGGAGTGATTCGTGCAGAAAAAAGCCGCTTGCCTCGAACAGCGGCCCAAAAGTAGCACCTCCGCCTTAGTTGAAGAAATGGTTATTTAACAAGCAGCGGCAAAATGTGCCGGGTGCAGAGAAGTACCTTTGTTGGCCAAATTCCGTCCGTTCACTTACCCAGATGTCGCGCTTTATGGTTCGGATACTACCCATTTTTGTCGGCTTTTCGGCAATGTTCTTCCTGCTTTTTTCCCCTAAAAAAACCATGGCCCAATGCCCGCAAATCGAAGCTATCATGATTGATGCTTGCGGGACGGAGTTCTACAATGAATTCGTCATCATTCATTCCGGAGGTGGTTTTAACACTGCTAATATTGAGCTGGACTTTGACCCTGCGAATAATTTCGGTGGCCAATGGAATAACGACATCAACATCAACGCCAACCCTTGTGGTCTGATGGCGGGCAACATAACCGCCTATTCCGGATGTCCAAACCTGATTGCCGTAGGGCCGGGGGTGAATATCCCGCCCAATGCCATTGTAGTGCTGCAAACGAGTGCCGGTTCGCAGCCGAACACCTACAATTTCTCGAACCTCTGCGGCGGTGGGCAGTGTGTGTTTGTCATTTCCAGCACCTGCACGCGCTCAGGGGGGGCTTTTACCAATGGTGGCGGCAACGGCCTGCGCACCACCAACTTCTCTATTGCGGGGGGCTGCAACCAGAGCATTACTTACGACCTTCAGCAGGTGCCCGTGGGCAACGGTACGTACATGCTTCCCTTAGCCGGCACCTTTGGCAACGACGGCTGTGTGGCGCCGCCGGCATCCGCACCCTTCCCGCCGCCCAACATCAACCCGATTGCCAACGTAACGGCGTGCGGCTCTTACACCCTGCCGCCCATTACGGGCACGAACCTGACGCCCAACGCGGCCTACTACACCGGCACGAACGGCAGCGGAACGCGCTACGACCCGGGCGACGTCATCACGACCACCACAACGCTCTACGCCTTCGACAGCAACGGGCCGGGCTGCTCTGACCAGGAGCAATTTACCGTTACCATCATTCCTACGCCGACGGTCAACCCGCCCAATAACCAGACGGTGTGTGGCAACCAGACTGTTACGGTCAACTTCACGGGCAGCCCGGGAGCGACGTTTGCCTGGACGAACGACAACACCAATATCGGGCTGGGTGCTTCGGGCACCGGCAACATTTCGTTCACGGCGGCTAATCCGGCCAGCCAGCAGGTGGCTACCATCACGGTAACGCCTTCGCAGGGCAGCTGTCAGGGCACGCCCGTAACGTTTACCATTACGGTGAACCCGCGCCCAGTGGTGGACAACCCGGGCAATCAAACGGCATGTGCGGGCCAGCAGGTTACGGTCAATTTCAGCAGCCCTTCGGGCAATCCGACCTTTAACTGGACGAACAGCAACACGGCCATTGGGCTGGGCGCCTCGGGGTCGGGCAACATTTCGTTCACGGCCGCCAGCCCGGCCAACCCAACGACAGGCACTATTTCGGTAACGGCTACGGAAAACGGCTGCACAAGCGCGCCCCAAACCTTCACGATTACCGTTAACCCGGCGGCTACGGTGAACCAGCCGGCCAACCAGACCGTGTGTGCGGGCCAGCAGGTAAACGTGAACTTCACCGGCAGCCCGGGCGCCACTTTTGCCTGGACGAACAACAACACTAACATTGGCCTGGGCGCTTCGGGCTCAGGTAACATCTCGTTCACGGCTGCAGGCGTCAGCAGCCAGGAAGTGGGCGCCATAACGGTTACGCCCACCAGTCCGGCTGGATGCGCTGGCACGCCGGCGACCTTCACGATTACTGTTAACCCAGGCCCAACGGTGAATAACCCTGGCGACCAATCCGTCTGCGCCAGCCAGCCCGTGTCTATTACCTTTAGCAGCCCTTCGGGCAATCCGACCTATAACTGGACGAACAACAACACAGCCATTGGGTTGGGCAACTCGGGCACGGGCAACATCAATTTCACCGCCTCTAACCCGGCCAACCCGGTTACGGGCACCATCTCGGTAACGGCTACGCTGGGCGGCTGCACAGGGCCGGCCCAGACGTTTACCATTACCGTCAACCCGGCAGCCACCATGACGGCACCGCCCAACCAGACGGCGTGCTCAGGGCAGCAGGTAACGGTGAACTTTTCGGGCAGCCCAGGCGCTACCTTCAACTGGACGAACAACAACACCAACATTGGCCTGCCGGCTTCCGACTCTGGCAACATAGACTTTACTGCCGCCAACGTGAGCAACACGCAGGTGGCTTCCATCACCGTTACGCCCGTCAGCCCGGCGGGCTGTACTGGCAGCGCGGTCATTTTCCTCATCACCGTCAACCCGGGGCCAACGGTGAATGCGCCCAACAACCAGACGGTATGCGCGGGCCAGCAGGTTACGGTCAACTTCACCGGCAGTCCGGGGGCAACCTTCCAATGGACGAACAGCAACACGGCCATTGGGCTGGGCGCCTCGGGCACGGGCAACATTTCGTTCACGGCGGCCAACCCGGCCAACCCGGAAGTGGGCACCATTACGGTAACGCCCGTTCAGGGCGGC
>CAZYEV010000020.1:0-26765 GCA_964646615.1 uncultured Saprospiraceae bacterium
TCCTAAATTTGGATGACTTGCAAACTGCCTTGGAAAAAGCCTTTCACGAAATCGCCGATGAGGAAGAACTCATTCAATCCTTCTTTAAAAAAGAGTCAGTCGCGTTCCTTTAATAATGCACGGGGCTATAAACACCCCTGCAACCAGTATCTGGCCGTTGGGCAGCAACGCCAGAGCCGTAACGGCATTGTCGAAGCCTTTACCGACCTGGAAGGTATAGTCTATCTGCCCGTCTTCGTTCAAGCGCACAATGTACTCTCGAGGCCGGTCCTGATACGTAATGAAGCTGCCGCCCACCACTACTTTGCCGTCCTTTTGCACGGCTACACACAGGGGCGACGTATTGAAGCCAGTACCGGTTTCAAAGCCTCTGTCCAAGGAGCCGTCCAGGCGTATGCGCGCAATGTGCTTTCTGTACGTGCCTTTATAGGAGGAAAAGTTGCCGCATACGATGAACTTATCGTCCGGGCACAGCGCAAGGGCACGGATACGGCTATTAAATTCGGGATCGGGCTGAAAACTTGGGTCTAAACGACCGTCGGGCGTCAGGACGGCAACGGCTCCCACATCCTGCGTGTTGTACGTGAGTACATCACCGCTAATGATGATGCGGCCGTCGGGCCGAAGCGCAATGGCAGATACTTTGGCTCCTGGGCCTATACTTCCGTTAAAGCCCAAATCGTCAGGATTGAATGTCAGGTCTAAACGGCCGGGTTGGGCTATCGTTAGCGCTGACAGAGCGCCGAAGGCGAGCAGGAGTAAGAAAAAGCGCTTCATAAAAGGGCTATTTTTGAACGTGAATGTAGAATGACTTAAGAATGCCCAAAATTATACTTCACTCCTCTAAATCCCCAAGCGCCGTTCTGACATTTCGGCACAAAAAATTTTCCATCGCAGCCTACCTTCGCCCGCACACTTGTTTTGACCGGATTTTTTTATGAAAAAAACGACCCTCTGGCTCTGGTTCTGGCTCCTGCCGTTGTTGCTGCAGGCACAGGGTGGCATGTGGTTGCCGCTGCATTTGGAAAAGCAAAACGAAAAGGAAATGCGCTCGTTGGGCCTGAAAATCAAGGCCGATGATCTGTACGCGCCCAACCGGCCCAGCATCAAGGACGCCATTTGCCAGTACAGCGGCGGCTGCACGGCAGAAATCATTTCGCCCCAGGGGCTGCTCCTGACCAACCACCACTGCGCTTTCAGCGCCATTCAGCGGCTGTCGTCGCTGGAGCGCAACTACGTCGAGGAGGGCTTCTGGGCCATGTCGCGCGAAGAGGAGCTGCCCTGCCCGGGCGAGACGGCCACCTTCGTCGTGCGCATGGAAGACGTAACAGCGCTGGCGCTTCAGAACGTAACCGAAGGCATGAGCGAACGCGACCGCCAGGCACAGATTGACAAAAACATCGCCCAGATACGCGCCAACGCTCGCCGCGAAAAGTGGCAGGACGTCTTCGTGCGGCCCTTTTATCACGGCAACCAGTACTACCTGTTCGTTACCGAAACGTACACCGACCTGCGCCTCGTCGGTGCGCCGCCCAGCAGCATCGGCAAGTTCGGCGCCGACACCGACAACTGGGTCTGGCCCCGCCACACGGGCGACTTTGCGCTCCTGCGCGTGTATGCCGACAAAGACAACCGCCCGGCATCCTACTCGCCCGACAACCAGCCCCTGCGGCCCAAACATTTCCTGCCCATCTCGCTCAGTGGGGTAGGAGAGGGCGATTTCACCATGGTGTACGGCTTCCCGGGCCGCACTGATGAGTACCTGCCCGCTGTAGCGCTCCAGCAAATTGCTGAAGTAACCAACCCCACGCGCGTGGACATCCGCGACCGGGCGCTCAAGACGCTCGACCGCTTCATGCGCAACGACCCGGCCGTCAAGATCGCCTACATCGCCCGGTACGCCAGCATCGCCAATGCCTGGAAAAAATGGCTCGGCGAAATGCAGGGCCTGCGCACGTACAAAGCCGTCGAGAAAAAACAAGCCTACGAAGCCGAATTCCTCCGCCGCATCGGCGAAAATCCTACCTGGTCTGTGCGCTACCGCAACCTGTTGCCTCGTCTGCAGGAGACCTACCGCGAAATAGAACCCTACGCCGACGCGCGCGACAACTATTTGGAGACCTTCCTCCGCAACATCCAGATAACCGCCGCTGTGGCTTCGGTCGGTAGCTGGCTGGCCGAATACGAGAAGGGTCAGGTGGGCACGTTCTCGGCCCGCAGAACGGAAGTCATGGAGCGCGTGCGCGCCGGCTTTGCCGGTTACTTCCCGGAAGTAGATCGCGCCGTCTTCGCCACATTGGCGGAGCGCTATGCCCAAACCATGCGCCCCGAATGGGGGGGCGCCTTTGTGCGCCAGGCTGCCGAAGCGCATGGTGGCTTTGAGCCGCTGGCTCAGCATTTGTTTGCCAGCAGCGCCTTCACCGACTCCACGCGCTGGAAGGCACTGATGAGCATTCCCACGCCCGACAGCATCGCTCGACGCCTCCAACAAGACCCGCTCATGGTCTTCTGGCGCGGCGTCTCAACGCCTTACAACGAAGAAATCGGCCCTAAATGGCAGGAATTGCAAGGCACCCTCAACCTCTTGCAACGCCAGTACATGGCCGCCCAGTTGGAGGTCTTCAAGGAGAAACGCTTCTTCCCCGATGCCAATGGAACGCTACGCCTCACCTACGGACAGGTGCGCGGATACAGCCCACGCGACGCCGTGCGCTACGAATTCCGCACCCATCTGGACGGCGTCATGGAAAAATACGTGCCCGGCGACTATGAGTTCGACGTCCCACAGCGCCTCATTAACCTGTGGAAAGCCCGAGACTTTGGCCCATACGCCACCAAAGACGGGCGAATGCCCGTGGCTTTCATCGCCACTAACCACACCACTGGCGGCAACTCCGGCAGCCCGGCTTTAGACGCCCATGGCAACCTCATCGGCCTCAACTTCGACCGCGTGTGGGAAGGCACCATGAGCGACCTGTACTACGACCCCACCATCTGCCGAAACATCATGGTGGATGCCCGATACATCCTCTTTATCATAGACAAATACGCCGGCGCGGGCTATCTGCTGAAGGAAATGAAATTGGTGCGGCCGAAGTAAATGGGCCTGCTTGCCAGCGATGGCGGTGCTGCCAGGCCATGGAGACCTTGCCTTAACGAGGCCTATGCACCCGCCATAACCGTTGCTTTTGCCAGGCGCGCCGTTCGTTAGCCACCAGCCAGCAGCCCTCGCTCCAGGCGGCGATGGACTCGTATTGGCGCGCCAGTGGGAACTGCGGCAGGCGCTGGCTTTCCATGCGCCCGCGCAGGAAATGTCCGTCGGGAAAGCCTCGAAAGAAGAACACGGTCGCATGAGCGTAGGGGAAAATGCCCAGCCTTTTGCCGCCGATGTAGCTGGTCAGGGCCAGCGTTTGCCCATCGTCGGAGAGGGCCGCGCCCGTAATCACCCGTTTGGGCAGGCGCAGGCTGCCGCGCAGTTCGGCCACATAGGTGCCGGGGCGCGCCGGCACGACGTAGTGTTTGACCACGCAATCACTGGCAAAGACAGCCTTGGAAAACAGGTGCAGGCTGTCGTGCCAGAACACCATGGCCTCACAGTTGAAGTTCCAGTCGGCGTAGCGCGTTGGCGGGAATTCGCGCTGGTCGGGGTAGGTGAAGCGAATGGAGTCGAGCGCTTCCGTCTGGGGGTGATAGCGGAAGATGCACAGGTCGCGGCGGTGGTTACCGTTGTTGCCGAAGTCGCCGATGTACAGCGTGCCGTCGGGCGCCAGAGTCAGGTCTTCCCAGTCTCGATTAGGCACAGGCAGGGTGCGCACTTCGAGCAGTTGGCGCGTGCAGGGGTCATAGCGAAACAGCTCAGGCGGGTTGCGGCTGTCGTTGAGCAGCCACAGATGACCTTCGGGCGTGCGGGCCATGCCCGATACCTCGCGCAGCGCTGCGGGCAGTTTTTGCCGACGCGGCAGCGATTTTTGGGCAAAAGCAGGCCCAACCATGACCAACAACATGCCTGCCAGCAGCAGGATTTTTCTTTTGGGAAAAAACATGAATGATAGCCTTTACGGCGGTTTTGAGTGGGCAAAAATGCGGCCCACACTTCAGGGCAGTGTTAAGAAATCCACTCAAACGCCGCATAGGCGTCGAAACCGGTTTTTTCGCCGGGCAAATGCCTGTTGGGCTTCCCTACCTTTGCTGTGGCAGGCCATTTCGCCTGCCCAAACCGGTGTCAACTGTCATGGAATTCGTACAACGCCGCTTGCCTGGAGTGTGGGAAATTCGACTGTCGCCGTTGCGCGACGCGCGCGGCTTTTTCATGCGCGCATACGATGTAGCCCTCTTCGAGCAGGCCGGGCTGCATCGGCCCTGGGTACAGGAGAACCATTCGCGCAGCGAGCGGCGCGGCATTCTGCGCGGGCTGCATTTCCAGTTTCCGCCTTATGCTGAGACCAAATTAGTGCGCTGCGTACGCGGGGCGGTGTTCGACGTGTTTGTGGATTTACGCCCGGAGTCGCCCACCTTTGGGCAATGGGATGCTATCGAACTTTCGGAAGACAATTGCCGCATGATCCTCATCCCGCGCGGTTTTGCGCACGGTTTTTGCACCCTGACCAACGAAAGCGAAGTGCTCTACAAAGTGGACAGCCCGTACAACCGCGAACACGAGGGCGGCCTGCTGTGGTCCGACCCTGCGCTCCATATCGCCTGGCCCGAAGCCGAGCCGTTTCTGTCGGAAAAAGACCAGCACAACTGGACGTGGCAAACCTTTGTTGCACAGTATAGCCACCGCATGAGCGGCCTTTTCAACGGTTGAGCCTTTTTTCACACCACCCACTTACTATGAACGTCCGTCTATTCAAGCCCTCCGTGGGCGAAGAAGAACTCCAGATGATCCGCGAAGCCTTCGAGCGCTCGTGGATTGGCTTAGGCCCCAACGTCAGCCAGTTTGAGGCCGAATGGCAAAAATTCACCGGCGCCGCTGCTGCGGTGGGCGTCAATTCAGCTACCGCAGCGCTGCATTTAGCGCTGGCGGTGTTCCGCTTTCCCGAAGGAAAAAAAGTGCTTGTTCCGTCGCTAACCTTCTCCGCTACGGCCTCGGCAGCGCTCTACAACCGCCTCCAGCCGGTGTTTGTGGACAGCGACCCGATTACTTTGGGCATGGACCTGGAAGACCTCGACCGCAAGTACGACGCCGACTGCGTAGCCGTCATGCCCGTGCACTATGCCGGGCACCCGGTGCCCATGGAGCGCTTAGTGCCCTGGGCGCGCGAACGCGGCCTGAAAATCATCGAGGACTGCGCCCACACGGCAGGTGCTATGTACAAGGGGCAGATGCTCGGCCTGTGGGGCGACATCGGCTGCTATTCCTTTGAAGAGAAAAAACTGATGACCACCGGCGATGGCGGTATGATGGTTACCAACGACCCCGAACTGTTCCGCGACGTGCGTGCCATGCGCTGGGTCGGCATTGACAAAGACAACTGGAAAACCGCCCAGGCCTATGTAACGGCCAACCGCGACGCCATGCACTGGTTCTATGAAATCGCCGTACTGGGCTACAAGTACAACATGAACGACCTGGCCGCCGCCATTGGCCTGGCCCAACTGAAGAAACTGCCGGCCATGAATCAGCGCCGATCCCAAATCATTCGGCGCTATTTAAACGGCCTCCAGGGCATACCCGGCGTAGAGCCATTGCTGCCTTTCGAGCCCGAAACGTATTGCTATCAAATGTTCGGCATCCGGGCCGACCAGCGCGACGACCTGATGATCCACCTCAAAAGCCGCGGCATCGCTACCGGTTGCCATTACACACCGCTGAGCCTGCAACCGCTCTTCGCCCCATGGGGCCACAACTGCCCCTACATCGAGGCCGAACACAACCGCTTCATCACGCTGCCCTTGCACGCTGACCTGACGGACGAGGAAGTGGACTACGTGCTCGAAGGCATCCATTCCTTCAGCGAAGTCCATGTTGCCTGAACTCATCGTCTGGGGCGGCACGGGCAATTTCAAAGTCCTGTGCGAACTGCTGCGCGAGCAGTATCGCATCATCGGCTATTTCGACAACAACCCTCACATTGCACCCGAGTACCGCGGCATCCCGCACTTGGGCAATTGGGCGGCGTTCGTCCAGTGGACACAACAGCCGCACATTGCGGCCCAACCGCCGCATTTTATCGTCAGTATCGGGCCGGGGCACGGTGCAGTGCGCCGGCAACTGCACGAGCAAATCCGAACGCATGGTCTGAAGCCCATAGTTGCCGTTCACCGCACGGCTTTCGTGGCCGACAACGCCGAAGTGGGCGAGGGCAGTCAGGTATATGCCAACGCTACCATCTGCGTAGATGCACGCCTGGGACGCTGCTGCTTAGTCAACACCCGCGCCTCCATTGACCACGAATGCGTACTCGAGGATGGCGCCTCTGTCGGGCCAGGTGCTGTGCTGGCCGGTCTGGTGCACGTGGGCGAAAACGCCGACGTCTACACGGGCGCCGTGGTACTCCCGCGCGTACGCATTGGCGCGGGCGCCGTGGTAGGTGCAGGGGCCGTAGTGCGCCACGATGTGCCGCCCAATACGGTGGTAGTGGGCAATCCGGCGAGGATACTGAAGACGCGCGAGTGATGCTTGGGCGCTCATCCTCATGGGGGTGGGCAATAGGTCAGCCGCGCCTGTCGTTCGCTTATGCGCTAACGAGCCTATCGGCGTTGGCCCATGGGCCAACAGCATTGCCTTTCATCATCAAAACAACGGTTACGTATGTCTTCCGCCTGGAAAAGAGTCTTTTTGCTGAGCGCTGCTGTGTTGCTGGCCTTCAGCGTCGTTTTTGCCCAACAGTCGAACAAGAGCAAATCTAAAGACCGCTATCGCGAAAAAGAGCAGCCGCCGCGCGCCGCCGTGGAGCAGCAAATGGAACAGTGGGTTCCGCTGCGGCAGCTGGCCGAAGAGCAATTGCCGCAGGTGATTCAAGTCCTGACCGATGCCGCAGTGGCGAGTGCCCTGCCGCCTTCGGCCATAGCACAAGGACATGCCTATGCGCTCATGGCAGCGTATGAGACGATGGCCCGCTATTCCATTCGCACGCCATCGTTGCGCGGCGTCATCAGCGATATGCCGGCCATGCTGGCCTTTGCGCCCGCCGACTCCGTATTTCATCCCTTTGCCGCGCTGTGGGCGGCCTTAGAGACGGGCAAAGGGTTGATTCCCGCACAGGCCTCGCTCACCCAAAAGCAACAGGAACTGGAAGACCTGTTTTTGCAGCGCGGTTTGCCACCCCAGTTCATTGCGCACTCGCGCAGGGCGGCACAGGACATCGCGCGGGCGATGGCCCTGTACGCTCAGGCGGGCCAGCAGCGGCGCCTACTGCTGCTCAAAGACCAGGACCTGGCTATGCTGGGCTGGGCTAACCCGACACCTGAAGACTTGCGCGAAGGCAGCCGCTACCGCATGTTTGTGCGCGAGGTGTTTGAGCGCGGCGGCACCAATGCGGCGCAGGAGCGCCGTCAGCAGGTGGAATTCTGGCTGCAAGGGCAGCCGCCCTCGGCTCAGTGGCTGGGCATCGCCAGCGCCATTTGTGCGCAGCAACGCCTGCCGTTTGCCCTGACGCTGCGCACATTAACGGCAACGAGTATTGCCATGGCCGACGCCTGCACTCAATGTGCCCGCGAAAGCCGCCAGTATGTGCGCAACAGCCCGCAATCAGCCATCCACCAGGTGCTCGACCCAGATTGGCAACCTTTGCCTATAGGCAATGCCCCCGAGACCTGCTCGCGCGAGCACGGGTTGGTTGTGGCGGCAGCGGCGGCAGTGTTGTCGCAATGGGTGGGCGAGCGCGTGCCCTTTCAGTTCAACGGGCGCGCTTATGCTTCGTTCCGCGAAGCGGCTCGCGAAGCCGGTATGGCGCGCTTTTATGCCGGCCATCAACTGCGCGACATCGTAGAGGCAGGACTCGTCAGCGGCGAGCAACTGGGCATGCTCGTGGCTCGCAATTGGCCAAAAGAGCAGTAGGCTAATTCAGGTACAATAGCCAGACAAAGGCGCCAATCCACCCCAGCAGCGTCCACTGCAGAAAAGCATCGTGCAGTAAGGCGCGCGTGGGCGACTCGGTGCGACCGAAGACCAGCGTCAGTTGCAGATAGCGCAGGATGCCCGTGATGACGAAGAAAGCCGTGTAGTAGATGCGGTCGCTGCCGATGCGTTCGGTTACTTCAGGCGAAAAGCAGTACATCAGGTATGCCACAATGGCCACCGTCGAGCACACCACCATGGCGGCGTCCAGGAACGGCAGGTTATAGCCCTCCAGCGCTTTCCGGAAGCTGTGCCCCCGCATGGCCACCACATACTCACCCCGGCGTTTGGCTAAGCCCAAAATGAGCGCCAGCAGGAAGGTCATCACAATGAGCCAGTGCGACACCTCAACACCCGTGGCAGCGCCACCGGCCAGCACGCGCAGCAGAAAGCCCGTGCCGATGAGGCTGATGTCCACAATGGCGATGTGCTTGAGCGCGAAGGTGTAGAGCGCATTAATGCCCGCATACAAGGCGCAAATGAGCAGTACCGTTGAGTTCAGGAAGGCCGCCAGTGCAAAGCCTGCAGCCGACGTAACCGCCAGCAGGAGGAAGGCCTCGCGCCGGCGGATGGCCCCGCGGGCGATGGGCCGGTTTTGTTTGTCCGGGTGATTGCGGTCTTGCGGGGCGTCCACCCAGTCGTTCAGGACATAAACGCCAGAGGAGACGGCGGAAAAAGCCGCGAAGGCCAGCAGGGCATTCTGCAGGACGTCCCATTCCGTCAGTCGCGCGGCGAAGAAAGCGGGCAGAAACACAAACAGGTTCTTAACCCAGTGCTCGAAGCGGATGAGTTGCAGGGCGTCGCGAAGCGTCATGCAGTGGTGTTGTCGTCGGGTGTGGGACAAATCAGGTGCTCCAGGACGCGCGGGAAGTGCTCGTGCTCCAGCGCCTGCACACGGCGTGCAATATCGGCGGGTGTGTCGTCAGGAGCAATGGAGCAACGAGCCTGAAAAACGATATCGCCCTCGTCGTAGCGTTCATTGACGTAGTGAATGGTGATGCCCGTTTCGCGCTCGCCAGCGGCCTTGACGGCCTCGTGCACGCGCATACCGTACATGCCTTTCCCCCCGTAGGCAGGCAGCAGGGCCGGATGGATGTTGACCATACGCCGCCAATACGCCCGCACCAGATAAGGCGGAATGAGCCATAAAAAGCCTGCCAGCGCAATGAAGCCGATGTTGTGCTCTGCCAACACCGACAGGAGTTGCTCACTTTCGTAGAAATACGCGCGGTCTATCACCTGCGTAGGGATGCCGCGTTCGCGCGCCATGGCCAGCACCGGTGCGTCGGGTTTGTTGGAGACCAACAGCCGCACGCGCGCGCAGTCGCTGTGGGCAAAGAAGTCGGCGATGCGGCGGGCATTGCTCCCCGTCCCGGAAGCGAAAACGGCCAGGTTGGTCATGTGTCGTTACAGGCTCTGTATCAGGTCGTAAGGCGTAATCACGTGCACGCCGCCAGAACGGTCTCGAGCCACGACGGCCGGCACGGTCTTGTTGAAATAACGGCTCAGCTGGCTGATGGGCACATCGTCGGCAACCGTCGGCAGCGGCTCCTCCATAAATTCCGACACGGGCTTCTGGCTGTTCTCCAGCGGATTTTGCAGCAGCAAGCGCAACACCTGGCGCTCGGTGATGACGCCGACAATGGCGTCGCCTTCCAGTACGGGCAGCTGGCTGATGTCGTGTGTTTTCATCTGCTGAAAAGCCGCCTGAAGGGTGTCGGTTTTCTGCACTGCATAGAAGTGGCGATCCTTTTTGTGCGCAATGATGTCGGCCACTTTGAGTTCATCTTCTAAGAAGCCGCGCTGGCGCATCCATTCGTCGTTGTAGATTTTGCCCACATAGCGGCTGCCGTGGTCGTGGAAAATGACGACCACGACGTCGTCTTTGGTCAGCCGGTGGCGCAGTTGCCAGAGGGCACCGATGGCGCTGCCTGCCGAATAGCCCAGCAGCAGCCCCTCCTCGCGCGCCAGCCGCCGCGCCCAGATGGCGGCGTCCTTATCGGTTACCTTCTCAAAGAGGTCTATCAGGGAAAAATCCACATTGGCCGGCAGGATGTCCTCACCAATGCCTTCGGTAATGTACGGGTAAATCTCTTTGGGGTCGAAGATGCCCGTTTCGTGATACTTTTTAAACACCGAGCCATAGGTATCGGCGCCCCAGATCTGCACCTTGGGGTTGCGCTCCTTGAGGTAACGCGCCACCCCCGACACTGTGCCGCCCGTGCCTACGCCCACGACAATGTGCGTAACCTTGCCGTCGGTCTGGTCCCAGATTTCCGGCCCGGTGGTTTCGTAGTGCGCCTGCCGGTTCGAGAGATTGTCGTACTGGTTGCACCAGAAGGAGTTCGGAATTTCCTGGCTCAGCCGGCGCGCCACCGAGTAATACGAACGCGGGTCGTCCGGTTCCACATTGGTAGGGCACACAATAACCTCGGCGCCCATGGCTTTGAGGATGTCTATTTTCTCCTTACTCTGCTTGTCGGTGGTGGTGAAAATGGCCCGGTAGCCGCGCACACAGGCCACCAGCGCCAGCCCCATGCCCGTGTTGCCGCTGGTGCATTCGATGATGGTGCCGCCTGGCTTGAGCAGCCCCTGGGCCTCAGCGTCGTCAATCATCTTGAGGGCCATGCGGTCTTTGATGGAGTGGCCCGGGTTGAAGGTTTCCACCTTGCCCAGCACTAAGGCGGGTATGTCTGCTACGACCCGATTGAGTTTGACTAAAGGCGTATTGCCGATGGTCTCCAGGATGTTGTTTTTGTATTTCACGACGGGAAAAATGGAAAGTGAAAAGTGAAGAATGGGATAGGGTGTAAGGATATGTGAAAGAGTCAGCTCGTTGAGGCGAGAGGGTAGGGCGATGGCGAGGCGTTCAGATGGGCCAGCATCGTTTGCCGCACGTGTTCGCGCAGGCGAGGGAGGTCGTCTAAAGTCATGCCAGCCGTTTCGATGGGTTTGCTCCAGACGATGCGGACGGTACCCGGGCGCAAGTCAAGACCATCGGCCTTTCCGCAAATCTCACGCATGTTGGTCAGCGTTTGCACAACAATAGGCGCCTGGGTTTGAATGGCCACCCGAAAAGCGCCGTCGTAAAACGGCCCCAGTGGCTCGGTGGTGCGGTTGCGGCGCCCTTCCGGATACACAAAGATGCTCCAGCCCTGTGCCAGGCGCTCCTGCAACAGCGCCACACTACGCGCCCGGCTGGCCGGATTGCTTCTATCCACCGAAAGGCACATCTTCTTGACCACCCAACCAAATACCGGCACGCGGTGCAACTCCTGTTTGGCCAGAAACTGGAAGACCCCCGGGTAGGCACGCGCGTTGACGATGAAATCCAGCGCCGAAACGTGGTTACTTACAATGACGTACGAGCGCCCGGCCGACAGGTGCTCTTGCCCTTCCACCTGCAGGCGTATGCCAATGAGCGCCAGATAAATAGGCGTGTAAACGTGGTGCAAAAACCGCACGTTACGGCGCAGGGCACGCTCGCCAGGTGTCAGGGCCATATTCAACAGCAACACCGGCACCCCCAGTACCAGCATGAGCGCCAGGAACAGCACAACGGCGTAAGCCGCCCAGATTTTTCGCAATAAAGCCGCCATTTCGGCCGCAAAGGTAGCAAATGCAGCGGGGCTATGAGGCGAAACGCTGAACATGAGCCGAGGCAAGCGCATTTGCAGCTGTCTCAAAGTGAATGCGCTTCAATGTCTCGGGTCGGAAGGAAGCGTACACCTGTCAACGGAACATCCAGGATGGGTAACCTATAAATGTCGGAGATTGTCGCAGGAAGGAAGCGTCTGTTAAAGTTTTATAGGAAGGATTGGGCGCAGACGAGGGACGGGCACTTCATCTAAGCCATGCGTAACATCAATTAAATTATTAGTTCATTTCGCCACTAAAAATCCTATCTGGCTGATTGGTGGCCTCGATAAGCCTGGTTTTCACCGCCTCAAAATCTATGGCATGGGCAAGGAGGGGCCTCTCCAATTCAAAGTCTATGTCTTCAAACCAGGTAAGCCCTTTAAGTGGAATGATGGGATTGGAATTCGGATATTTACTTTGATACGCATCGAGCAGCGTCCACAGCGAACGATATTCTAATAAAAAATAGATATCGTAGAATTATTTTTGACGGTTACCACCTTGTGCAATAGCATTGATCTTCATGGTACCAATATCTTCTAAGGATGCCAATCGCAGGCCGTCTTCGTTACAGAGAGGCTTTACTAAAGGATAGGCATGAGTAAGAAAATCTACCTTCACCCTCAGGGCAGTTCCTCTGAGCGTATTGGCTGCCGCGTAGTCTGTGGAAAAACCATATTGCTAATGAAGGTGCGCCTCCAAAAAGGCATTATCAAAAGGCGCCAGGGTAAAAAAATCCAGGCCAACAGAAAGCCAATGGCCTATGTGAAGCGCCAGTGCCGTACCGCCCATTAAGAAAAAATCACGAAAGACCTCATCCTGCTGGATCTGCTCCAGCAATTGCAAGGTTTCAGGGAGTATGACTGTCGGGTTTTTGTGTAACATGGATGAAGCCCGATTTCAAATAGACGCGCGTAAAGTGCTTGTGTTTAGCATCGAGCCTGGGGCTGTGTTCAGTCGTCTCCAGCACTTTATCCGCGCCGTAAAAGTCCACGATTTCCTGCCATTCTTCCGGACGTCCGCGTTCGATAACCCGCTCGATGACGACTGTAGCCATTCGGGAGAAATCGAAGGTCTCCCAATCGTATTCCCACAGCAGGTGTTTGCGAATGTTTGGGCGGGTTGAGGTCATATTCTCCCGTAATTTGGTGATAAGCCGTTTTGAACCATAAAGAAACAAATTTCCCTTCCTTTTGGCAAAAATAAGCCATATTTTTGGTAATTTGCCTTACTGCTCTCGCCAATAGCGGATCAGGGCATGGCGAATATCGTTGCGCGCATCGGTTTTGTCGTTTGGGTTGGGTTTGTACACGCGCAGGATGTCTGGGTTTCCGTCGGCTTTCAGGAAGTCCATGTTGGTTTCCTGGCCGGTCAGCAGGAAGTCGGGCAGCACGACGCGGTAGGTGCGCGCGGGGTCGAGTGGCTGGCCGCGCACGAGCCATCGGTTGGAAGTTTCGTCGCGAGCGATGTGGGCCAATTGCAGGTAGCCGCCCTTGCCTTTGTTGCGCAGGCTGGCGTCGAGGGTGCGTTGCAGCAGGGCGCCGCGCATTTCCACCTCGCTGATGCCGCCGCCGAAGGGCAGCATGCGCACGACGTCGAGCTCGGTGATGAGGCCACTCAGCACATCGTCCACGCGGATGGAGCCGCTATTAAGCAGGGCGCAATCGGGTTTTTCGCGCGCAGCAGCCTGCATGGCACTCAGGATAATTTGCCCCACAGGCGCCTGCTGGTGGCGGATAAACGCCTCGCGGCAGTCCAGCGGTGCTTTCAGCATCGTTACCTGCGCTTTCGCGTCGAAGCCGGCGTTTTGGAGTGCTTCCTCTTTGATTTTTTCCCATTTGGCCACCACGGCAGCCGTATTGGGTTCGGGCGGGATGCGTTCGTCCATGCGGCGCAATTCGGAGCGCACCTGAGCCTTGCCGCGGCGTTTGTCGTAGCGCAGATAGTGCACATAGACGGTGCGGGCGTTGGCATCGGCTTTGGCCACAGTGGTGCGGCCCACACGGTGCAGCATGTTGTCGTGGTCGTGGCCGCCCATGATGAGCGGTACTTCGGGCAGGCGGGCAGCCAGCTTCAGGTCGTCTTCGATGTCTAAGTGCGTCAGACCCACCTGAACGTCGCATTTGCCGCGCAAGACCTTAGACATGCGTTCGGCGGCGTCGAGCGGGTTTTCGTAGCGCACGTAAGGCTTTAGGTTCACCGTTACCGTCGCGCTCCACAGCCCTACGCGCACGCGCGTGCCGTCGGCATCGGTGAATTCGGCGACGTGGTAATCCGGGCAATCTTCGCGCTTCCCGTTTGAGCGTTGTTTGAAAAACGGCCCGACCACCGAGTCGCCCTGCGCTAACCGCAGGTTTGTGCCCAGCCATAGGAAGTTGGACTCGTTGAGGCGCGCCTGCAGGTCGTCGTAGTCGTAATCAAACTCGTGATTGCCAAAGGTTACAGCGTCCATGCCCAGCGTGTTGAATACATCTACGATGTGCCGCCCACGAACGCGCTTGCCCTCGTGGCGCAGCGTGGCAATGACGGAGGGGCTGATGAAATCGCCCGCCAGAATGGTGTAGGTGTTCGGATTTTTCGCCTTCAGGCTTTGCCGCAGCGCTGCCACCCGCGCCAGACCGCCGGAGCCGTCGGAGAGCGGTGAAATCTCATACACGTCGTTGAGGTGCAGGAAGACAATTTCAATGATGCCATCGTCTTTACCGCTGCCCGTCTGGGCCGAGCGACACGAAAAGAGGAGCAACAGGAAAAGCCAGAAAAAGGAGCGGCGCCGGTTCATGCGTGCGTGGGTTTAGGAAAGTCAAAGGATGAGGCAAAGGTAGGCGCGAAAATGGCGTTGGGGCTTATTTGCGAGGCGATAGCACATTCATGTGCGAGTTTCCCATTTCTGCGGAGCAATCGCTGAAATTTCAGGTACATTTGCTGCCTATCGCAACATCAAAAAAGACCCGCTCATGCCGCTGAGTTGGAACGAAATCAAAGCCCGCGCCCAGGCCTTTGCCAAAGAATGGGAAAGCGAAACGCGGGAGGAGGCTGAGGCCAAATCCTTTTGGGACGGCTTTTTTCATGTGTTTGGCATTTCTCGACGGCGGGTAGCTACGTTTGAAACACCGGTCAGGAAGGCTGACGCCCAAAAAGGCTACATTGACTTGCTCTGGAAAGGCGTCATCCTGGTCGAACACAAGTCACGGGGCAAAGACCTCGACCGGGCTGTTCAGCAGGCAAAGGAGTACTTCCCAGGATTGAAAGAGCACGAGCTGCTCCGGTACATTCTCGTGTCTGATTTTCAGCGCTTTCGACTGTACGACCTCGACACAGACGAGCAGCATGAGTTTGCGTTGAGCGATCTGCCCAATCGCGTACATCTGTTTGGCTTTATCGCCGGCTACGAACAGCGCACGTATCAGGAGGAAGACCCCGTCAACCTGAAAGCGGCCGAACTGATGGGCCGCCTGCACGACCGACTGAAAGACATTGGCTACACCGGCCACGCCCTGGAGCGCTATCTGGTACGGCTGCTGTTCTGCCTCTTTGCCGACGATGCCGGCATTTTTGAAAAAGGCGCTTTTCAACAATACCTCGACCTGCGCACCCAACCCGACGGCAGCGACCTGGCCGCTCACCTGGCCCTCATCTTCGACACTCTGAACACCCCGCCCGAAAAGCGCCTGAAAACCCTCGACGAAAATCTGGCCGCTTTTCCCTACGTCAACGGCAAGCTCTTCGAGGAAATCCTGAGGCCGGCCGCCTTCGACCGAAAAATGCGCGACATGCTCCTCGAAGCCTGCAGCCTCGACTGGGGCAGCATCTCACCCGCCATTTTCGGCTCTATGTTTCAGGCCGTTATGGACCCCAAAGAACGGCGAAACCTCGGAGCGCACTATACCTCGGAGCGCAATATCCTCAAGGTCATTCGACCGCTGTTCCTGGACGACCTCTACGCCGAGTTTGAAAAAGCCAGAGGCAACCGAAACCGCCTGCTCGACCTGCACCGAAAAATCGCCAGCCTCCGCTTCCTCGACCCCGCCTGTGGCTGCGGTAATTTCCTCATCATCGCCTATCGCGAACTGCGCCAGCTGGAAATCCGCATCCTGCGCGAACTCTACCCAAACGGCCAGGGCGTGCTGGACATCCGCGAACTCGTCCGCGTGAACGTAGATCAATTCGCGGGCATCGAAATTGACGAATTCGCCGTGCGTGTCGCCGAAGTGGCCATGTGGCTCATAGACCACCAGATGAACATGAAAGTATCCCAGGAGTTTGGGCAGTATTTCGTCCGTTTGCCCCTGGAAAAGTCGGCTCGAATCGTCCACGGAAATGCCTTGCGTTTGGATTGGTACGAAGTATTTGAGGCACCCGTTCAGGACATCTATGCCGAAAACGTCAACATTATTGAAGTGGAAGAACCCGCTGCGCATTACCAGACGGTCAATGTTTTCACCAAAAACGTGGCTGTATTTTCCACCGAAAATGCGCCGGTCGCTCCGGCAGCGGCTAATGATGGCGCCTTCTTCGATTACATCATGGGTAACCCGCCCTTCGTAGGCGCCCGAATGATGAGCGAGATACAGCGGGCAGACCTGCTTTACATTGCGCCAAAACTTGAAGGTCTTGGCCTGCTGGACTACGTCTGCGGCTGGTACCTGAAAGCAGCCCGGTATATTCAGAACACCCGAACCAAAGTGGCTTTCGTCAGCACCAACAGCATCACCCAGGGTGAGCAGGTGGGTGCGCTTTGGAACGTGCTGCTGCATTATTACCACGTTAAAATTCACTTTGCCCACCGCACTTTCCGGTGGTCGAATGAAGCCAGAGGAAACGCCGCAGTCTTTTGCGTTATCATCGGGTTTGCTCACTTTGATGTTCCCAACAAACGCCTCTACGAATACGAGAACCTTAACGGCGACCCGCAGGAGGTGAAGGTCCAAAACATCAATCCCTACCTGGTAGATGCCGGCAACGTGGTTCTGACGCGGCGGCAAAAACCGCTGTGCGATGTGCCTGAAATTGGCATCGGCAATCAGCCCATAGACGATGGGCAGTATCTATTTACGACAGAAGAAAAGGTTGCTTTCTTGAGAAAAGAGCCACAAGCGGAACCTTACTTCCGCCGCTGGCTTGGTGCCGATGAGTTTATCAACGGCCGGGAACGCTGGTGCCTCTGGTTGGGCGAATGCCCGCCCGAAGTGCTGCGAAGCATGCCTGAAGTGATGAAGCGCGTGCAATCTGTCCGAGAATTCAGGCAGCGGAGCAAACGATCTGCCACTCAAAAATTGGCTGAGATGCCAACACGGTTTCAGGTGGAAAATATGCCGACATCCGACTACCTGATCATTCCTCGCGTTTCTTCCGAAAGACGTCGAGTAATTCCTATTGGATATGTCGAGCCATCTACTCTGTGTAGCGATGCTGTTCATATCATTCCCAATGCATCGCTCTACCTCTTCGGCATCCTGACCTCTGCCATGCACATGGCCTGGGTTCGACAGGTTGCCGGCCGCCTGAAAAGCGATTACCGCTACTCCAAAGACATCGTTTACAACAACTTTCCCTTCCCGCCAGCGCCTACTGAGGCTCAGCGGCAGAAAGTAGAAACGGCTGCTCAGGCTGTCCTGGATGTTCGAGTCAAATATCCCAACAGCAGCCTCGCCGACCTGTATGACCCTATAACCATGCCAGCCGATCTGGCCAGGGCTCACGCGGCTTTGGACAAAGCCGTGGACCTGTGCTATCGCCCGCAGCCGTTTCCGAACGAACGAAGTCGGATAGAGTATCTTTTCGCTCTTTATGAGCAGTACACCGCTCCGATGTTTGGCAACGACAAACCAAAATCGCGTATGAAGACCTCTTGACCCGTTCGATGCCCGGCCATTTCGGCCCTTTTCAGGCAGTCTTTACATTCCCAACACAATCACTTCCCTGTCCTCTATCTGGTGCACTTCGCGGTGAATGCGCTCTTCCCAGGGCAATTCCTCCGGCGACTTGTTTTCAAACAGCACCAAATAACCGCGCTTTTGCCCCAGCCGGTCCATGTAACGCGACAGCTGGCGCAGGCCCTCCGGCAACGAGCGCGCGTTGCGATTGATTTTGATCTCTATCGGTATTACCTGATCCTTCCAGAACACCGCCAGATCCGTCCGGCCATTGCCTAATGCCATCTCCCGCTCGATGCGTCCACCGCCGTTTACAATCCGCTGCAGGAAAGCCATCAGCAGCAACTGATGGCCCGCCTCTTTGTACTCAAAGCGCTCCAGCCACGACTCCGAATGCCAACGGTAGAAGTCCACGAAGGAGTCGAGCAATTTGTCCATGTTTAGCCTGCCATCCGGTTCGACGTACCACGACGGCTGGGCAATGTCTGCGCTGATGCCTTCCTGCATGCTGCTGTTCAGTGTGCGCGTGATGATCTCGCGGTAAATCGGGTTAGCAAACCGAACCGGCGAGTCTTGAGTGATGATGCCCAAATCGCGGCAATACCGCAGGGCATCGTCGAAGCCATTGAAATGAATGATTTCGCCGCTAATAATGGCCAGGACGATGGGCCGCACGCGCGGCTCGTTGATTTTGTCCAGAAGGCTGTCCAAATGCGTTTGGCGTTGCTCAATGATGCGTTCTTTGGCCTCATCCACCATATCTGCTGTGATGGGTCTGGAATAATCGTTCTTTAGCATTTTCGCCACAATCTCGTTGGCCAGCGCATTGGTTAGCCAGGGCTGACCACCGGCATACTCATAGATTTTTTGGATGGCCTCTTCCTCAAACACCTGGCCGGTCTCATCGGTGTGTTGTTTCAATAAGCTGCGTACCTCTGTCTCGCTGAATGTTGGCAAGAAGAATGACTCAGCTTTCACATTAAACGGCGAACCAGAGCCCAGCGACGGATTATCGCCGCGGGTTTTCATACGGTATTCCCGAATGTCGCGCAAGCCCACTAAGGCGATGGATTGCGGGAAACTATCGGGCCGCGTCTGAAATCCATCGCGTAATTGGCGCAGGAAGGAGACCAGCACGTCATCCCACAGCGAGTCCACTTCGTCAATCAGCAGGACTAATGGCTTGCGCTGGGCGCGTGCCCAGTCGGTCAGGTAGTCGAGCAGCGTAATGCCCTTCTGCGGTGGCTTGGGCGGCCACTCTTCTTTGGGCAGGAAAATCGGGCACATGCGCCACAGGGCCTGCAGCATCCGTTCGTTAGCCAATTCTTCGCTAAACCCTAGAACGCCGGCGCTCTCTACTGAAAAGACTAAAGCACTGTACTTGCCTTCGCGATTAAGCCGAATAGCCAGCTGATGCAGCAGCGTCGTCTTGCCCGTCTGATGAGGTGCATGAATGAGAAAGTATTGCTCGGCGTCAATCAGCCGCCGCATGTCGTCGTAAAACCCGCGGAGTGGGTCCACCATGTAGTGTTTTTCGGGATAGCACACACCCGTGGTATTGAAATAGCGTCCCATGTCCGCAAACATACCCCGTAACCGCCGAACTTGTTCGGCCCCGTACCGGCCAAACAAGTTTGGCCGGTGCCCCCTGCCAGGAAGCGCGCCTTGTGCCCCAAAGCCTTAACCCGCGCTGCTATTCCGACTGTCCGCATTCTCGCTGCTGATGAGAATACGTACAAGGGCCTGCGAATGAGTCAGGTGGAAACATCACCGCCCTGGTAACCGCCGAACTTGTTCGGCCCCGTACCGGCCAAACTTATTTGGCCGGTGCCCCCTGCCAGGAAGCGCGCCTTGTGCCCCAAAGCCTTAACCCGTGCTGCTATTCCAACTGCCCGCATTCTCGCTGCTGATGAGCATACGGACAAAGGCTTGCAAATGCGTCAGGTGGAAACATCACCGTGTAACCGTAACATCTCCAACAAAAACCTCTTCGGCCCCGTCTAAGAAAGCCACGACGGCCTGCCACACGTACACGCCGGGCATGACTGCCTGGCCGCGGAAGGAGCCGTCCCAGCCCGTGCTCTCGTCGTTAGGCTTGAGGTCTTGCCCCAAGAACACTAAGTTGCCCCATCGGTCGAATATCTGGAGCGAGCGGATGTTGAGCACGGCGCGGTTGCCGTAGAGTGTGAAGCGGTCGTTTTGTCCGTCGCCGTTGGGCGAGAAGATGTTGGGCGCATATAGCAGGCGGCGGCGGCTGATGGGTACGAGCACGTGCGCCTCGGCCGGGCATCCGTTCAGGTCGAGGATGCGCAGGTGGTAGCGCGTCGTGTTCAGCGGGCTGGCCCAGGGTGTCGGGCAGTCGTCGCACGAGAGACCTTGGGCGGGTGTCCATTGCCAGTCAGCCACCTGGCTGGCCGGCAAGTTGAGCATAGGCTCTAAGCGAATGGAGTCGCCCAAGCCGACAGGTGCCACAGTGGAGAAGAAGATTTTTGGGAAAAATGGTGGGTCAACACCTATCATAGCAGAAGCCGTACAGCCCAGGGCATCGCTCACCACCAGCGTGTAGGCGCCTGGTGCCAGGCCGCTGAATTGCGGCGAGAGGTTGTAGGTCTGCCCGCCATTGATGGAATAGCGCAGCGGCGGTTGGCCGCCCGCCAGGGCCACAAAAGCGACATTACCGGTGTTGCGGTGGCAATTGGGCTGCTCTACGCGCGGCTCAAAGGTCGGCGGTGCGATTTCTGCCACCCGCACATCGTCGGAGGCTGTGCAGCCGTTGGAGAGTCGGACGACGGTGAGCCGATATGTTCCGGGCGCGCGTGTGGTCGTCTGGGCAGTGGTGGAGTCGCCAGTGAGTGGGCCGCCCTGCAGGACCGTCCAGCGGAAGGCCAGCAGGCCGGTTGTGCTGCTCTGGCCAGTCAGTGCGGCTTCGGGTTGCAGGCAGAAGAGCGTTTGGTCAGGGCCGGCGTCGGCGTTGGGCGGTGTGCGGTCTTCCTGCACGGTTGCGATGGCTGTTGCCGTGCAGCCGTTAGGCCCGTTGGTCAGCAGCAGTGTGTATTGGCCGGGTGCATTGACGTTGGGCGTCAGCGTGTTGGCGCCAGAGGCAATGGCGCCGTTGACCGTCGTCCATTGCGCCAGCAGCGGTGTCTGGCCTGAAGAGGTAGAGGCGTCGAGCGTTACTGTCAGGCGTTCGCAGGTCAGGGGTAGGGTAGGAGCGATACGGGGTACAGGAGCGGCGGTGTCGGCAGGTAAGACGACCGACGCCATGACCGTGCAACCGTTGGCGGCATCTGTCAGCGTTAGCGAATAGGCGCCGGGTTGGCCGGCCAGAGGCGTCGGCGTGCCATGGCCGCCCAGGATAAGACCGCCTGCCCAGGCAAACGACAGCGTTCCTTGCCCTGAAGAGGCAGAAGCATTCAGCGAAACCTGCTTTTGCGCACACGTGATGGGCGATGGCGGGCTGATATGCGCCGTAGGGGGCGTAATATTTTGCACCACCAGCGTCGTGCTGCTCGTCGTGCAGCCGTTAGCGGTGTTTTGCACAGTCAGCAAATAGGTACCCGGAGCGGCCACTACAGGAGCCAGGCTTTGGGCGCCGGATACAATCTGCCCGTCAGCGGTTGTCCATTGCGCGCCGATGGCGCCTACGGGCGCGTTGGTTACCGTTGCCGAAAGAGGTACCTGAGGCGCACTGCACGTCAGCACGGGCGGCGCAGCGATGCTGATTTGCGGCGATTGTTGGTCAGCCTGCACGTTTGCAGTGCGTGCATTTGTGCAGCCTGTGCGCTGGTCGGTGGCCACAACGGTGTACGTACCCGGCAGGTTCACTACTGCCTGGGCGCTCTGTTGGCCCGAAACAATGTTGCCGTTTGCTGTTTGCCAATAGTAGGTATAAGCTATAGTATCGGGCAAAGCCCTGACAGCGGCAGTGGGTGCGGCACACGTCAACACAGGCGGCGATGGTATACTTAATGCAGGCGCCAGCGTATCCTGTACTACCGTGCGTTCTGCCGTAGTCGTGCAGCCGTTTTGCGGGTTCGTTACTGTCAGAAGATATCGGCCGGGAGCGTTGATTACCGGCGAAAAGCTGCTGGCGCCCGACACAATGTTTCCCCCAGCAAGGGCTGCCCAGGAAGCGCTGACCACACCGCTTGGGCTACCGTTGCCTTGCAAGACCACCTGCGTGCGCGTACACGTGAGCGTATCGGGTTGCGAAATGGCGGCCGTGGGTGCGTTCTGGTCAGCCAGCACCCTGACCTGACTGCTGCTGGAGCAGCCATTTTGCGGGTCGGTGGCCGTGAGCGTGTAAATGCCCGGCGCATTCACTACCGGCTGCAAAGTGTTGGCACCCGAAACGATGTTCCCGCCCGCAGAGGCCGTCCAGAGCACTATTGGTGGCAGGGAGCTAAAAGCGGTGCCCTGCAGCGTAATTTGCGGAAAAAGGCAGCTGAGCGTCGTGTCAGGCCCAGCCGCGACAAAGGGATTTAGCCGGTTAACCTCTAAGAGGGTACTGGTGGCAGCTGTGCAGTTATTGCGCGTCAGCCGCACCTGGAGCCAGTATTCGCCCGGCTCGGTAGCTGTGGGTTGTAGCGTTGTCCAGCCCGAAAGGAGGCCGACATCCGGGCGCCACCATAAGAACGTAAAACCCGTGTCGGGCTGCACCGTGCCCGGCAAAACAATTTCCGACACCGCACAGGTGAGGATGCCATGCGGCAAGATGCTTACCTGTGGTTTTACCGTATCTACCCCGATGTTGAAGGTGTGCTCTGCTGTACAGCCGTTGGCAGTGTTGGTAACGAGCAGTCGGTACTCACCCGCGCCGTTGACCCACACGGCCTCGCTATCGGGGCGCGTGGTGAAATTGCCGCCGACAGTTGTCCACACCATTTGCCAGGTGGGCGCCGGGTTGGTTACTTCCAGCACCACCTGTTTGTGGAGGCAGGTAATCAGCGGGTTGCTGATAAAAAAGGTCGGCTGCGGTATCTGCTGGTTGGCAGCAATGCGCACGGTGTCGGTTGAAATGCAGCCGTTTTGCGGGTTCGTTACCTGCAAAATGTATGTACCCGCCTGAAGGGCTTCTACCATTGCGGCGTTTGGACTTCCGCCAAAAGCGCCGTCGGCTGTTTGCCATTGGTACTGGTAAGGGCCTGTCTGGCCGGCATTCGCCGAAAGGCTAAAAACAGGAACTGCACAGGTGAGCACGCCGTCTGGGCCGGCATCGGCAGGCGGGTGCAGGGTGTCTACAGCGACGGCAACAGTAGCGCTCTGGGTGCAGCCGTTTTGCGTGTTGAGCACCGTCAGCGTGTACATTCCGGCAGCATCCACTCTGGGCGTAAGAGTGTTGGTATTGCCGATGAAACGGCCGCCCTGGCTTGCTGCCCAGGCATGGGAAAAGACAGAGCCAGCGGAAGAGCCGCTGGCGTCTAAGGTGCGTTCGGGCATCGCACAGGTAATGGGCAGCGCCGCAGCAATGTGCGCTAAAGGCGCGAGCGTATCTATCAGCACGGTCGTAGAGGCTACTGCAGTGCAGCCGTTTTCGACATTTAATGCCGTAAGTGTGTATGTGCCGGCAGCGTCGGCTAAGGGTGTTAGCGTTTGCTCGCCTTGCACAATACGACCACCATTCGAGGTACTCCACTGGTATTGGAAGGTGCCAGAAGCCGCATTTTGCCCAAAGAGCACCACCTCAGTCGTCTGGCAAGTCAGGGTATCCGGAGGAGCAATGCTAATGGGTGGCACCTGAATATCTTGCTGCACCTGTACCTGGTCGGAAGCTGTACAGCCGTTGGCCGGGTTGGTGATGAGCAGAACGTAGGTTCCTGGCGCGCCGACCGTGGGCGCAGGCGTGTTTGCGCCACTGAGCAAAAGGCCGTCTGCTGTTGTCCAGGCGTATTGCAGGCCAGGTAGCGATGTCGAGCCGTTGGCGTTGAGCGTTACTTGCGTCCGCACACAGGTAAGTATTTCCGGTGCATTGGCCACAGCCACAATGACATCGTCGTCGGCTTGTACCTCGGCCGATGCCGTGGCCGTACAGCCGTTCTGGAGGTTAGTTACCTGCAAAAAATACATGCCCGGCGCGTTCACCCGCACCTGCAGCAGCGTGTCGGCGCCGGTGAAATTGCCGCCCGGGCTGGCCGTCCAGCGATAGGCAAAGCCCGGCCCTTCGGAGGAACCGATGCCCGAAAGAACGACCTCAGGCTGAACGCAAGTGAGCAAATCAGGAGGTCCGATGTGTGCCACAGGCGCCAGCGTATCGGCCAGAACGGCCACCGTGTCTGTGGCGACGCAGAAGTTGACTGTGTCTATGGCTGTCAGGGTATAAACGCCCGGTCCTAAGGCGCTGATTTCCAGCACTGTCGTGTCGCCGGCTAAGGGCGGCCCATTGAGCACCCGCCACACGACGCGCACGGTACCGCTGTCCACGCGCCCACGCAGTCGGATGGTGTCGGTCGCGCAGGTAAACACCGCAGGCGTGTCTATGGCGAACACCGGCAGCGCGCGCCGGTCGGCGACCACCACCGTGTCGCGCATAGAGCAACCGTTGGTGGTGTTGGTTACCTGCAGGATGTACATCCCCGGCGCATTGGCGCGCGCTTGCATGGAGTCAGCCCCCGAGACGATGCGCCCGCCCTGCAGCGCCGTCCAGGTATAGGTAAAATTCGGCCCGCTCGAAGAGCCACTGCCACTCAGCTGAAAAGTATCGGACGTGCAGTAAAACGCCGAAATGCTCGCATTCGCTTCGACTGCGGGCGGTTCGGTGGCAGCAATGACCGTTACCGTGGCAGTGGCGGTGCAGCCCGTCATCGTATTCGTAACGGTCAGTGTGTAAACACCGGGCTGATTGACCCAGACCGTTGCACTGTCGGGTTTGGTAGTGAAATGCCCGCCTGGGCCGGCCGACCACTGATATTGGGCAAATGCCGGCTGGTTGGTGAAGCCGCGCAGCTGCACTGAATTGTTCCCGCAACCCAACGGCTGAGGGGGTGTTATCCAGGCCGTCAGCGGGTTGTTCGTCGGGATGACGTTGGCCGTTGCCGTGCGCGTGCACTCGACAAAACCGTTGTTGAACGTTACCACTAACGTGTATGAGCCAGCCGCATTGACGACCGGCTGGAGCGTCGTTTCGCCCGAAACAATGTTGCCGTTAGCCGTTTCCCAGCGGTAGGTGATGTTAGGGCCAGTGGAAGAGCCCGTGCCGTTGAGCGTAATCAAGCTGCCTTCGCACGGAATGACCGAAATGGCCGGTGCCGCCACCGCCTGTATTTGTACAACGTGTACCCGAACAGTGTCTGTTACGGTGCATACAGGCGAAAACACGATGTCGTCGAGGGCAAAGTCGTTACCCCCCAACACGGTGTTCTGGTTGACGATGCAAATAGTGGCTGAGGTGTTGGCTCCGCTGTTCCAGGTGGTGTAAAAATTGAGCCACGTGCAGGTCGTCGAGGGAGCCACGAAAATGGGCCCAATCGTATTGCCGTTGATGGAAAATTGTAGCCGCGCTGGTGAAGAGGAATGCAGCGACGTTACCCAGGCCGAAAAGATGTACTGGGTATTGGGCTGTACGGTTACGGTCTGGCACCACACATTCTGGTTGGGTGTACCTGCGCCGTTGACGGCCATCATGTTGCCCCCGCCGGACGTGTGGTCGCCGCAGGGCGCAAAGCCCGGATGCGCCGTCTGAGGGTTGGGCAGCACAGCGTATGTGCCTTCGGGCACCAAATTGGTAGGACTGTAGTTGTAATCGCTGGTAAATGCAAAATTACCACTCTCGAAGTCGCCGTTAACAATCAGGTTGTTGCTCAAGTCCACCGCTCGCCCGGTGAGCACATAGGTAGCCGGGCCATTCACCGTTACCGTAGGATTGAGCGTATTCGATCCCTGCATGCCCGTCGTAGGCGACCACGAAAAACTCAGATACGGGCCGTAAATGGCGCCATTCAATTGAGCCGAACCCGGAACCTGACAAAGCCACACGTCTTCGCCGGCATCCACCGCAATAGGGCATTGGGCTGAAAGATGAGCATGAGAAAGTAAAAACAGCAGCGGATAAAGTAGCCGTATTTGCATAAGCACAGAGCAGTAGAGAGGCAAAGGTAGTGCAAATGCCCGGGTGCATACCCGCAGCGAGTATTGCAAACAACGATAACCACGCCCATACGTTTCTCAATATCCCAGAAGAGGTGCCTGTGGAGGCAACCCCGGCGCCTCGGGTCGAACCTGTCCCCTCACAGTTGCACACGGGCGCCTCAGAACGGCACCGGTGTCCCTCCGATGGCGGCACGCGAAGTAGACCCTCTGACGCCCTCAGGCCTAAAGGCCACCGTCAGGCCGAACTGGAGGAAAGAAGGCCTTGAGCATCAAACATGAGCAAATGTAGTTTACCAGGAGCCAAGAATAGCCATCCAGCTGTCACCCCTGGGATGTTGAACACAGAATACTCAAGGGACCGGGAGGAGAAAGCATCTTCCCTGGCTGTGTTGAAGATTTGTCGCCCTTTATCCCTTTTGAGGAGAGCCTAATTGCAAAGCCTTAAAATGTTCCTCACTAAAAGCAGTAGAAACAGTACAAGAAGAAGAAAATGAGGAAACGTAATTTTTTCTCTCTCCTGACGATATTTCTTTATCAAAAGTATAAGACTCAAAAGCAGAGCTATCGAAAATAAAAATATTTTAAAAATAGTCATTTTTTTTATTTTTGTTTAACAGATATTAGAGTATTTGCTCTTCTTCTGCTTTCGATACCCTCGGGAGCATTTCTCAAAACGCCAAAACATTTATCCAATCGCAAAAGTGCAGCAGCACAGCCAAAAATGCAAGACCTCAGGCACACTTTTTTTGCTATTCGGCGAAAAAAATCCACTCCGCCAGACGGCACTCCATCCTCGCGGGCGGCATCCAGTGCAGGGCGAAAATCATCCACGCATAGCACTGCGGCGCTCAAGGGCAAAGCATAAAACAGGTCAATGAACAACGCTCTCATTGTCAGCCTCTTGGGTTCTGTATGTCTCATGAAGTGGTCGTCATGGACTCTGTGACTCCTCCGCCTGTCGCCTGCCTGCCGTGGGTGCCCTGCCTGGCCTGCGGCGAATGGCGGTGGCGGGTAGTTGTGTCCAGTGTTGTCGTGGCTGTGGCGTGTCGGTGTCCTGTCCGTGGTGCATCGTCTGCTGGTGCGTCGGTGGTCGTGGGTGTCGCGTC
>CAZYEV010000021.1:0-7300 GCA_964646615.1 uncultured Saprospiraceae bacterium
AGAAGCCCAGCGCCTGGTCGAGCATGTGGCTGACGTCATCGTCCTGTTGGGCGTTGAGCACGCCGAGATGTTGCAGATGGCCCAGGCCTGCGACAATGTGCTGGGTGATGTACCAGCTTTCGCGCCCGCCGGGGAACCAGCTCCAGCCGCCGCTGGGCGCCTGGCGTTCGGCCAGCGTGCTGAGGGCGCGCGCGCGTTCGTCGGCCATGCGGTTGAGGTCGAACAGCAGGGCGATGTTTTGCTTCTGCTGCTCTTCGCTCAGGGCCTCCAGCACCCAGGGTGTCTCCTCGAGCAAGGCTGTCTTGAGTTCCTGGTTTTTGGTCAAATTTGACTGCATAGCCGGGCTGCCGGCGGCTTTCCAACGGTCATACACGCGGCGCAGGTTGGGCAGCTTTTGGGTTACATGCGCAGCTAAGGTATTGGCGTAGAAGCGGCTGAAAATCTGCTCAGTGCATTCGTGCGGGAATTCCATCAAATACGGCAACGCCTGTACGGCGTACCACACCGGGTTACTGGTGAACTCCACCGTGTAGCGATGCGAGCGCAAAGTGTTCGAGGTGCTGTTTTTCAGGCTCTCAAATGTGAAGGTCTTTTGCTGGCCGCCGCGCACCGTCAGAGGCAGCGTCTCGGTTACGAGCATGCGATTTGTTACGACCGGCAGCGTGTTCTCTTCGCCGTCGCGGTGTTGTTTGCCTTCGGCAAAAACCTGCCACGTCAGGGCGCTCACCTGGCCCGCAGGCACCTTCAGGCGCCAGGAAACGGGTGCCGATTGGCCAGGGGCGGCAGTGAAAGCAACGACCATATCGCGTGGGCTGAGGCCAAAGGCCGTTTCTACCGGCTGCATCGTAATGGCATCGAACAGGCTGAGCGTGGCCGTGCCCGAAATGGGCGCCTCCGACAGGTTGCTCACCTTGGCGGTGAACTCCAGGACATCGCCCTCGCGCAAAAAGCGCGGCGGATTGGGCATAACCATGAGTTCTTTTTGGGTAACGACCGTCCGCTCCTCTGTGGCCTGCTGCAGTTCCTTCGTGTGGGCAAACAGCAGCAGTTTCCAGCGCGTGAGGGCTTCGTTCATGGTGAACTGGAGCACCACATTGCCCTGAGCATCGGTGCGCAACTCGGGCAGGAAGAACACCGTCTCATTCAGGTTGCGCCGAATGGGCGCCGGCACCGGCTCGGCGGGCTTTTGCCCACCAGCAGGTGGCGCGGGCTGGGCGGCAGTTTCAGCCTCAAAAGCCGGAGATTCCAGCATCAAGGTTTCTTCCAGGGCGCCGTCTGCCATTTGCATCTTTTGTCGTAGTATCGAAGGTACTTCTCCTATTATATTACTCCTCCTATACATGCTGGTAGCATACGGGTACCAGCCGGCATAGCGCGGGAAGTCAAACCAGTTGATTTCAGCGTATTTGCGCTGCCGCAGGGTGGGGGTCTCGCTGCGCGCAAAGCGCACGTTGCCGCCCTGTGGGCCGAAGCCGTTGGCGGACAGACTCATAGCGTAGTAATGGCTGGGGAAGCCTATTTTGCTCCATCCGTGCGGCAGAAACTGGTCGAGCGAGGCGTCGTACATGGCGGCCACGAGTTCGGCGGCGACTTTTTCCTTTTTGGGCCCGCTGATGCGCAGTCGCCAGGTTTCGCGGTCGCCAGGGGCGAGGCGGTCGCGGAAGGTTTCGAAGGTGATGGTCAGGTCTTTGTTGCTCCAGGGCACGCTGAGGTTATGCGGGCCTGTCTGGTAGAAGCGGTTGTGTTGCACGGTGAAGGCGTTCAGCCCGATGCCGCCGCGGTCGGCTTCTTGCACGGCGATGTCGGTGCTTTGGGCTCCGCTGAGGAGCAGCCAGCGCGGCTCCCGGGTTTTGCCCTCGCGGCCGGTGAGGAGCAGGAAGTGCAGCCCTTGACCGCCGCCCAACCACAGGCGCGCCGTTTCGCCGGGTTCGCAGGTGGTCTTTTCTAAGGCGCCGGTGGGTTTGTCGAAGCGGGTAGCAGGTGTTTTGGCGTCCCACACGCGCACGATTTGTTTGATTTCGATGGGTTTGCCAAAGGCATCGCGCGTTTTCAGCACCACTTCGTAGTGGCCCGCTGTCATCTGGCCGCCGTGCAGGTCGAGGTCGGCGCTGCCGCTGCTGCGGAACGAGACGGTGCGGGTAAAGTCCTGGCGGCCCCACTTCTCCGGGTTGTCTTCGCCGTTCCAGGCGTACAGGGGGAATTCGCGCCGGAAATCCGGCTCGTTCAGCGTCAGCACGTCGGGCGCGGGCCAATAGCGCTCGATGAAGCGCGTGGTGGGTGGCACCAGGCGCGTGATTTCGACTGTGCCTTCGGCTGTTTGCGGCTGGCCGGCGTTGTTGGTGGTCTTGAGGGCCACTTTTCGCAGGTCTTGCAGTTCCACCTCTTGCGGCAGGGCGAGGTCCACGTTCAGGGCCACATAGCCGGCCGAGACGTAGGTTTCGTTGCTGCGCGTTTCGCCGGTGATGTCAGTAACATCGGCCTTCACCGTGTACTGGAAGGTGGGCAGGTCTTTTTCGGGCAGTTTGCGGTCGGGCAGGGCCGTGAATTCAATTTCAAACGAGCCGTCGGCGGCGGTGGTGGTGGTTCCGTTGGCAATTTCTACCTCTTCCTCCTGACCGTAGGGAGGCCAGATACGCCAGCGCCACCACCAGGGCAGGCGTGCCTGGCGCACAACGCGATAGCGCACCTGGGCGCCGTCCACACTGCTGCCGGCGTAGTTTTTGGCCTCGCCGCGCACCTTGACGACGTCGCCAACGCGGTAGCTGCCCTCAATGGGCTGGAACGTTACCTCAAACTTGGGGCGCTTGTACTCTTCTACCGAGAACGATGCCTGGCCGCTATAGCCTTCGGCGCGGATGCTCATGGCGCCCGTCAGACCGCTGGCCGGGGCCTGGAACGCGCCGTTGAACGTGCCGTATTCGTTCGTGGTAAGGGCCAGCTGACCTTTGGGCTGCAGGTTGACGTCGTAGAACGTTACCTGCACCTTAGTGCCGGGCAGGATGCGCGGCATACCCTTAGTGTCGCGCTCCAGCAGGATGCCCTTAAAATAGACCGTCTGGCCGGGGCGGTACAGGCTGCGGTCGGTGAAGAAGACCACCTCTTGCTGGGTGCGGTTGCGTTCGCGCGAGTAGCGATAGAACATGCGGTCGAGCCAGAGGGTGTCTTTGCCCTGGCTGAGGCGTACCGAGAACGAACGGTTGCTGGCTACCTGAGGGCGCAGCAAGCCGTCTTTGCCGGTGGTGGCGAAGCCGATACGCTCGTCGCGGTAGTCGCGCATGTGTGAGTCCCATTTTTGCTCAAAATACTCGCCCAGTACGCCGGATAAGGGCGCTCCCGTTTCGCGGTGCACGACGGCAACGTGGGTGGCGCCGTTGAAGTCGTAGGTAACGCCGGCGAGGTTAGAGCAGGTGAAGAAGGCGTAGCTGACCGGTTGGTCACGCCCTTCGAAGTTGTCCGTAGGCGCAACCAACACGGCGTAATAGCCCACGGGCAGCGGAGGCAGGCGCAGCTCGGTACGGTGTTCGCGGAAGTCTTCAGGAGCGTTCAGGCTCCACACGCGCTGCTCTAAGGGACGCAGTTGGAGCAGGTCGCCCAGCTGAAGCCGGTCGTTTTTTGCGGCGTCGGCATGGGGCAGGGCTACCACGCGCACATGTGCCTGCGCTATGTTTTTGAACGAGACCGACAGGAGAGCGGGCCGGTCGGGCAAATAGATTTGCTCCACCTGAATTTGCACCGCCGGGCGCCGTATCTGATAAACCAGCGTCTGGCACAATTCTGCGCCATAGGTATTCGGGTGCCGCGCCATAGCGCTTTCGCATTCGGCCACGGCTTGCTGCAGCAGGTCGCTCTGGGCATTTTCGGGCTGTTCGCTCAGCTGCCGATAGGCTGCGCCCAGGTGATAGGCAATTTCCGCCTCGGAGGGGTGGTTGTAATGCTCGCGGCTCAGCAGGCGCAGCGCCTCGGCGTAGCGCTCCCATTTGTCGCTGAGGGTAGATTTGTTTCGGGCAAATTGCAGGCGCAGGAGGTCGGCATCAATGAGCGCTGCTGTGTTTCCGCTGGCTAAATGCGCTGCCAGCACCTGCTGAAAAAGGCGAATGGCCAACCAGTTGCCCGCGTTGGTGTCGCGGCTGGAAAAGTGGAAACGGACAAACTCAGCCGCTGGTGCGAAGGCCTCGGGCTGGTCTAAGTAGAACTCGTAGGCGGGTCGGGTAAGGTAGCTGCGCTCATCGGCAAAGTGCTTCAGGGCGCGGTGGGCCAGCAGGTCGAACAGCGTGGGGCGCAGCGGGGTGCCGTCCACAGAGTCGTTGAGCGGTTTGGTCAACAGGGCTTGCAGGTGGTCGGCGGGCGTAGCGCGCAGTACTTCCACGTTGGCCACCGAGGCGCGGTAGTAGCGCAGAGCCTGCAGTTCGATTTGCTCGGCCGACCAGGTTTTCAGGTCGCCCGGCTGGCCCTCTTCCAGCGGTGTGCGCTCGCTAGTGCGCCAGGACAGGTTTTGCAGATAAAGGCTGTACAGTTCGCCCAGCAGACTTTGTAACACAGAACGCGCAGGCTCGGAGGCCATCTTCTCCTCCTGCTCAAACAGGGCGACGGCTTTCTCAAAACCATCCTCTTCCAATTGGGTAACGTACTTACCGCGGTAGAGCAGGGCCTTGATGATTTGCGGCGTGTTCTGATCGGCTTTGGCGCGGGCGTAAAGGGCCTCCGTGCGCTCTAAGGCGCTTTTGGGCAGGCCTTTCTTTTCCAAACTGTCAATTTTGGCCCACTCATCGGCGTAATCGCCGTGTTGAGGCGGCGTTGGCGTGCTCGTTTTGGCCATAATTTCGGTGCTGGGTTGGGTGGACGTTGAGGGCGCTGGTTTCGACTTTTGGGCGTATTTGCAAAAGGTCAGCAACAGCGGCAGCAAGAAAAGCAAAAGGCGCGACATGGTCAGCGGCAATGGGTTTTTGTTTTAAAAAAGCAAATATACGCGCTGGCCGAAAGCCAGGCGCATACAGATGCCTCAAGGCAGTAGAATGCACAACATTTTCGCCTCAGACCATCTCGAGGATTTGCTCCGCCACCCGCCGGCCCGTTTCAGCAGCGCCGTTCATGTAGCCCTGGAATTCTTCGCTGCAGTGTTCGCCAGCGAAGAAAAGACGGTCTACGGGTTCAAACTCCCAGCCGGCAATCGCCTTCCATTGCCCGACCTTATAGCAGGCATAGCTGCATTTGGCATAGGGGCTGGTAGGCCAGTGGAAACGCGCCACCCGGCCGTTGTACGCGCTCTGCGCACCCGGGAACACCTGCTGAAGCAGGGGCAGGTGCTGGGCTGCCTGAAATTCCGGAGTGCCTGCACCCACGTTGATACCCGCTGTACCTCCTGAAAAGATGGTGTAGCTGCTTTCGGGCGTGTTTTGCAACTGCGTGTTCTCCCAGCCCGTTTGCAGGCCATTGTCGGTAAAAAGATAGCCCGCAAACCCATTCACACGCCAGGGGCGACCGTTGAAGCCCAGCATGAGCTTGGCATTGGTGCCGTAGCCCAGTTCGTTGATCGCTCGAACTTTTTGAGGCGGCAAATTGAGGCTGTTATCCAGATTGACCTCCCGCAGAAGAGTAAAAGGCAGCGTCAGCACGACAAAATCGGCAAACACTTCTCGCGTCCCGCCGCCGCTCTGCTCAAAAACCAGTCGGTAGCCAGCGCCCGATTTGGACAAAGCGGTCAGCCGGTGGTCGGTGTTGATTTGCCCCGACAGCCTGCCAGCCAATTGCTCAATGAGGCGTTCGTTGCCGCCGAGTATCTTGTAGCGCTCGTCGCTTTCGCCAAAGATATCGAACGTTCCGCTGCTGGTATCCAGCGAAATGAGGGCAATCATGTTCAGGCACGACTGCTCACCAGCATCGAGACCGTATTCCGTTACATACGCCTCGGTGAGCAGTGCCCTCAGCCAGCCCGTAGCCTCGATGTCGCTCAGGTATTGCTCGAGCGACAGCTTATCGAAAACCTCAACCGCCTGAGAGTAATTGCTCTTGTACAGGTTGATATCGGCCTGCATGCGCGGGGCAATGTTCTGCAACTCGCTAATGACCTGCGCTACTGTGTAGTGCTGATGATTGAAGAAATAGGCGTCCTTAGTCGGGCCTTTGTCGGTAGCGGTGTCCAGCAGAGGCAGCCCAAATTCCCGGGCCAACGAAAGCATGTCTCCGTGAATGGAGTCAATGAATTCTCCGCCAAACTCCGTGACGGTGCCCGTGCCGAAAAAACCGCGAGCAGTGTACATGCGCCCACCTACGCGATTGCTCGCTTCGTAAATGGTGGCGTCAATGCCGGATTTTTTCAGTTGCCAGGCCGCGTTTAGTCCGGCCATGCCGGCACCCACAATCACTACCTTAACTTCCCGGCCCTCTCGACGGCAAGAAAGAAGCGGCACGGAAGTCGCCAGCCCGCCTATAACGATGGCCTTACCAGCCGTTTTGATAAAATGCCGGCGGCTCCACAGCGCTGCAGAGGCGGATGGAAAAGGATAAGGGCCGTCTGCCCTGGGCGCACGCAATGCCTGTCGAATAGCCCTGCGCATCAGGTGCATCAGAGGAGTCCTGCTACTCTTCGATGGTTTCATAAAATGCGTTTTTTGTTGGCCGCAAAGTTCCAGCTTTTCACGTTGCGCCAGCGTTAAGTCTTCCATCGCTATACAGCATACCCGCTGCCTGAACGCAAGCCATTGCCCGCGCAGACAAGCCTCCAGAGTAAGGCATTAAAACACCCCACCTGAAAAATTGTCGAGTTAACCAACCTTAACGAAAATTTAACCAAAAACAAAAAACGGCCCTATGCCGCATTAAAAAAATCCCTTACAAGGCCTCAGGCCACTTGCGGCCATCTTAAAAAATAAAATTCTAAACCAAATACAATTTGCCGCCTAAGCCGCACCAAAACACTCAAAAACCCCAACGAAAATAAACTAAAAACAGGCTTGAGTCGTTTTACGGTCATGAAATCTTATCAACACTCACCTACAAAAAAGGAGGTATTATGGTACCGCTTTCCCTTTTCCGACTCCGCGGGGGGGGGGGGGTCTGGCCAAAGGTGCCTTCCCTTTTACCGCTGAGGCCTCCGCTCCCGCGTATTTTGTGGTGCATTCCCACCACAAAACCCCCACCCCCGACTGGGGGAACACCGCCCCCTAAGCCTCCCCCTCCCGCGTGGCACGCCTTGGTTTACCCCCCAAAACCCCCACGCCCCGTACGCGCATCACGAGTGCCCACGCCCCTCTCCCACCCCCAGCACACCCCCGGGATACAAAACCCGTCGCCCGCCCCCATA
>CAZYEV010000022.1:0-14017 GCA_964646615.1 uncultured Saprospiraceae bacterium
ACTCGGACTGGCGTTTTCAACGAAATAGCATCCCCACTGCACGGCAAAACAGCGCCCGGGCGGTTCATCCCCGCGGCACTTTACCTGAGGTTCACATAGATGGGGCGGCGCGCGCGCAGCGAATTGGGCACCCCAGAAGGCAGGGCCGATGTGGCCGTCGAAACCAGCCGAAAGGTCTACATCCGGGAGTTCACATGGGACAAAAGCGCTGACGCCGCCCTGGAACAAATCCGCAAAAACCGATACCACCAGGCCTTTTGGAACCGAGGCAAACCGGTAGTGGCCGTCGGCGTGCAACTGTCCAGCAAAACCAAAAACATCGAGGACTGGAAGGCCGAACAGGTCGCTGACGGAAGTTAAGTAGCCTTCGTTGACTGAAAAACGTCTTCCCGCTGGCGCCTTCGAGCCAGGGTCTTTACCCCCCAAAAAAACACGCCAGCCCTGAGCCAGGGCCGGCGTGTGCGGATGAGGAAAAGCGTATTTAGATGTCTGATGCTTCCGACAGACTACATTTTGACCATGCGGCGCACAGCTGAATGTGTGGGCGTTTCTAATCGGTAGAAGAGCGTGCCGTTGCCCAGCCCAATAGCCTCGTTTTCCAGCGTCAGCGTGTGGTAGCCGCGTGCATAGATGCTGGAGTGGCGGTAACGGACTCGGCCAGTTTCGTCATAGACGGTGAGGGTAGCGGGTTCGTCGGCGGGCAGGTGGAAGCTCACTTGCGTGCGTTGCGTCCAGGGGTTGGGGCGGTTTTGGTACAGTTCGAAGCCTACGCCGCTGACCTGATCGCCACCAGCGTGATTAAAGCGCAAGGCGACATCGAGCATTTGCTCAGAGCGATACGCTTCGGCTTTGGTGATCCGGCTGGAAAGTTGCAGCATCTGGTGCAGCGAGCCATCTGTGGCGGCGCGGAACGTCAGGCTAAAGCCCTCAGCGCTGGTGCGGGTGTCGTTGGAGACGGTAAGGGCTTGCTCCTGAGCGTGGACGCCGAAGTGCTCCAGCGTCATGCCAGCGCCGGGGTGAATGTCGGCTAATTCCAGACCGGCGTAGTTGAGCGTAAACTGGTAACCCACAACGGCCTCACTGGGCGCAAAGCGCACTGTAAGGATTTCACCGCGACGGACGGAGCGGTCCTCCACATCGAAAAGGAGCGTGCCGGTAGTGCGTTCTTCTGTACGAGCCAGACTGCTGGTGATGGCATTGCCGTTGACGTCGCCCACTTTGACGGCGATGAAGTCTTCGGAGAGATAGTCTCCTGTTGGGTTGGCGATGTCCCGTTTTTCGGGGAAGACCTCTTTGAACGGATTGGACGGGTCGGGGAACGTGTAGTTGCGATCCACGAAGCGCCAGGAAGTGTTGGCGGGCAGTTCGGTGTAGATGCCGAGGATGAGCTTGCGCAGTTCCAGGATGTCGAAAGTCGTGATGGAGCGGCTGTTGTTGACGTCGGCAGCGATCATCTTGTAAGGCGACCCCAGCGGCTCGAGGCCCAGGATATGCTTGTTGATGAGCACGAGGTCGAATGTCGAGACGCCGTTGAGCGGGTCGTTGTTTTTGGCCGGCTGTACGGTTGTAACGGCTTGTTTGGGCAGGGCATTGGGCGCAAAGTAGTAGCCATCAGGCTCGGTGTCGGCCTGCAATTCGGCCATCCCCTGCGCGGTGCTGACGATGAGGTGGACGTTTACATCTTCAAGACCCTCACCCTTTTCTGTCTGGATAATGCCGGCCACCGAGGCGTTGGTATTGCTGCAAACACCGGCATTGTCTTGCACGTGGACGAACGTTTCGCAGAAATCAGCGTTGCCGGCCAGGTCCATAACCCACAGCTGTACCAGGTTGAAGCCCAAATTTGTGCAGTCAAACATGACGGAGGTCTGCGGGTTGCCATCGGGCTGGAAGGGGAAGCCCGTGCCCGAATTGGAACGGCGCAGGCCGTAGATGAGCAGATTGCTGGGCGTGCAATTATCGGAGCCGCTGATGAGCAAATCCTGCACGTCAATAGGTACCATTTTGGTAGGCATCAGGTTGACGCTAATGCCGTTGCGGCAGAGGGCAGTAGGCGCCTTGCAGTCTTTGATGGTGAACATATACTCGCACGTCTGCTCGTTGCCGCAGCCGTCGTCCACGATCCACTTAATTTTGTGAGTGCCATAGGGCAGTTCGGGCACGACGTAGTTGTTCGGATTTTCCTGTGTATTCCAGCGCAGGCAGGCGAATAGGTTCTGGCCGGCCACGTTGGTTTCGAGGGCGAAGCGGTACTTGCGGGCGTCGGGCACATTTCGCTGGTCGAAAGCGCGTGGGCTGCCGCCGGAGTAGTTCGGGTTGTTGGCGTTGCCAAAGAACACAATACCGGGTGGCGGCGGGTTGGTGCTGCTGATGACCGTTTCCATAGTGCCGTTGTTGTCCAAATCCAGCAGGAGCAAATAGCGCACCTTGAGGTCGGGGCCTGAGCAGGCGTCGGTAGCGCTGATGCACAGGTCGGCAGGGCCTTCGCACAGGTCGTGGCTGCCCGTGAGCGGGTCAAACCACACCGGCGCATTCCACAGTTGCGGGTTGTTGTTGGTGGCATCGCATTCCGTTCCCGGGCTGGTTGGGCACTGGAGAATGGGCACTTTTGTGTCGCGCACCTTGATGATCTGCGTGTATTTGTAGCAGTTCGGGTTGGGCGACCAGAACGTGCTAAAGTTGGTCGGCAGGGGGTCGTTGGGCGAGATACGCACGTTGGTGGGTGCCCAAGGTGCGGGCGTACCCATAGGCGATACCGTTGGCCCGACGAGGTTGCTCGGGTGATCGCTTTGCGGGTTCGGGTTCGGGTTGGGCACTACGGTGCATCCCAAATTCGGATTGTAGCCGCACCAGTTGATGATCGTCCAGGTACGCTCGATTTTGAAGCAGGCATCGGGCACGACGGTGAAGCGCCGGTCTTCGTATGAGACACCCAGAGCTTCACAGTCTTTGCCGAAGAATTCGGGCTGTCCGAAGTTATCGAACGGGCTGTTGCACTCGTTGAGGTTCAGGTCATTGGGGAAACGCACGAAGAAGTTGGACTGGTAGTTGACCACGATGCGCTGCGAGCAGGTCTGCGCGTTGCCAGCACAGTCCGCAACGCGGAAGATGCGCGTGATGGTACCGCGATTGCAGAGGGTGTCGAACTGGTTGTAATTCACCAGAGTGAGAATGGTATCCACGCAGCAGTTGTCCGTGCCCGTGGCCATGCCGTAAGCCCACAGGGTGGGGTCAAAGTTTTCGCAGCTGACCATCGTGTTGGCCGGCGGCGTGCAGACGGGCCGAAGCTTGTCTTCGACATACACCTGCACCGTGCACTCGTTGTAATTGCCCACGGCGAGGTCGGGCGAAATCGGGCCGGCGGGCGGCTGAGCATCATAGACGCGGAGAATGACCTCAATAGTGTCGCCGATGTCTTCGCAGCAGAATTTGACCTGGTCAAAAAACTGCGTCGTTGGTTGGCACGGGTTGTCTTCAATGCGGCGCGCTTTGAAATACACCGGCCCACAGGCGTCGAAGGAGCCTTTGTCGAACGTAGAGGCGTTCACCAGAGCCATGCCGTTGATACCGAGCGCTACCTGGGTGATTTCTACACAGGCCACTTGCGGCGGCGTCAGGTCGCGCACGGTCAACCGGAAGGTGCAGATAGAGGCGTTGTTGCAGTTGTCTTCCGCTTCGTAAATGACGGTGTGGGTGCCAATGGGCAGGCAAGGCGTGGGTGCAAAGACGGCGATGCGGTCTGTGGTGGGCGGATTAGCGCCTGGAGGCGTCGTCAGCGTCGCTGCCACCTGAAGGGTGTTGATGACGTCGCCCGTGATGGGATGCCGCACCTGGATAATGGCCCTGGCTTCACGTGGGCCGGCGCACACGTCGCGCAGGCGCACCGACGGCAGCGTAACGGTGGCGCAGCAGGCCAGCGCATCGGTGCTCGCCGTCAGGTCGTCGGGGCAGTTGATGAACGCCGGACCCGTCTGGTCGAACACCGAAATCAGCTGCGAAAAGGTACGCGGGTTGGCATTCGGCCCGCTTTGCACTACGGGACTGCACCAGTCGAGCACTGTCCAGTCGCGAATGATGTTGTACGATCCCGGGCAGATAGGAAAAATCCTGTCCTGGTATGTGATACTCAGGCGGCAAATGCCTGCCTTTGAGGGCGGGAAGATGGGAAACTGCGTGCCATAAGCCTCGATGAACGGCACGCCGGTATTCATAATAGAGGTGTCGGGCGCATTGCCGTTGCACGCTAAGGTTACATTGGCCGGGATGCGCACGGCATCAATGCCGCGGTTTTCAAAGTAAACGTATTGCGAGCAGGACGAGACGTTGCCCTGTGCGTCGCGGGCCGTCCAGGTGCGCAGCACGTAGCCAATGTAGGGGTCGTTGCAGGTCTGATCTTTCCAGATATCGCTGTATGTCAGGTCGTATGGGCCGCAATTTTCATCCACCTGAGGGTAGGCGTCTGGGATGCCCAAAGCAGCCAGCGCAGCGGGTGTGTGGTTCATCACGGCGCACACCAGCACGATGTCCGTACAGGTCAGCTGGGGGCGCAGGTTGTCCACGACGCGAATGCGCGTGGTGCAGCGCACGCCAGTACACAGGTCGGTTACGCGGCCAAATACATTCTGACCAATGTGCGAGCAGTTGACCTGGTTGCCGATGTTGACGCCATTGACAAATACCTCTACGAGATACTTCCCGTTAGGATGAGGGGCTTCCAGCAGCATGTCTGGCTCAATAACGGCGACACCTGAAGGGCCTAAGGCCACAATTACCTCATCGTTACACGTCAGAGCGGAGGATGGAATAAACGACACCCGCACCTGATCCGACACCGGCCCACACGGCCCGGGCGGATCGGCGCTGGTCAGCGTCAGGATGACGAAGCCTGCAGTGCGGTCAGCGGCGCTGGGCACATACGTCGTTGCCCCCGGAAACTGATTGTTGGGCTGGAAGGTGCCGGAACCGCTCGTGCTCCACGTGCCGGTGGTTATGCCACTGCCATTGGGCTGGATGGAAGCTCCCAAAAGGCTCAGGTTGAGGTTCTCATTCTGGCACAGGGCGATGTCATCGCCGGCGTTCACAATGGGTGCCGGCGCTATCGTTACGGTAGCCTTGTTGTTGGTAATGATGGGCTGAATACAGCCGGTTGCATCTTCTACGCTCACTGCGCAATAGGTGGTGGTCTTTGTCGGCGAAACGGGCACCAGCAACGTGTCGCGCGTCAGGTTAGCGTCGCCATCGCTCGGTATGGTAACGGTAAAATGCGTCGTATCCGTCGCCGTAGCGGCCCGTACGGTTACCTGGTAAGGCGGCAGCCCCCTCAGCCCTTCCACTTTGAGCACGGTGGTCTGGCCGGCGCAAATGGTGGCAGGCGCCCCGTTGTTGAGCGCCAGCGCCCCGCCGATATTGCAGCAGCCAAAAACGATGTCGTCCATCACACAGCCAAAACCTGGCTTGCACAGCGTCAGAATAGCCGCCTCACCAGGACTGACGGTTTGAATGCTGCTAAACACCGGCACACCCATCGGATTGAACACCAACAGATGCGCCGCCACATTGCCGTTGGACAAGCCATTGAAAAGCAGTGCGATATCAAAATTGTTGCCGATGTTTACCGGTGCACCGCAGCTGACGTTGTTGCCCGCAGCATTGGGGACTCCCACCCCGAAAAACAACGCATCGAAGTTGCCTTGTGCAGTCATCAAATTAAGCTGCCCCCGGCAGCTGGTATCGAACGGCTCCCCGTTCGGCCCGTTCTCGATGCGGAAGACCAGGTCCAGACACCTATACGCTGGGTTAGCGCTGCAACATCCGTTGCTCTGCTGCTGTGAAGTGCAGAACTGCTGTCCCACCACCTTGATTTGCTCCGTAGGCTTAAGCGTGTACTCCCATCGCGTAGGGTTTCCCGCAGGATTGCATTGCGCCAGCGCGGCTTCGGATTGCCCAAAGCAGACCCATAACAACAGGCCCATCCAGAGGGCCCACGCACTCAGGCGACTTTTCTCGTTTTTGTAAATCAGGCTTTTCATGATGCTTTTCCTCATAGCATTTTAAAAGTGAAATGTCCAATTCTTGGGACGAAAGTCCGACGGCCCTCAGCCGTCTGGTAGGACAATTCAAGCGTTTCGCAGCACGAGGAAAAACCGCCTTCATATCGGCATTTTTTGTATAAAAAATTGAAAATCAGATTTTTTTTAAAAGTTGAAATTCGACTCAAAACGGGCGCTCGAAGGCCCTTTTGCCAGGAGAGGAAGCCAATATTCCAGCCACAAAAACCTCGGCAAACAGCTGGTACACCAGCCCCGAACGGCGCCGATTTTGGCGAAAGGCTACGCCAAGGCCAGAGCGAACCAAAGCCTGTGCCGCTGGTGGAAGCCCCCGGTCATTTTCCAAAATGTGCGTAATCTTGCCCGGCCATGACACAGATAGTTCACCTGGAAGTCAGCCCATTTGCGGAGAACACCTATATTGTATATGATGCCACGGGCGAAGCCGTTCTTATAGACCCCGGCTGCTACACGCCTGCCGAACGCGACCTGTTGGTAAATCTGGTAAAGCGGCTACAGGTGAGGCCCGTCCGGCTGCTGCTGACGCACGCGCACATTGACCACATCTTCGGCGCTGCATTTGTGCACCAACATTGGGGGCTGCTGCCCGAATGCCACCGCAACGAGCTACCACTGCTGGAGCGTTACCCCGACATCTGTACGCTATACGGCCTGCCGCGACCTGAGCCGGCGCCCCAGCCAGAGCGCTTTATCGAGGCAGGTGAAATCATTGCTTTTGGCGATACCCGCCTCGAGGCGCGCTTCACACCGGGCCACAGCCCGGGCGGATTATCGTTCTACTGCGCCGAGGCCGGCTTTGTGGTGGCAGGCGATGCACTGTTCTACGAAAGCATCGGGCGCACTGACTTGCCCGGCAGCCATCACGAAACCCTCATCCAGAGCATCCGCACGCAGCTGTTCACCCTGCCGGCGGAGACGGTCGTCTATTCAGGCCACGGGCCAGCCACCACCATCCGCCATGAGCGCGAGTACAACCCCTTCTTGTGAACGCCACCGCCATGACCTTTGAACTGCTGGCCACCGACCCGCACAGCCGCGCCCGCGCCGGACGCTTGCATACCGACCACGGCACCATCGAAACCCCCATCTTCATGCCTGTAGGCACGGCAGGCACGGTAAAAGCCGTACACCAGCGCGAACTGGAACACGACATCGGGGCGCAAATCATCCTGGGCAACACCTACCACCTCTACCTGCGCCCGGGCTTAGACATACTGCAACAAGCCGGCGGCCTGCACCGCTTCAATGCCTGGCCACACCCCATCCTGACCGATAGCGGCGGCTACCAGGTCTATTCGCTGGCCCACCGGCGCAAGATTCGCGAAGAAGGCGTTACGTTTCAAAGCCATATTGATGGCTCGCGGCACACCTTCACCCCAGAGGGCGTCATGGATATCCAGCGCGTCATCGGGGCCGATATCGTCATGGCCTTCGACGAGTGCCCGCCCTACCCGTGCGACTTCCGCTACGCGAAGGCGTCTATGGAACTCACGCACCGCTGGCTGGCCCGCTGTGTGGAGCGCTTCCAACATACTGAGCCGCTTTACGGCTATGGCCAGGCGCTGTTTCCCATCGTACAGGGCAGCGTATATGCGGAGCTGCGCCGCCAATCGGCCGAAGCCATCGCCGCATTCGATTGCCCGGGCAACGCTATTGGCGGCCTATCGGTTGGCGAACCCACCGACGATATGTATGCTATGACGGCACTGGTAACCGAAATACTGCCGGCCGACCGCCCGCGCTACCTCATGGGCGTAGGCACCCCCGAAAACCTGCTCGAGTGCATCGAACGCGGCATAGACATGTTCGACTGCGTACTGCCTACGCGCAACGCCCGCCACGGCATCCTCTACACATGGGAGGGCATCGTCAGCATCCGAAACCAGCGCTGGAAGGACTGCTTTGACCCCATTGACGCCCAATGCCCGGCCCCCACCAGCCAGCAACACACCCGCGCTTACCTCCGGCACCTATTTATTAGTGGTGAAATTCTGGCCATGCAACTGGCCACTCTGCAAAACCTCGGCTTCTACTTAGACCTCGTCCGGCAAGCCCGCCAGCGCATCCTCGCCGGCGATTACGTCGCCTGGAAAAACCGCGTGCTGCCGCAAATCACCCGACGCATCTGAAGCTTTAACATACCCGCAGGCAGCAAGGCACCGCTACGCTGCCTCTGGCATAAAACGGGTGCCAAACCTTAACTTCCGCTCCGAAATACGCCTTGTTAAGGGCGCGTTTATCGCCCTGCAGGGCAGCCCAGAGCGTTAAAATTTCAAATTTTATGGCCAAAATTAGCAAAGACCTATTGGCCAAAATGCGAAAGTTCTACCTTTGCCTTACTTCACGCTGATGTTTAATCCGCTACGTGTTCTTTTCAGAGGGTTCCCTGTCTCGTGAACGGTGATTTGCGTCAATGTTTTTAACCAAACAAACATAGTTCTGCCTGTTTATGAAAAAGACTGCTTTACGTGTTAGCGTGTTGGGCCTTGTGCTGTGCCTGTCTGGGGTGGCTGTTCAGGCTCAAGACATCCATTTTTCGCAGTTCTACATGAGTCCCTTAAACCTCAACCCGGCCATGACGGGGGTGATGAACTGCTCGCAGCGCTTCGTTGCTAATTACCGCAACCAGTGGGCGTCTGTGTTGCGTCAGAATGCGTACAACACCTTCTCGGCCTCTTACGACCAGAAGGTCGCTGTGGGCCGCTACGACTACTTCGGCATCGGCGGCACGCTGTGGGGCGATAAGGCCGGTGAGTCCGAATTCGCCACACTTCAGGCGCGCCTTTCGGGTTCGTATGCCAAGAAAATGGGCGGCTATCGCCGCAAAGCCCACTACTTAGTGTTTGGTGGCGACTTTGGCGTCAGCCAGCGCAGCATCAACAGCGCCGCCCTCCGCTGGCCGAGCCAGAACAACGGCGCCGGTCAGTTTGACCCCACGCAGCCGGGCGAAGTCATCGAAAACCCGAACTTCCTCTTCTTAGACATGTCGGCGGGCCTGCTGTGGTTCAGCGTGTTTGATGAGTACAGCAATTTCTACTTTGGTGCGGCATTTAGCCACCTCAACCGCGCTAACCAGTCGTTTGGCCGCCAGAACATCCCGCTGTACAGCAAATTCACCTTCCACGCGGGCGGCGAATTCATGGCAGGCAAGCGCTTCGGCATGCTGCCGGGCGTAGTAACGTTCTTCCAGGGACCCTCGTTCCAGGTCAACGCCGGCAACTCGTTCAAATTCCTGTTGGGCAACAGCCGCCGCTACAGCCAGGCCTTCCAACTGGGCGCCTGGGCGCGCGTAGCCAACCGTCTCAACCAGGGCAAATTGGTGGATGCCTTCATCCTCAGCACCCGCTTTGACTACGAGCAGTTCACCGTTGGCTTCAGCTACGACATCAACACCTCCAGCCTCGCTGTGGCTTCCAACGGCAATGGCGCCTTTGAATTCTCGCTGCTCTACAAAATCTGCGGACCCGAACGCCGCGGCGTTTATTGCCCGAACTTCTAACGACACTTTCCGATTTTTTCCGGCCCGACCCGGAAAAACAAAGCAGAGGACTTCCGTAGGTTTGCGGAAATTCTCTGCTTTTTCGCTTGAAAGGCTCGGAGCAATGCACCACGAAGGCACAAAGAGCCGCAACACGAGGGCGCGACGTGCTCATTCCTGAGGCAAAAAACCGGCTGCTATCGGCTATTGGCGCCCGAGCCAACTTTTCTGAGATAACACCTGATTTTTTCAAAAACTCAATCACCGACTTTTCGACATGTTTGGCGGAAGCAAAAACACGGAAGAAACCAGCACCGCGGCCAGCAGCACAGGTAGTGCGTTTAATGCGCTGGTAAAAGGCACAGTACTCGAAGGCAACCTCAACTGCGACAGCGACCTGCGGGTAGATGGCGTGGTGCGGGGCAAAATCGCGTGCAAGTCCAAAATCATCATTGGCCCTACCGGTCAGGTAGAGGGCGACATTGTATGCGCCAACGCGGTCATCGAAGGGCGCTTCAAGGGCAACCTGAAAGTGAGCGAGCTGCTCAACGTGCGCGAGACGGCTGAAGTGGAAGGCGAAATCAGCACCAACAAGCTCGTGGTGCAGAGCGGTGCGCGCTTCAACGTTACGTGCAAGATGGAAACGGGCGCTGGCAATGGCGCCGCCAAAGCTGCTTCGGGTGATGTCGTCGGAAAAGCCGCCGGCGCCAAGGCGTAGGTCGTCCTTGCGCGAGTGGATGCGCTACGGCGGCCTGGCCTTCGAGTTGCTGGGCGCGTGCCTGGCCGGCGTGTTCATCGGGCGCTGGTTAGACGCGCGCTTAGGTTTGGAACGCCCGACGTGGACGGTCTTTCTCACCCTGTTCTTTCTGGTGGCGGCTTTCGTGTCGCTGTATCGGAAGTTGAAGTAGCCCTTTTCCCCCTCCCTCTATGCGCCTATCTACCTTTCTGGCTTATCTGGCTCTCGTAACGGTCATCGCTGCGGCAGGCGTTAGCGCCCTGATGTGGCTGCTGCCGTCCACCCGCATCCACCTGTATTTTGCTGTGGGTGTCGTGGTAGCCTTCGTTGCCCTGTGCATCGGCCTGTTCCTGGCGGGCAAGCGCGCTGCCGTCAGCAGTAGCAAGCACCTGTTCACGCAATTGGTCATGGGCTCTGTCTTTGGCAAAATGCTTGGCTCCCTTGCCTTTTTGCTCATCTATCGCGAAGAGGCCAAACCCGAAAACGCCTGGTATGTCGGCATTTTCCTGCTCATTTACGCCCTCTATACGGCGTTTGAAGTGTGGTTTATGACCCGTCTGGCCAAGTCATGAAACGCCCTCAAAAAGGCGAATATGCTCCTCTCCATGAGCAATATCTGAAACGGCTGCCTCCGCGCACGGGCGCACAGGCGCTGCTAAAGCGTACCTTCGCCGACACCCAACGGCTGCTGCGCTCCCTGCCCGAAAGCGCCGGCGATTACCAATACGCGCCCGACAAATGGACACTCAAGCAGGTGCTCATCCACCTCATAGATTTCGAGCGTGTGATGGCTTTTCGCATCCTGTCGTTCATGCGCGGCGACCGCGTCGCCCTACCCGGCTTCAACCCGATCTTCTGGATGGAAGAGGTGGATGCCTCCACTCGCACGCTCAAAGACCTGCTGCAAGAATGGAAAGCCGTGCGCGACAACACGCTCTTCCTGCTGCGGCAATGCACCGAAACACAGGCGCGCTTTCCAGGCATCGCTAGCGGCTTGCGCTCGACACCGCGCGCGCTCTTCTACATCATCGCCGGCCATCATCTGCACCACCTCGACACCCTGCGAACGTATTATTTGCCTCACCTGACGCCAGCAGAAGGCTCCGAGACACTGCCCGCTGCGGACGCCGCGCAACCCTGAACTACGGTGCCCTTATGGCACCTCTGCCGCCCATTATTCGGCGCAAATGGCCACTGCATGCGTCCTCCGAAAAGAAATTTGCCTACTTTTGCGGCTCTTTTCGATTTTTTAGGAAAAACTCACCGATATCGTAGAAAGCAAAACAGAACACGATGGACTCTTTAGTTTACCTACTGCCCCTTTTTGGCATAGCCGGCCTGCTGTACATGTTGGTGCTGCAGGCGTGGGTTAAGAAGCAAGACGCTGGCGAGTCGCACATGCAAGCCATCGCACAACACATTGCCGACGGCGCCATGGCCTTTTTGAAGGCTGAATACCGCGTGCTGGCCATTTACGTGCTGGTCGCAGGTGCCTTGCTGGGCTGGCAAAGCACCGTAGTAACCACCAGCCACCCGCTCATTGTCGTGGCTTTTGTCATCGGCGCGGCTTTTTCGGTGCTGGCGGGCTTTGCCGGCATGCGCATTGCCACGAAGGCCAACGTGCGCACCACTCAGGCGGCGCGCACCAGTCTGGCGCAGGCGCTCAAGGTGTCGTTTAATGGCGGCTCGGTCATGGGCTTGGGTGTGGCTGGTCTGGCAGTGCTGGGTCTGAGCGCGCTGTTTGCTATCTTCTTCCGCTATTTCATGGATGGCAACTACGCCGCCGGTGGCCCGGTCGCCATGTCGCGCATTCTGGAAGTGCTGGCGGGCTTTTCACTGGGCGCTGAGTCCATCGCGCTGTTTGCGCGCGTGGGCGGCGGCATCTACACCAAAGCAGCCGACGTCGGTGCTGACCTGGTGGGTAAAGTAGAAGCCGGCATCCCCGAAGACGACCCGCGCAACCCGGCTGTTATCGCCGACAACGTGGGCGACAACGTGGGCGACGTGGCCGGCATGGGCGCCGACCTGTTCGGTTCTTACGTGGCCACCATGCTGGCCGCCATGGTGCTGGGCAACTCTGTCATCCGAGACTCCGGCGGCATAAACGATGCTTTCGGCGGCATCGGCCCCATCCTGCTGCCCATCTTCATTGCCGGCCTGGGCATCCTCTTCTCGATGGTCGGCATGAACTTAGTGCGCGTCAAAGACGACGCTAACGCTACCGCCGGCACGGTGCAAAACGCCCTCAATCTCGGCAACTGGACGAGCATCATCCTCACCGGCATCGCCTGCTATCCGGTCATCCACTGGATGCTGCCCGACACGATGACGATGAACTTCTTCGGCGTCGGCCCGCGCGAGGTTAGCAACACCTATGTATTCTATGCCGTGGTCATCGGTCTCATCGTGGGCGCCCTCATCTCGGCCATCACCGAGTACTACACAGGCATGGGCAAAAAGCCCGTCGAAAGCATCGTGAAACAATCGGGCACAGGCCATGCTACCAACATCATTGCTGGCCTGGCCACTGGCATGCTCTCGACCTGGATGCCCATCGTCATGTTTGCACTGGCCATCTGGGGCGCTTACTCGCTGGCCGGCTTCTACGGCGTAGCCATCGCCGCCTCCGCCATGATGGCCACCACCGCCATGCAATTGGCCATTGACGCCTTTGGCCCCATCGCCGACAATGCCGGCGGCATCGCTGAGATGAGCGAGCTGCCCAAAGAAGTGCGCCAGCGCACCGACATCCTCGACGCCGTAGGCAACACCACGGCGGCCATCGGCAAGGGCTTCGCCATCGCCTCTGCTGCCCTCACGGCGCTGGGCCTGTTCGCCGCCTATGTGGACTTCACAGGCATCGCCGGCATCAACATCTTCAAAGCCGACGTGCTGGCCGCTCTGTTCCTGGGTGGCATGGTGCCGGTCGTTTTCTCGGCCTTAGCCATGCAAAGCGTAGGCCGCGCCGCCATGGACATGGTCAATGAAGTACGCCGCCAGTTCCGCGAAATACCGGGTCTGCTCGAAGGCGAAGGCAAAGCCGAATACGGTCGCTGCGTAGAAATCTCTACCCGCGCTGCCCTGCGCGAAATGCTGCCCCCGGGCGTCATCGCCATCGCCACCCCCATCGCCATTGGCTTCCTCATGGGCGCCGAAGCCTTAGGCGGCTACATGGCCGGCGTAACCGTCAGCGGCGTGCTGTGGGCGCTCTTCCAATCGAACGCCGGCGGCGCCTGGGACAACGCCAAAAAGAGCTTTGAAAAAGGCGTCGAAATCAATGGCCAGGTCTATTACAAAGGCTCCGAGCCACACAAAGCCGCCGTTACTGGCGACACTGTGGGCGACCCGTTCAAAGATACCTCCGGCCCTTCGATGAACATCCTCATCAAACTGACCTGCCTGATGGGCTTGGCCATCGCACCCATCCTTGGCGGCCACACGAGCAGCGAAATGGGCAACACGCAACCCCCAGCGCGCCACGAACAGCCGCGCATCTCTTCGGCTGCGCCGACGCAGCCGGCCACAGCACCGGCTTCGGTGTTGAGGGAAGAGAAGCGGTAAGACTTGAGAGCGTGCGAAATGAAACAAGCGCCGCCTGCCGGAATGAGGTGGGCGGCGCTTGTTTTTGGGTGGTGGCCAAACAAGTTTGGCCGGTACGGGGGCTAAACAAGTTTAGCCGTTACAGGGCCAAACAAGTTTGGCGGTTACAGGGCCAAACAAGTTTGGCGGTTACGG
>CAZYEV010000023.1:0-9132 GCA_964646615.1 uncultured Saprospiraceae bacterium
CGGTTTGCGCTCATTCAGGCCTGATCTGCCGACGCGGCAATACGGTGGCAAATATACAGGAGGTGATCGCTTTTTCGCAAGGGGGTGGGTGTTAAAAAAAAGTAGAATTGCTCATTTTAGCCAAACCGAGGTGTCGTCTTCGAGGAACGAGAAGGCGACATTTCGAAAACATGTTCCCGGGCACGAGAAGGCGATATATCTCTCAGTAGTGTTGCTTCAGCACTTCGCTCTCTTCGGCCCGCCAGATGCGCAGTCGAGTTCCGTCCGGGAGGGAGTGGTCGAAGAGGGGCTTCAGGTGTCGTTGGCTTTGGAGCCGACTCAGGATAGCCGTGTTCATGGCGTTCTTCTTGTGCCAATCGGCGCTGTCGTCGCGCATGAACAGGTGGAGGAAGAATGCTTTGTGGGGCAGGTTGTCCTCGCGCAAGGGGCGCAAGCAGGCGGTAGTGTGCAGGGCATTGAGGTACTTGCGGCTTTCGTCGTAAGAGAGGCTCCAATGCGTGTGTGTGGGCAGGTTCAGAAGGGCCTCGGTCAGCATCTGCTGTTGGTGGTTGTAGGCTCGGCCGGCCAGTTGGGCGGCGGCGAAAAGCCCAGCGGAAAGCCCGAAGAGGCTCCACCAAAACAGGCGGCTCGCACTTATGCCCTCGGAAAACGCACCGGCGAAGGCCAGAAACGGTATCAACGGCAACACAAACCGCCCCTGAAGCACCAGCCCTTTGAGGCTGCCGCTTTTGGCGAAGGCGTCGTAGCCGTAAGCGCCGTACAACAGCAGCAGGACCACCACCGCAAATACCGTTTCCGGCCAGAAAGGCATTTTTTTGTTTTTCAAAAAAAACAACCCAGCGGGGCACAACACGGTCAGGGCTATGGTGTAAAAAGCCAGATTGCCCGGCAGGTGCGTCAGCGAAAAATCAACGCCAGGAGGACGAATGTAAGCGATGCTGCCGAAGCACTTTTCGGCCCAGAGCAACCGCGCCCCTGCGCCGAGGGCGAAGCCCATCCAAAGCCAACCAGCGCGTTGGGCAGGCCGCCAGAAGGCGCCGACGAGAAAGGGCAAAGCCCACAGCAGGTTCGTCTCGCGAAACAACAACGCCGCACCCGCGCACAGCCCCGCGCCCAAAGCCCCCCACCGGCGGTGGCCATAACCGGCATAGGCACATAAGAACGCTGCCGCCAGGCCCAGACTGGGCACATCGCTCATGATGGTGCGCGTCAGGAGCAGCCCGAGCATAAACAGGGCCGGATAAAACGCCCACACCACAGGCCGCCGCCAGCGGCGCAACAGCAGGGCCAATGCCCACACACCGGTCAGCCAGAACAAGAAGCCAACGCCAAATGCCGCATCGGGCCGCCCCGTCAGAGCAATGAGTGTGGCGGCCACCAGCGCTACACCGGGCGGATAGCCGCTCCATGCCGTCGGGCCGCACGCCGGGACACGTCCCAACAGTCGCAGCGCATCGTCGAGATAGGCCACCTCGTCGGCAATGAGCACATGGGTAGGCCAGGTGAGCGCATACAGGGCTGCGGCGAACAGCGTCCAGGCGGCCAGCAGGCGAATGTCCGATGTCATGGTGCCGCGAAGGTGCAGCAACGGGGACTTTTCGGCAAAAATACCCGGCACTCCGGCAGGCAAAGCCCGAAGAATAAGCGCATACGAGACCAGAGCCGCACAGGAGCTCAGGCTGTTAGGCGTGAATGCGTACTTTTGCGCGCCCTTTGGCAGGGGCAATCACCTACCCTACGCGCATGGAAATCCACAAGGCAGAATTTGTGTCCAGCTTCACAGCGGAAAACCAGTGTCCCAAAACGGGCTGGCCGGAGTTTGCCTTTATCGGGCGTTCCAACGTGGGCAAATCGTCGCTCATCAACCTGCTCACCGGGCGCAAGGGGCTGGCCAAAGTGTCGGCCACGCCGGGCAAGACGCAGCTGATCAACTTTTTCAACATCAACGACCGGTGGTACTTAGTGGACCTGCCCGGCTACGGCTACGCTAAGGTGTCAAAAAGCCAGCAGCGCACTTTGGCTAACATGATTGAAGGCTATCTGGCCAGACGCCAGCAGCTGGTGCTGGCCTTCGTGCTCATTGACGCCAACGTGCCGCCGACGCGGGTGGACCTGGATTTCATCAACAGCTTAGGCGAACTGCAGGTACCCTTTGCCATCGTTTTCACCAAAACCGACCGCCACAAAAAGGGCGTCAACCAGGCCGACAACATCAGTGCCTTCCTGCAAGCCCTGAGCCAGACCTGGGAGCCATTGCCGCCCCATTTCCTATCCTCCGCCGTTACCGGAGCCGGGCGCACCGAAATCCTCGACTACATCGCCCAGGTTTTACGCAGCCTTTCCACCTGAAATACATCGAAGCCGTGAAGAAAGACCTCGTCATCTACCCGCACCTCTACGAGAACATGGAAGACTGGCCCATCTATCGGCTGAGCCAGGACAGGGCCAACTTTATCCGTGAAATAGAGGAGGTAACGTTTCAGCGCCTGTCGTCGCGCAAGTTTCAGGCGATGGTGGACACGCTGGTGAAAACCATCTACCAGGAGCGCATCCGCATCAAGGAGTCGCCCTGGAAGGTGGATCCGCCCAACGAGCGTGTGTTCTGGAGCAAGGTGAGCAAGCGTCTAATTGAAAAATCGCTCGACCGCCCCGAAGAAGAAGGGCGCCCGGAAGCAGAAGAGATGCTGCGCCTCATCATCCACCGCTACGCCGAAGAGATTGTGGGCACGTTTCGCATCTCCACGTTTCGCTTTGCGCGCAGCTTCCTGACCATCTTCTTCAATCGGCTGTTCAATGCAGCAGTGGACAAGAGCATTGCCAGCCTGTGGCGCGGGCGACGGCAGCTGTACGAGCGCCTCAACGTCGTGGGCGACATCGAAACGGTGCGCAGCCTGTTTCAGCACGGCACAGTGGTGGTGGCTCCTACGCATTCGAGCAACTTAGACTCCATCCTGGTGGGCTACGTGATGGACCAGATCATGGGCCTGCCCTCCTTCTCGTACGGCGCTGGCCTCAACCTGTACAACTTCGGCCCGGCGGCTTATTTCATGAACCGGCTGGGCGCCTACCGGGTGGACCGACGCAAGAAAAACATCATTTACTTAGAGACGCTCAAAACCATGAGCCGCCTGAGCATCCAGCGCGGAGTAAACAGCCTGTTCTTCCCCGGCGGCACGCGCGCCCGCTCGGGCGAACTGGAACGCGAACTGAAACTGGGCCTGCTGGGCACCACCGTGGAGGCCCAGCGCGCCCTCTGCCAGCAGGGGTCAGACAGAAAAGTGTTCATCGTGCCCATGGTGCTCAGCTATCACTTCGTGCTGGAAGCCCCGTTCCTCATCGAAGAATACCTGCGCAGCGTGGGCAAAGAGCAGTACATCCGCTTGCGCGACGAGAGCTACAGCGTGCGCAGCTGGTTCCGCTACATATGGCGCTTCTTCTCCACCACCAGCGACATCGCCGTCAGCGTGGGCAAACCCATGGACGTCGTGGGCAACTTCGTGGATGCACAAGGGCGCAGCTACGACCGCTTCGGCAATGAAGTGAACATTTGCGACTACTTCCGCGACATCAACGGCAACATCAACGAAGACAAACAGCGCGAAAGCGAATACACCCGCTTGCTGGCCGAACGCATCGTCGAGCGCTACGCCGTGGACAACGTCGTCCTGAGCAGCCAGCTGGTCGCCTTCGCCGTGTTTGAAATCCTGGCCCACCAAAACCCGCGGCTCGACCTGTTCGGACTACTGCGCCTGCCGCCCGACGACTACCGCTTCCCCTTCCGCGCCGTTGTGGAGGTCGTCGAGCAAATGCAGCGCCAGCTGTTCGAGTGGGAAGCCGAAGGCAAAATCAAACTCTCCGAAGAGGTGCGCTGGCCCGCACCCGACTTAGTGCGCCACGGCGTGAGCAAATTAGGCATCTTCCACCGCGAAAAACCGCTCTACTTCGTCAAAGACGAGGCCATTGTATCGTCCAACTTCCGCGTCCTCTATTTCTATCACAACCGCCTGAAAAACTATGGCCTGGAAAAAGCTGTTCAGTGGAAATCGGAAGAAATCGAAGTATGGCGAAATGAATAAATCACTCCAGCAAACCAGGCGACATCTCCACCAGGAGGTGTCGTCTTTGAAACCAGGCGACAAAGCGACAAGGCGACATCTCACCAGGAGGTGTCGTCTTTGAAACAAAGCGACAAAGCGACAAGGCAACATCTCCACCAGGAGGTGTCGTCTTTGAAACAAGCAGGAGTCGTCTTTGAAATAAAAAATCACCACTTTCCACCTTTCATTCTTCACTTTCATGTACGAGAACTTACGCATTGAACACCGCGACGGCATAGCCGTGGTAACCATCAGCCGCGAGAAGGCGCTGAATGCGCTGAATACAGCGACAATGGCCGAGTTGCGCCGTTTTTTTAGCGAGGAGGCGTCGGCGCTGAGTGGGCTAAAGGGCGTCGTGCTGACAGGCGCTGGCGAGAAGGCTTTTGTGGCCGGGGCCGACATTACAGAGTTTAGCGGTCTGAACGGGGCTGAAGGTGCCGCGTTTGCGCGCAGCGGTCAGCAGGTATTCGACCTCATCGAGCGGTTTAGGCGTCCGGTAGTGGCGGCGGTGAATGGCTTTGCGCTGGGCGGCGGCTGCGAGCTGGCCATGGCCTGCCATCTGCGCGTGGCGGGCGAGCGGGCGCGCTTTGGGCAGCCGGAAGTAAACCTGGGCCTGATACCGGGCTATGGCGGCACCCAGCGCCTCATCCGATACATCGGGCGGGGCAAGGCGCTGGAATTGCTCATGACAGCCGACATGATCGGCGCCGAGGAAGCCCTGCGGCTGGGCTTGGTCAATTACGTCGTGCCTGCCGGCCAGGAAGTGGCCAAAGCCTGCGAGCTGATTGAAAAAATCGCTGCCAAAGCGCCGGTGGCCATCGCAAAAGTCATCGAATGTGCCAACGCCTACTTTGCGCCCGCAACGGACGGCTTCGCTTTCGAGGCAGACGCCTTTGGCGCCTGCTGCGACACTGAGGATTTCCGCGAGGGCGTTAGCGCCTTTGTGGAAAAGCGTCCGGCGCATTTTCAGGGCAAGTGATGGATGTCATTTTATCAGGCAATTAAAACCAGCATAAGCCCTCGGCAGTGCGCCTGACCTTTGCCGCACATCTTTATGCCAATGAGGGTTGTTTTATGGGCATGAATGCTAAGTACATCGAGACCGACATCATCATCATCGGCGCCGGGCCGGTGGGTTTGTTCGCCGTTTTTGAGGCTGGACTGCTGAAAATGCGCTGCCATTTGATAGACATCCTGCCGCAACCAGGCGGGCAGCTGGCCGAAATTTATCCGAAAAAACCCATTTACGACATTCCGGGCTACCCCAGCGTGCTGGCGGGCGACCTGGTGCAAAACCTGCTGAAGCAGATAGCGCCCTTTCGCCCGGGCTTTACCCTGGGCGAGCGCGCCGAAATGCTGGAGCGCCAGGCCGATGGCCGCTGGCGCGTCGTTACCGATCGCGGTACGGTACACGTGGCCCCGGTCGTGTTCATCGCCGGAGGATTAGGTTCCTTTGAACCGCGCAAACCGCCCATCGGCAACATTGGCGACTACGAGAACGGGCGCGGCGTGGCCTACTACGTCCGCAATCCGGAAGACTACCGCGGCCAGCGCGTCGTCATCGCCGGCGGCGGCGACTCGGCCCTGGACTGGACGATCTACTTAGCCGACGAGGCCAAATCCCTGACGCTGGTACACCGCCGCAGCGAATTCCGCGGCGCGCCCGACTCGGTCGAAAAAGTGCAGCACTTAGCCCAACAAGGCCGCATCCGCCTCATCACCAACGCACAGGTGGTGGGCCTCAGCGGCAATGGGCACTTAGAGCGCGTAACCATCCAACACGATACCGAGGGCGCCTTCGAGGTGGACACCGACTACTTCCTGCCTCTCTTCGGTCTGACACCCAAACTCGGCCCCATCGGCGAATGGGGACTGGAACTGCAAGACGGCGCCATCGCAGTCAACACTTACGACTACAGCACCAACCTGCCGGGCGTGTTCGCCATCGGCGACATCAACACCTACCCGGGCAAACTGAAACTCATCCTGTGCGGCTTCCACGAAGCCACCTTAGCCTGCCAGTCGGCCTTCAAAGTGGCCAACCCGGGCAAAAAACTCTCCTTCAAATACACCACCGTTACCGGCATCGAAGGCCTGCCGGTAGAAACACCGGCCTGAGCCGAAACGCCTGCGCATCGCCCATGCCCGAACACGTCATCACCGTTACAGTTATTGACCGCGAAAACCACCCCCACCGCTTGGAAGCGCCCACCGACATGGGCCTGAACCTCATGGAATTGTGCAAAAGCTACGGTCTGCCCGTCAAAGGCACCTGCGGCGGCATGGCCCTGTGCGCCTCCTGCCATGTCTATGTGCTGAGCGAACACGAACTGCCCCCACCGTCGGACGACGAACTGGCTATGCTCGACTCGGCCTTCTTCGTGCAGACCAACAGCCGTTTAGGCTGCCAGATACGCCTGCGCAACGAACTCGAAGGCTTACAGGTGCAACTGGCCCCCGAGTCGGAATAAAACGGGCTTTCATCTAATTTTGAACCCAACAGCGTGCAAAGGCGCGTTCTTTGAAGCCTGATTTCAACAGAAAACTCGTCTCCTTGCGCGCTATGAGCCAATTTTTCAAATTTCTGTTTGCCTCCTGCTTAGGCACCTTCCTGGCCCTGTTGTTGCTCTTCTTGGTGGCCATCGGTTCCATCACCAGCTTAGCCTCTAAAGGCCTGGAAAAAGCCAAAGCAGAAGTCAAACCCAACACGGTGCTGGAACTGTCGTTAGACAACCTCGTGCCGGAAAAGACCAACAACGTCGCCATTTCGCCCCTCGAACTCGAGCAAAAAGACGTACTGGGGCTGCACGACATCATTCGAGCCATTCGCAAAGCCAAAGAAGACCCGGACATCAAAGGCATCTACCTCAACAAAGCCACGCCCATCATGGGCTGGGCTTCGCACAATGCCCTGCGCGAAGCACTGGCCGACTTCCGCGCATCAGGCAAATTCGTCGTGTCATACGCACACCTGTACACACAGGGAGGCTACTACTTAGCCTCTGTGGCCGATGAAGTGCTGCTCAACCCCATCGGCGGCGTGGACTTTCGCGGCTTGTCGAGCACCATCCTCTTCTTCAAAGGCATGCTCGACAAATTGGACGTGCAGATGCGCATCTTTTACGCCGGCAAGTTCAAAAGCGCCACGGAGCCGTTCCGCTTAGACAAGATGAGCCCCGAAAACCGCCTGCAGGTGCGCGAGTACGTAACGGCACTGTACAACGACATGATCGCCGACATCAGCGCCAGCCGCAACATACCCGCCGACACGCTGCGCAACATCGCCGAAAACTTCGACGGCCGCACCGCTGAAGGCGCCCTGAACCGCCGCTTAGTGGACCGCTTAGCCTACGAAGACGAAGCCCTGGAGCGCCTCAAAGAGCGCATGGGCTTGGGCAAAGACGACAAACTGAACCGCATTAAAGTTGAAGACTATTTCGACGCCCGCGTCAAGAAAATTGACTTCAAGTCGAAGGATAAAATCGCCGTCGTTTATGCCGAAGGCGCCATCGCTGACGGCGACAAAGGCGACGCGGGTGAGATTTTGGACGGCCCCTACGTTAAAATGCTGCGCCGCATCCGCCAGGACAAAGCCGTCAAGGCCATCGTGCTGCGCGTCAACTCGCCTGGCGGCAGCGTGCTGGCCAGCGAAAACATCCTGCGCGAAGTCATCCTCTGCCGCGAAGCCGGCAAACCCGTCATCGTCAGCATGGGCGACGTGGCCGCTTCCGGCGGCTACTACATCGCCTGCCAGGCCGATAGCATCTTCGCCGAAAACACCACCATCACGGGCTCTATCGGCGTCTTTGGCGTCATTCCCATCCTCCAAAACACCATGAAAAACAAATTAGGCATTACCGCCGACACCGTGCGTACGCAGCGATACTCGGCCTTCGGAACGCCCTTCTTCGACTTCTCGCCTGACGAAAGCCGCCTCATCCAGGGCCAGATTGACCGCATCTACGCCAACTTCTTAGCGCGCGTAGCCAAAGGCCGACGCATGACGCCCGAACAGGTGCACGAAATCGCTCAGGGCCGCGTCTGGACCGGGCAAAAAGCCCGCGAAATCGGCTTAGTGGACGACCTCGGCGGCTTAGACCGCGCCCTCAGCGCCGCCGCACAACGCGCCGGCATCGAAAAATACCGCGTCGTCGAGTACCCGGCTACCAAAACGCCCTTAGAGCAAATCTTAGACAAACTCATGCGCCAGACCGACCCCGACGACGAAGTGCGCGCCTGGATGATGCGCTCCGACCTGGGCGAACTCTACCCGATGTATCGAATGCTGCGCGACGCCCGCAAAAACCAGGGCATTCAGGCCCGCCTGCCTTTCGAGATTATCCTGCGCTAAAGCCTCCCCGGCTCTCCTGAGACGACACCTCCCAAAAGGAGATGTCGCCTCAGGAGAGGAGTCGTCTTCGAGGAACGAGAAGGCGACACCTCCGACACAGACGAACTCTACGGGAAGAAAAGTCGCCTCTTTTCACCTTTACCGCTTCAGCAACACCTTCTGCACCAACAGCAAGGCGTGTGTCTGCGCGTCGAAAACCTGGGCCACGTAAAAACCCGCCGGCAAATGACCCACCGACAGCCTGCCGCCTTCCAACACCTCATCCACCACCAACTGCCCCGCTGCGCTGAACAACCGCACCCGTACCGCCTGCTCACCACTCCAGTGCAACGGATCACTCGCCGGAATCGGATACAAACGACCCAACGAACCGGAAAAACCCTCACCCACACTCGACGAGGGCAACACCCACACCGTCTTGCACTTCGTATCGGTACCGTACTTGTTGCCCACCGTCAAACAAACCTCATACGGCCCAGGACCAGGGTACTCGTGCGACGGGTACTTCTCCGAACTGTAATTCAACATACCTGAACCCGGATCACCAAAATCCCAGTGATACCACTCCGGATTGTACCACGACACCGACACAAAATCCACCCAATACCCCTGCGCTCGCTCGTAACGAAAATTGGCCAATGGCCCACGACCCAAACCCAGCGTATCGCACGCCGAACCCTCCAA
>CAZYEV010000024.1:0-37411 GCA_964646615.1 uncultured Saprospiraceae bacterium
TGGTTTACTGACCTATTAGGGGCACATCACCTTCGGAGCCAACAACAACGTGGGGAGTTAGTGTCTAGTGATTCAATCGAACTTCAGCAACACCCGCGGCGGAGACATCGCTCTTTACCGACCTTCTTTCAGCGTCTTGCACAATAGCTAAGGCGGCATTTTTACCAATTCGGCCAAAATCACCATCGGCGCCAACCATGTTGTAGGCAATATGGGTCTTGGGAATCAGGGCGCCTTCACCAACAACAGCAGTGGGGAGATCGCCATTGACCGGTCTTCTTCCATTGGACTTTTCAATAATGCAGGATCGTTTACCAATTCGGCAAAAATCACCATCGGCGCCAACCACAGCGTGGGCGTTAATGGGATTTCAAATCTGGCTACCTTCCAAAACAATGCCTGTGCCCATATCTATCAGTACGCGCCCTTGTTCAACAACAACACCTTCAGCAACAGCGGCCTGATGCTGGTCAGCACCACCGGCGCGCACAGCAACACGGCGCTGACCAACCACGGCATTCTGGCCTACCCGCTGGGCAACCCGATACCCAACGTAACGAACAACGAGATCATCGTGGCGCCCACTACGTCCAACGATTGCCAGAGCGTCAGTCCGGCCTTTGGGCTGGGCAGCCCGGTGGACTTTATCATCCATGGTGTCTTCACCGACGCCGGCGCGACCATGTTGGCCGGAACCTACACGGTGGGAACGAATACGTTCACGCCAACGGCGCCACTGTCCAACGGTGCTTCGTACGATTATTTTGTGAAAATAGAGGACGGCACAGGTGGCTGCACACGCATTGTGCCGTGGGAGGTAACGGTGGCCGATGGCATAGTGCCGACAGCCCTGTGCCAGGACGCAACGGTGTCCTTAGACGGCACGGGCAACGGCAGCACGACCGCAGCGGCGGTGGACAACGGTTCTACCGACAACTGCGGCATTGGCAGCCTGAGCGTTTCGCCCGGTGCCTTTACCTGTGCCAACGTCGGCCCGAACACCGTGATACTCACCGTAACGGATGTGAACAGCAACAGCGCTACGTGTACGGCCACCGCAACGGTACAGGACGTAACGCCGCCTGGCATCACCTGTCCGGCGCCCGTAACGGTTACCTGCGCCAGCCTCATCCCGCCCGTCAATCTGGCCAGCGTTGTTGCCACGGACAACTGCGGCACGCCGACCAAGACCTTCGAGGGTGCGGCCACGAGCGACTCTACGTGCGTCAATCGCAAGACTGTTACGCGCACCTACCGCGCTACCGATGATGTGGGCAACAGCAGCACCTGCACGCACGTGATTACGGTGTTCGACAACGTGCAGCCCGTGTTCACCAGCGTACCGGCCCACGTTACGGTGCAGTGCAACAGCGTGCCTGCTGTGGGCAGCGCCAGTGCTACCGACGGCTGCGGCGGTGCGGTCGGTGTGGTCTATAACGGACAGGCCACCACTGCCGGCTCGTGTCCGCACGGTTACACGCTGACGCGCCAGTGGACGGCCACTGACGTGTGCGGCAACACGCGCACGGCTACGCAGCGCATTACGGTGATAGACACGCAGGCGCCCAATTTTACCAGTGTGCCGGCGAACATCACGGTGCAGTGCAACGCCATACCCGCGCCCGGCACGCCTGCGGCGACGGACAACTGCACCGTCACGGTGGGCATCACCTACAACGGCCAGACCATCACGGCTGGCTCGTGTGCGAATGCCTACACGATTACGCGGCGGTGGACGGCGACGGACAGTTGCGGCAACACGCGCTCGACCAGCCAGCGCATCACGGTGATAGACACCGGCAAGCCGTATTTCACCAGCGTGCCGGCGGACGTAACGATACAGTGCTCTGACGCGCCGCCGCCGGTGGGCACGCCTACGGCGACGGATGCCTGTGGGCCGGCTACGGTGCAGTATTTGGGCCAGGCGACGGCGAACACCACGTGCCCGGGCACGTACCAGTTGCGCCGGACGTGGCGGGCCACCGACGCCTGCGGCAACACGACGGCGGTAACACAGAACATCCAGGTGGTGGATCACACGCCGCCGGTGTTTACGAGTGTTCCGGGTCCGATAACGATCAACTGCAATCAGCCGCTGCCGCCCTTGGTGAATCCGACGGCGACGGACGGCTGCAGCACGGCGCACATTACGTTTTTGGGCAACACGCCTTCGGGCAGCGGCTGTTCGGCGGATTACACCATCACGCGCACGTGGCGGGCCGACGACCTGTGCGGCAACTCGGCTACGGTTACGCAAGTGATCACGGTGCTGGGCAGCGGCTACCACGGCGGTGGCGAGGATCGCGCGTGGGAGGTTACCTCTGATGATGCGTCTGCTGCGGTGCTGCGCGTGTATCCGAGTCCGACGACCGACCGGCTGTGGCTTGATCTTTCGGGCTATTCGGGCGAGTGGGCGGTGGTTTTGGTGTTCAACGAGTTGGGCCAGTTGGTGTGGGATCGTTGGCTGCCGTCGGTGGAGGTTTGGCGGGAGCAGTTGAGCCTTCGCGCGGCGGGCGCAGCGCCGGGGTTGTACGTGGTGAGCGTGCGCACGGCGCGGGGCGTGTTGTCGCGGCGGGTGGTGCTGATGGAGTAGGGGTCTGCGTTTGCGGATGTTTTGAAAATGCGCTGCCAGACGCGGAGATGACGACTTCTCATATGCTGCGTCGCTCCTGGGTTTGCCGGGGGCGGCGCTTTTTTTCGCCATCCTAAGAGAGATATACCACAGAGAAGCAAAGGTCTATCCAATGTTAAGTTTTTGAGAAAACCGCGCGGCAATGTCCACTCAAGCGATTGGTTATCAGCGTATTGTGATGTTTGTGCTAATGCGTGTAAACTGGAGCAGAAAATGTGCGGAGTTTTTGTATCCATTTTTACGCGCTTGACGAATTGTACACCAACCGTAATCGCTCATGAAAAGTCTTACACGCTATCTGGCCATTTCTGGCCGTTTTCTCTTTTTTGTGCTTTTGACCTTATGGAGCGCCTCCTTAATAGCGCAGGTCAACATCACGCAGTGGAACTTCAACTCTGTCCCGCCGGACGCAAACGTCAATACGGGCACCCTTGTGCCTAACATCGGCGCGGGTACGGCCAGTCTGGTCGGCGGCACGACGGCCAATTTTGCTTCTGGCGATGCCAACAATGCCAGCACCGACCCGGTTACCGGCGACGACTCAGGTTGGAACATCACCACTTTTGCTGCGCAAGGCACTGGCAACAAGACTCGCGGAGTGCAGTTCTTGGTTAGCACGGTGGGCTACGAGAACATTCAGGTGCGTTGGGATCAGCGCCACTCGAACACAGCGCCGCGCCACGTTCAGTTTCAGTACACGATTGACGGCTCGACGTGGGTGGACTTTGGTCCTTTGTTTGCTGGCACTTCGGGCGATTTTTGGTTCAACAACCGCACGGTTAATCTATCCAGCATTACCGCTGCCAACAACAACCCGAATTTTGGCTTCCGCATTGTAGCGGCTTTTGACCCGGTACCGGGTACGTCCTACACGGCTTCCAACACGGGAAGCACTTACGGCACGGGAGGCACCTGGCGTTTCGACATGGTAACGGTGTTGGGCACGCCGCCGAACAATCCGCCGACTATTGTGCTCGATGTGACGGCCACGACCAATTTTCTTGATGGAGGGGCGCCGGTCAATATCCCCAGCCCGTACTCCATCAGCGGCGTCATCAGCGACCCTACTGACCCGGCCGCCATATATGGAGTGGATTTCCTGATTGGCGACAGCGACAATCCGATAGGCGACCTGACCGTTACTGCCACGAGCAGCAATGCTGCGGTAATTCCCAACGCCAACCTCGTCTTGTCGGGTGCGGGGGCCAACCGCAACTTGAAAATAACGCCCATAGGCGTCGGCTTTGCCACTATCACTGTGGCGGTGAGCGATGGCACCTCGACGACCAATTACATCCTGAACTATGCGGCCTCGGCGGCCTCTGTCAACCCGGCCACTTCGCGCTTCCATACTGGCGTGGCATGTGGCTCTACCGCCGTGGCTATAGACGATGACTACATGTTTGTGGCCGACGACGAAGACCAGGTGCTCCGCCTGTTCCGCCGCGATGCTTCCGGTCTGGCGGTCAATGGCTTCGATATGTCCTCCTCGCTCGGCTTAGTGCCGCCTTCGCAGGGTGTGGATATCGAAAGCTCCACTCGCATCGGCAACACCATTTACTGGATGGGTTCGCACAGCAACCGCGCCGATGGAGCCGACCGCCCTAACCGCGAGCGCATTTTTGCCACCACCCTGTCTGGCTCAGGTGCCAGCGCTACGCTGACCTATGCCGGCCGCTACGACTTCCTGGAAGACGACCTCGTCGCCTGGGACGCCGGCAATGGACATGGCCTGGGCGCCAACTTTTTTGGCCTTGCCGCCAGTTCGGCAGGCGGCGTGCCGCCCGAAGGCGATAACGGCTTCAACCTTGAGGGGCTCACCATCGCACCCAACGGCACCACAGCATACATCGGCTGTCGTGCACCCATCGTACCGGCTGCCAGCCGCACCAAAGCGCTGCTGATCCAGGTGGACAACTTTGCCTCCCTCCTGGCGCCCGGTGGTGGCACGCCCGGCTCGGCCCAATTCGGCGCGCCCATTCAGTTCGACCTCTGCGGGCTTGGCATCCGCAGCATCGAGCGCAACAGCGCCAACGAATACCTCATCATCGCCGGCCCGGCAGGCGCTCCAGCCAACCCGCTGTTCAAACTCTACTCCTGGACGGGCGACCCCGCCGATGCGCCCAAGCCCATCAACACCGACCTGGCCGCTCTGATGACGGGGGGCAGCTTTGAGGGTATCGTGGAGGTGCCTGCGCCGCTCACTGGCAGTACCGTGCAACTGATTGTGGATAATGGCGCTACCGACATCTACCAAAACGGCGTGCTCGGTGGCGACATCGGAGTGCCTAATTTTAAGAAGTTCCGCAGCGAAATCGTTACGCTCGGCCCGGTACTGTCGGTGAGTGCTGGCACGTATGGCCCGGCGTGCAGCGTCAATGGCTTAGTGGCCCTCAACGGCACGCCCGCCGGAGGCACGTTTAGCGGTGTGGGCGTTAGCGGCAGCAACTTCGACCCATCTGCTGGCACCCAAACCATCACCTATACCGTGCAGGATGCCGATGGCTGCACCTTCACCGCCACGACAACCATTCAGGTGGTGGATGGACTGCCGCTCTCCATTACCTGCCCGACCACGGTGCCCGCCCTGACGGCCAACAATAGATGCCAGGCCACCCTCGGCGACTATACCGGCTTAGCCGTAACCATAGGCGGCTGCGGCGGCATACTCAACCCCATCGCACAGACGCCAGCCCCCGGCACCATCGTAAACCCGGGCCGGGTAGCCATCCGCCTCACCGCATCCAACGACCTCGGAGAGGAGGCTACCTGTATATTTAACGTAACCATCTCCGGCAGTTGCAGCGGCAACTAAAGCCTCACTCGCCAGACCATTCTCCAGACACTGCAGGGCCACAGCGTTCTCGCGCTGCGGCCCTGTATATTTTTGTAGCAAAAAACTTCATGCCTTCGCAACTCGAAAAAGCTCGGAGACGACACCTTTCTGCGGGGGATGTCGCCTCAACTTCGTGCATTTGTGATAAGAAACTCTTTGTGTCTTCGTGGTAAAAACCATTCACGTTTAAAGAACCTATGTCCTCTCAAAATCTCCTCCTGTTTCGTGTGCCGGCGCTGTTGGAGCGCCCGGAGTTGGTCGTTGCTGAAAGCACGCGCCACGGTGGCGTCAGCCCGGCGCCGTATGCCTCGCTTAATCTGGGTAAGCGTACCGACGATGCGCCCGAAAATGTGGAAGAAAACCGCCGCCTCTTTGGGGCCGCCGCTGGCTTCCGCCCAGAGCAATTGGCCTGGAGCTATCAGGTGCATGGCGCGGAAGTGAAGCGAGTGGAGGCAGCAGAGGGCTTTTCGGGCTACGATGCGCTGGTTACGCAGCGGCCCGGAGTTGTGCTGGCTGTTTCGGTGGCCGACTGCGCGCCGGTGTTGGTGTACGATATGCGGCAAAAAGCCGTGGCGGCCATACATGCTGGTTGGCGCGGAGCTGTGGCGGGCATCGTGCCCAGAACCCTACAAGCCATGGCAGAGTGGTTTGGTACGCGCGGCGGTGATTGTTTGGCCTACGTAGGTACGTGTATTGACGAGTGCTCCTTTGAGGTAGGCCCTGAGGTAGCAGATCAATTCGACAGTGCGTTCGTGCGCTTTGATGCCACCAAGGGCCGCCATTTTGTGGATTTGAAGGGCGCCATTGCCCAACAGCTGCGCACCTGCGGTCTATCGGACGAGCAGATAGAGGTGTCGCCCTATTCCACCGTACTGCACAGCGACGACTATTTTTCGCACCGCCTTTCGGGGGGGCGCACCGGGCGTATGATGGCTATTATTGGGCTTCGGTAATGCGTGGCTACGTTTCCTCCGGGGCTGCTTCTGCTCGTGAAATCAGCACCTTATCAATTTTGCTTTTATCCATGTCCACCACTTCGAAGCGGAAGCCTTCGGCGGTGAAGTGATCGCCGGCGCGCGGTATTTCGCCCATTTTGTGCAGGATGTAGCCGGCCAGCGTGGCGTAGTCGGTGTCAGGGTCTTCAAATTCGGCGATGGGTACGATTTCCCGCAGCTCGTCCACGAGAATGCTGCCCTCGACGAGCCAGCTGCCGTCTTCGCGGGTGATGATGGACGGCTCTTCCACGTCGTCCATATCTGGGAGGTTGCCGAAGATGCTTTCGGTCAGGTCGTGCAGCGTGATGATGCCCTGGATGGAGCCGTATTCGTCCACGACGACGGCGAAGTAGTTGCGCTCATTGCGGAAGCGCTCCAGAATTTTCAGGGCATTCATCGTTTCGGGAATGTACAGCGGCGGCGTGGCTATCTGGCGCAGGTCGAAGTCGGGCTTATTCACGTTGTCAATGTAGTCGCGCAGTTTGACTACACCCAGAATGTTTTCAATAGCACCGTCGCACAGCAGGAACTTGGTGTAGCCGCTCTCGCGAATGATGCGGTCGTTTTCCTCTGGAGATGCCTGCACGTCGAGCCATTCCAGCTCGTTGCGGTGCGTCATGATGGCGTAGGCGTCGCGGTCGGCAAAGCGCAGAATGTTCTGGATGAATTCGCTTTCTTTTTCCTCCAGTACACCTTGCCGATTGGCTTTGAGGACTAAATTTTTAATCTCCTCTTCCGATACGTGCGGCTCTGCCACCGGCTGTTGAATAAAAAGACCCAGCAACCCTTTTGTCGAGTGTTGCAATGCCGCGTACCATGGATAAAACACGCGCAGCGGCAAAAAAACAAACGGACGCGCTGCCGCGGCAGCCCCTTTCGGATATTGGGCTGCCAGATACCTCGGCACCCACTCGCCCAGCAACAGGACGACGCACGCCACGACGGTGAACACCAGTACTACCGATATGCCCTGCGCATAGGGCGCCAGCGCCTCAACAGTGGAAACCCACGGGGTCAGACTATCGCCCAACCGCCAGCCCGCATAGGCGCCCTCTACCAGCGTCAGTATCAGTACCGCTACCTGAAGCACATCCTCTACCACACCGGGATTTTCGTAAAAATTGCCCGACGACGAGGTCGAAGAAGACGCAGACGCCCCTCGAGAGACCAAAGCACGACTTCCCGCACCCAGGGCGGCTTTGCCCAGGACCCAAAATCCGTGCAGACCAATGAGAAGGAAAAGTATGGCTATGTCCATGAAAAGGCATGGCAAAAATAAAACGCTTCAACCGTATGCGGGTAAAGCCTTGGTAAAGAAGCGGGGCGATGGCAATTTGTAAGGGCATGGCTCTTTCCAGATTACCATTAGAGGCGTCTCAGCGTAAACTCACCTGCTTCCTCACCCTGCATGGGTTTTAGGTGGCCACCCATACATGAATTTGAGGCGACATCTCCCGCCAGGAGGTGTCACCTCTGGATCTCACTCATGGCGATAGAATAAACCCAGGGCAGGGTAAAGTTAATTTTATGAGGCTAACCTTTTGGGATTTAGCTGACCTGGGCAAAGAAGGTCACCCCGTTAAAAAATGTTAAAAGTGAAAAATTTTTTGGGCGCTTTGAAAACAGCCCTTACTTTTGACCCAGAAAAACAAATCAAATCACCCAACATTTTTGGCCTATCGGATATAGCTTGTACACCACACTAAACGCTATTAGACTGTAAAACAACAAGTTTAGCGTATGCAAGCTGTATCTGCTTTGGTCAACGACCAGGAACTCATCGCCCGCTACATGGACGGCGACGAAGGCGCCTTTGAGGTGCTGCTCCACCGCTATAAGGCGAAGATCTACACCTCGATTTATCTTTTTGTTAAGGATCGGGCCTTGGCAGAGGATATCTTCCAGGAGGTATTTATCAAGATCATAGACACGCTGCGCAAAGGTCGCTACAACCACGAAGGCAAGTTCGTGCAGTGGGCCATGCGCATCGCCTATAACCTGTGTGTGGACTACCACCGGCGTAACAAACGCCGCGCACATGTGGGTAAGTCCGAAGACTTCGATATTTTTGATATTTTGCGCGTGCACGATGACGGCCCCGACGATAGCATGATTCGCAGCGAAATGCACCATCGCGTACGGCAATTGGTGGACGCCCTGCCGCCTGAGCAGCGCGAGGTCGTTATCCTGCGCCACTACGCCGACATGAGCTTTAAGGAAATTGCCGCCCTGACGCGCGTGAGCATCAACACCGCCCTGGGCCGTATGCGCTATGCCCTCATCAACATCCGCAAAATGATGGCCGAAAAATCGGTCGTTCTCCAATAGTCGTTCCCACGAACCGCGAGCCTGACTGCATCGGCACGGCGTTCTTCACAGGAAGGGCGTCGTGCCGATGGCTTTTTGGCCTTATCGGCGTACTTTTGCCCGCCGTTTCAACACCCACTCCTTCAGTATGGCCTCATCCATTCGGATAAGCGTCGTTATTCCGACTAAAAACGAAGGGCATTACATCGGCCCAACCCTGGCGCAGTACGAACCCTACTTAGAAAAATTGGGCCTGGAAGTCATCGTCTCCGACGGGGGTAGCACCGACGACACGTTCGCCGTCATCCGGCAAATGCAGGCCCAATGGCCGTCCGGGCGGCTCCAATTCGTGCAGGCCCAGGGCAAGCAAAACATCGCCATCGGCCGCAACGCCGGTGCAGCCCTGGCGCAAGGGGAGTTCCTCTTCCACACCGACGCCGATGTGCACATCCCGAACCTCGAGCACTTCTTTCACACCCTCATTAAAACCTTCGAGCAACAGCCCGAAGTGGTCGCCGCTACCGTGCCCATTCGCGTTTACCCGAATGAAGCCCGCTGGATAGACCGCCTTTACCACGAAATCATGAACCGGGTCATTCACGCCTCCTTCTATCTGGGCATCTATCTGGGTAAGGGCGAATGCCAGTTCGTACGCCGATCCGTCTTTGAGCGCATTGGCGGCTACAACGAGCGCATCGTCGCCGGCGAAGACTGCAACCTCTTCTACCGCCTCCACCACGAAGGGCGCATTGCTTACCTGCGCCGCCTGTGCGTCCACCACTCACCGCGCCGCTTCCGGGAGTACGGCTACCTGCGGCTCAATCTGATCTACCTACGCGAGGCCCTGTCGCTGCTGTTCCTGCGCCGCTCGTATGTAGAGGAATGGAAGGCCGTGCGCTGAGGAGACGCGCAAAGCTAATGTTCAGGCTCCGTTGAGGATGCGGGCAGCGAAGGGGGAGAGCGGAACGGCGGGACTATTCGGGCGAATCCAGGCCAGGTAAGGATAAGGAAGTTCCTCCAGTGGAGCGTCTGTTTGAACTTCGTAGATTAAGGCAATGGAGTGTGTACGTTCTTTCACCCCATCCTTGCGAAGCCATTCCGGTAGGTGATGAGAGAGGTTGCACAGTAGCCGTGCATTCTTAACGGAATAGGCCGTCTCTTGCTCAAACAACCGACAAACGGCTTGCTCCGGCGTTTCGCCAAATTCTATTAGACCGCCGGGTAGGTCATAAGTGCCTTGAAACGGCCCGTCTGTTCTGCTCACCATCAAAATAGCGCCATCCAAACGGCGAAGTACGCCATAGCATCCTAACCGAATGTTAGTTTTAGGCTTCCACAGCTTACGCTTCCACAACTGTCGTAGGCCGTTATACATGTCAGTGATGCCCAGCGATGCCGCATATTGCTCTGCTTCTTCGCGCTCCATCTTTCGCGGTTCGCATTCTTCTCCCTCTTTTACCTTACACATGACTGCATAACCACCGATAACGCCCTTCTCGTCGTAACCTCTCGAGGCAAAGGTGCCTTCTGCCCAACCGCGAGTACTCATTTCTTGCATACTAAAGATGGCCGTGCTGACTAAGCTGAGCCTATGCCTGACATAGGCAGTGAAGATCAAATAATTAATCAAATGAACGGGGTTGCTGATGTTAATGACGGCTACCTGCTCTCTCGCCTCCTGGGCACCCCTGACGTCGTCTGAAATATACGGATAATACAGCGTTTTGAAAGGTACCTCCTGGCTGATGACCAGTTTACTCTGCACGACAACACCACGCCTGAGGCCCAGATTCCATATCCGATAAGTGCCGGCCAGACCGCGAATGTAATCGCTCACCGGATCGCCGCGATATTGAAGGTCGCTTAAATGAAAAACATCCAGCTCTTTAACCCGGAAGTTGCGGCGCTGAAGCATGTAGTACAGGTACAGGCATTGTTCTTCCTCGGGCTTGACAGCACGAATGCCGAGTTGGTCGCTGCTATAAACAGCAGGGTCTGTCTTGAGACTTCGCGCTTCTTCAGGCGTGCACCGCACCAGATAGGCCTCTAAGGCAACTAAATACCGCAGGAGCGAGATAGTCTGGAGCGTACAGGGTATCAGATTTTGTTCGGGTGAAAAGTGCCCCATGGGGTCCTCACATAAGCCCATGATGTTGAGCCGAAGAGGAAAGGGAGAGGTAGGTGGCTCAGCACTGACCTGAATGTGAAGATAACGCCCCCGAACAACCGCCGTGCCCGTAAGTACCGGAGAATTGGGCATAGCATGAGAGGCTCTTCGCCCTTCATGCACCTGCTCAGATGTGTGAAATCCCCAAACCCAGCAATCCATACTCTCCACTGGCACTCCGCTGTGGCGAATGCCAACTAAAAACTTGTTGATCCGGTAATTACGAAAAGAGAAGTGGGTTCCGATATAATAGACAAAACCGTCTCCTTCCGCTGGGATCCAGTCTTGAGGCCAACGAGAAGGCTTCTGCACCACACATTGCCGTTCAAACTCTTCCAGGCTGTTGTAGCCCAGGTACTTGAGCAATCCCTCTACATATGCCTCCTCCCGTATGTTGATAAACGCCACCCCGGGGTTTCTTTGGGTCTCCCTGTATTTGTGGTAGAGCAGCCGGCCAAAATGAAGGTTTGCGCCTCTTGGCAGGTGCCCGGCCTCTTCCAATGCGCGCAAAATGATGCAGGCTGCATTAGGAGCGTCCTTTCCACCTATGGGGCGCCAGGTCAAACCCAGACTTACCGTGTCCTGCCCGCCATTGGCTCCCCTGATGAGGATTGGAGGATCATGCTTCCGCAGCCTTGCCTCAATCTTCTCATAAAGGGTTAAGAATGTCTCACGCCTTATGGGCATACTTTTTTATACGATTGGATTTTGGCGCCAAATTTCATTCGATTTTGAATTTCTCCAGAATTTTTCCAGAAAAATTTTAAAACTATTGCGTAAAACCACCAAAAAGGCTGGTCGTCATTTTAAAATGACTTGCAATAAAACTTTAAATTTTATTCATCATTTTCGGTGGAATTAAATACCCATTCTATCGTGTTTAAGCTATTGTAAGTTTACACGGGTGCACACCAAATTTGCATCAGTAATCAGGGCCAGACGCAATCTCAGCCTTCTTTAGCGACGAAGCCAACCTCAAGTCGGCCCTTACATGAAATCAGTCCCGTCCCATCTGTAGCTGCCCCGCGGCGGCGAGTAGGAGGCTTTTGCCCGGCTCATGAAAAGTGCACTCTGCATTCTAAGTCATTAAAACAAATACTCGCTATGAATACCGCTTCGTTTGTTACTGTCTTGCTTCTCATCGTGCTCACAGTCAGCGTATTGTCCTTTCTGACAAAGGTGTTCGGAGCACTTATGGAATTGATCAAAAAGCTACTCCAGAGCTGTATAACTGCTTTTGTTATCCTGGCTATTATCCTGCTCGTGTTGAGCTTGCTTTTTCGCTCTGTAGTTTAAAAACAAAAGTAAACTTGCCCGCGTGCTCTGTGTGCAGTGCTTGCATGCTCAACACCGGTTCGTTCGTTGCGCCCGTTTAGGCCGACATCATCCTTTGGCCCCTCTCTTTCCGCGCATTTGCCCGTTCTTTGTGCTCCAAAAGGCCCTTTTCATGCGCGTGTTCAAATTCGGTGGTACCTCCGTAGGTACGCCGCAGACCATTCAGAACCTGCTCCTGCCCGTGCTGGTGGACTATTACCGCCGGGGCCGGTCGTTCACTGTTGTTTTTTCCGCCTTTTCAAAAGTAACCGATACCCTCATCGAAACTGCCCGGCGCGCTGCCCGGGGCGATGGCACGTACCTGTCGCTGTTTGAGAAATTGCGGCAGCGCCATATGGAGGCCGTCGAGATGCTGCTGAGGCCCGAAAATCGCCCGGCGATCGAGGCAGCCTTAACCGAACATTTTGAGGATTTGGGCAACATCCTGCACGGCATCTATCTGTTGCGCGAAGTGTCGGCGCGTTCTCTGGACTTTGTGGTCAGCTTTGGCGAGCGCAATTCGGCGCTCATCCTCACCCACGCCATGCAGCAGGCGGGCATCCCTGCGGAGTACTTAGATGCGCGCCGTATCATCCGCACGGATGCGCATTTTGGGCAGGCGCAGGTGCATTTTGAGGCGACCAATGCCCTCATCCGGGCGCATTACGAGCAGCATCGGAGCACGGTGCAGGCCGTTACCGGCTTTATCGGCAGCACGGAGGATGGCCTGACGACTACACTGGGCCGCGGCGGCTCCGACTATACGGCAGCCATTTTGGGCGCGGCCTTAGATGCCGAAGCCATTGAAATTTGGACCGACGTCAATGGCGTGCTCACAGCCGACCCGCGGCGGGTGAAAAAGGCTTTTACCCTGCCGGCCATGACGTATCGGGAGGCCATGGAAATGAGCCACTTCGGCGCCAAGGTGATTTATCCGCCCACCATACGACCGGCCATGGAGAAGGGCATTCCGCTGCTCATTCGGAACACCTTCAATCCTTCATTTGCGGGTACGTACATTGGCCCTTCGTTGCCGGCGGCGGTGGAGGAGGAGCGGCGGCATCCGGTTAAGGGTATTTCCAGCATCAACGAGATCAGTCTGCTGACGCTGGAGGGTGGCGGTCTGTTTGGTGTGCCGGGCATTGCGGCGCGGCTATTTGGCGCCATGGCGCGCGAGGGGGTGAACGTGGTACTCATCACACAAGGCTCCAGCGAGAGCAGCATCACGTTTGCCGTGTCGCCCCAGCAGGCGGAGCTGGCCCGTCAGGCGGCCGAGCGCGAGTTCGGATATGAGTTGCGCAGTGGGTTAGTGGAGCCGCTTCGGGTTGAGCACGAGCTGTCGGTGGTAGCCATTGTCGGTGAGGGCATGCGCTATACGCCGGGCATTTCGGGGCGTCTGTTTCAGGCGTTGGGCCGCAACGGCATCAACGTGGTGGCCATTGCGCAAGGCTCCAGCGAGCTGAACATCTCGGTGGTGGTGCCAGCGGCCGATGAGACGAAGGCGCTCAATGCCATACACGAAGCCTTCTTCCTGTCCGACACGAAAAGCCTGCACCTGTTTGTGGTGGGCGTTGGCCTCATCGGCAGCGCGCTGCTGGAGCAGATGCGCCGACAGGCCGCCTTCCTGCGCGAGCGCCGACGCTTGGAAATCAAAGTCGTCGGGCTGGCCAACAGTCGCCGCATGGTCTTCAGCGAAGACGGCATAGACCTGGAGCAGTGGCGAACGCTCTTAGAGCATTCGGAGCAGCCCTTTTCGATGGCTGCCTTTGTGGAGCAGATGGAGCGCCTCAACCTGCCCAATGCCATTTTTATTGACAACACGGCTGCCGAAGAAGTTACGCGCTATTACGAGCGCATTCTGGACGCCAGCATTTCCATCAGCACGCCCAACAAGCTGGCCACTTCCGGGCGTTGGGAACAGTACCAGCGGCTCAAAGAAACAGCCGAACGCCGCGGCGCCCTCTGGCGCTACGAAACCAACGTGGGGGCAGGGCTGCCGCTCATCAGCACGCTCAATGACCTGCTGGCTTCGGGCGACCGCATCCTGCGTATCGAGGGCGTGCTGTCGGGTACGCTGTCGTTCTTGTTCAACCACTTTACGGAGGGCCGTCGCTTCTCCGACATTGTGCAGGAGGCGCGTCAGCGCGGCCTGACCGAACCCGACCCACGCGACGACCTGTCGGGGGCCGACGTGCGGCGCAAGGCGCTCATCCTGGCCCGCGAGGTGGGCTTCCCGTTGGAATTGGAAGAGGTACCTGTGGAGAACATTCTGCCCCTCAGCTGTTTAGAAGCCCCTACAGTAGAGGCGTTTATGGAGGAACTGCGCCGGCACGACGAGTACTTTGAGGCTCTGCGCGCCGAGGCCGCTTGCCAGGGGCGTGTGTTGCGCTGGGTAGCGCTCATCGAAAAGGGTCAGGCCAGCATTGGTTTGCAGCGTGTAGGGCCTGAGCATCCGTTCTACGGGCTGGACGGGAGCGACAATATGGTCGTTTTCACCACCGAGCGCTACTTCGAGCGGCCGCTGGTGGTACGCGGCCCGGGGGCGGGCGCCGAAGTTACAGCGGCGGGCGTTTTTGCTGAGGTCATCGGCATGAGCGCAGCGCTCAGCGCCGGGGGATAGCGTTCTTCAGTAACCCGGCCGCAGTGGGATGCTCACTGGTATTTCTACGGCTCGCAGGCGCCGGCGTTCGTTGAGGCGGACGTTGCGGTGCTTGAACAGCTGCTTCAATCCAAAACCGACGATCAGCCCGGTGCCAGAGATAATGGCCGTTTGAGCGGTCAGGGGGTAGTCGTCGAACGCGGCGCCAATGAGGGAAAAGCCTGCCCAGGAGGCTCCGAAGAGCATCAGCATGGGCCCCGATGCGCGCAAGACGCCAGGGTATTGCAGGCGCACGGCCTCTATGTCGCTGATGGGCCAATAGCGCCCGTCTAAGGCCACGCGCTGCGCGTCCATGCTGGCGTCGGTAATCAGGGCCGTGTGCCACATTTGGTCGCCTTTGAAGCGGTAGGTCAGCTCGTCACCGGTGTAAAACTTCAGCGTGCGCGCCCGGTTGGCCCGTTCCAGCTGGATGAATTTTTGGGCAAGAGCCGGGCAGGCCAGCAGGACAAAGGCCAGCAGGAGGCCCGTGTTTCGCAAGCGCATGGTCATGAGCAAATGATTTTTTCTGGCGTCAAAGGTACGCCTTCCGGAGCGGGCCAATGGCCGGTTTGGGCAAAACGGCTTTTTTAGCCCAAATGGGCCAGCAGCGGGTTTTGGCGTAGGTACTCGTCTTCTTTTTGCCGCATGCGGTCGCGCTCAGCGTCGGTTTCATCGGTGTATCCGACCAAATGGAGCAGGCCGTGTACCATGGCGCGGCACAGCTCGTGCTCGAAGGAGACACCGTACTGTTGGGCGTTGTCGCGCACGCGCTCAATGCTGATGAACACATCGCCGTGCACGGCGCCAGGCGTATAGGGGAATGTGATGACGTCGGTGTAGTAGTCGTGTTGCAGATACTCTACGTTCACCTGGCGCAGGTACTCGTCGGAAGTGAAAATGTAGGTCAATTCGAGCAAGGGCGCTCCTTCGGCTTCGGCGACGGCTTGCAGCCATGCCTGGAGGGGTGCTTCGGGCGGCAGCTCGGCACTGATGTCTTCCTGGCAAAAGACAATGCTCCCTGGCTCGAGGCTTTCGAGCGGTGGTTCGATGTGCATAACGGATGCGTGGGCTTTACTTCGAGCGCTGGAGGTTGAAGCGCATTTCCACCGTGCGTCCGCCGTGGGTGAAGCGGCATTGGTGGCTGAGGCGTTTCATCAAGAAGATGCCGCGGCCTCCGCAGGCTTCGATGTGCTCCGGGCTGGTAGGGTCGGGTACCTGATTGGGGTTGAAGCCCGGTCCTTCGTCGGAAACACGAATGGAGAGCACGTCCTTTTGCTGGCGCAGCGAGATGGACACGCGCTTGTTGGCGTCGCCCTGGTTGCCGTGCACCATGGCATTCGTTACGGCCTCCGTGAGGCTGAGTAAAATATCGTCGTACTGCTCGCGCGAAAGGTTCAGTCGGCTGGCGACGTCTCGAACAAGCGGTTCCACCTGGCGCACATTTTCAGGGCTGGATGGGAGAGTCAGGTCCTTGTGTAAGTTGCTCATTAGCAAGTCGTGATGCGTTTATCCTCACACCTGGCGTTGGGGCGGATTAAAGGAAAATCGCTGCAATTTAAGACTTTGTTAAGGATTGCGCAATACTTTTTGCAAAATTTTTTTTCCATCAGGCTCTTACAGACGCTTAAAGCGGCGCAAGTAACGCCTTTTAGATGCGAAGGTTCAGGTTTTTGGCGTGTGATTTTGGTCATCTGGAGGGCTGTTTTCGGGGAAGAGGAAGCGGATGTTGCGCTGGAGTCCGTGGAATTTGGCGCGCTTGACGGCAGATTTTCGGAAGAGTTTTTGGAAGGTTTCTTCGGTGATGTCCAGCCACTCGCGTTGGGTCATGGTCAGCAGGTCGGGGTGTGGCTCGAAGGCTGGCTCCTGATGTCGGCGGGCGAAGCGGTTCCAGGGGCAGACGTCCTGGCAGACGTCGCAGCCGAACATCCAGTTGTCCATGTGGCCGCGGAAGTATTCGGGAATTTCGTCGCGCAGTTCGATGGTGAGGTAGGAGATGCACTTGGAGGCGTCGAGCCAGTAGCCGTTGGGGTGGATGGCCTCGGTAGGGCAGGCGTCAATGCAGCGCCGGCAGGTGCCGCAGTGGTCTCGGATGGGGTCGTCATGGGCCATTTCGAGGTCGCAGATGATTTCGGCCAGGAAGAAAAAGGAGCCGAATTTGGGGTTTATGGTCAGGGTGTGGCGTCCGTTCCAGCCGATGCCGGTGCGTCGTGCCCATTCGCGTTCGAGCACGGGGGCGCTGTCCACGAAGCAGCGGCCGTGGATGTTGCCGAATTGCTCTTGCATGTAAGCCAGCAGGGCTTTCAGACGCTCTTTGACCACGTGGTGATAATCTTCGCCGTAGGCATACTGGCTGATTTTGGGTGCCTGTGGGTCCTGTTGCTTTTCGGGGTTGAAATAGTTGTAGGCTAAGCAAATGACTGTTCGGGCGCCCGGGACCAACCGCGTAGGGTCAATGCGCAGGTCGAAGTAATTTTCCATGTAGGCCATTTTGCCGTGGGCGCCTTGCCGCAGCCAGGCCTCTAAGCGGCGGGCTTCGTCGTCCAAGCGTTCGGCGCGGGCAAAGCCGACGAAAATGAAGCCTAAGCGGTGGGCTTCGGCGCGCACCAATTCTGCCCGACGTTCCGGCGTCATAGGGGCAAACATCGGTAAATTTTTGGGATTAACCACCGAAGAAAGCATTCCGACCGCCGCCGTTGGTGTGTTTGCTATGGGTCAACATTGAGCGCGTACGTCAGCCCTACATTGACGCCTAAAGCGCTCAGTCGGCTTGTTACTGTTCTTACATGTTCCATTTCCCGCAATCCGTATTGATAGCGTACGTCGGTCAGCAGGTGCATCCTTTTGCCGATGGATAGCGATACTCCCACCCCGACGTCGGCCAGCATCTGGAAGCGTTGGTAGGCAGACATGTCGGTACTGCGCACCGTATAAATGTCAGGGTCAGAAAGCAATGTGCGCATATTGCCCACCGGCTTGGAGAGGGACTCGACCAGATAGGCCGATGCAAGCCCGCCTTCCAAATACAACCATTTGAAACGGAAAGGGCGCACGGTGAGCAAGACACTGCTCGTCCAGGCGCGCAGGCGCTCGCTGAAATAGCCCTGGAGCGGAGTAGAAGGATAGCCGTCCTCGGTAACTACTTCGATCAGGTTGCGGTAGTCTTGAAACCCTGACTCTGCACGCATGCCAAGCACATTGCCTGTTGCCCAGTCCAACACAACGGTGAAGCGACCGGCCGGTGCTGGTCGAAAACCCAGGTCGAAGTCTAACTCTTGTAAATACCATTGCCGAAAGGCCCAGTGCACCCCCGAAGAGCCCCCCAAACGCAGCTGCCCTTGAGCGCCAACGCCTGAGCAAATCAGCAAAAAGACGTAGAGAAAAATCTGTCGCATACTGCCTTGTTTTGCTTCATTGGCGTCGTTGTGTTACAAGCCGTTGCCTGTTGGCAAAACACGGCTGCGTCTTTGGCGTTTTTGAGTACCTTGCACATCTTCCCCCCCTTTTTCGACTATGCCTGTTTTATCGTTTTTTTTCAAAAAACACCGCCTGCCGTTGTTGCTGTTGTTGGCGCTTGCCGGGCCGTTGTTGGCCCAGAAGTACACCACTGCCGAGAGTACCTCGCCCAAAGCGCGAGCAGCGTATCTGGAGGGCCGCCGTTATCTGCGCGAGGGCAACGCCTTCCGCGGCCTGCGCTTTCTGGAGGACGCCATTCGCGAAGACTCTACCCTGATTGACGCACACATGCTGTGGGCCGAAGTGCACTTCGACCAGGAGCAATGGGAGGCGGCCGCGCGCGGCTACGAGCGGGTGCTGCGGCTGAACCCGACCTATCACCCTTCGGCGTCGTTCAATATGGCGCTGTGCAAGTGGAATTTGGATCGCTTCGAGGAGGCCAGCGCATACATTGAAATGTTCTTGCAGTCGGGCGTCAAGGATGTCCGTCTGCTCTACCGGGCGCGCCGGCTGGCCGAAAACAGTCGCTTTGCTGCCGAGGCCGTCAAAAATCCCGTGCCCTTTGCGCCGCGCTCTGTGGGGCCTACCATCAACACGCCTTCGGATGAATACCTGCCCTCGCTGACGGCCGACGGCAACACAATGATCTTCACCCGCCGCGACCTGTACAACGAGGATTTCTATAAAAGCGAGCGCCAGCCCGATGGTTCGTGGGGGCGCGCCGAAAACCTCCGAGGGGTCAACACCCTGCAGAACGAGGGCGCGCAGGCCATCAATGCCGACGGGCGCTGGCTCGTCTTTACCGCCTGCAATCGCCGCAACGATGGCTCGCAAGGCAGCTGCGACCTCTATTGGTCCCAACTCAAAGACGGCGCCTGGACCAAACCTGTGCCCTTCAGCGCCGCTGTGAACTCGCCACACTGGGACGCGCAACCCACCATCAGCCCCGACAGCAAAACCATCTTCTTCAGCAGCGACCGCCCCGGCGGACAGGGCGGCAAAGACCTGTGGTTCACCACCCGCCTGCCCAACGGACGCTTCACCGAGCCTCAAAACCTCGGCGCCCCCATCAACACCCTCGGCGACGAACAGGCGCCCTTCTTGCACCCCGACGGCCAGACGCTCTACTTCACCTCCGACGGACTGCCCGGCATGGGCAACAACGACCTCTATTTCAGCCGCCGAAACCCGGACGGCACCTGGAGCACGCCGCAAAACCTCGGCTACCCCATCAATACCAAAGGCCACGAAGGCACGCTCGTCGTCAGCTTAGACGGCTCCACCGCCTACTATGCCGCTGTGCTGCCCGGCGGTGCCGGCGGCTTAGATATCTATTCGTTCGATATGCCTGCCCACGCGCGCCCCAGGCCGGTTACTTACGTCAAAGCCATCGTTACCGACGCCATTACCGGTCGCCCACTCGTGGCTCGCGCCGTATGCACCGACCTGACTACCGGCCAGGAATACATCGCCGCATACACACAGGCCGATGGCTCGTTCCTCATCTGCCTGCAAGCCGGCAAAGACTTCGCCCTCAATGTGTCGAAGGAAAACTACCTCTTTCATTCTGAGCACTTTAACCTGGCCCAAACGGCCTCCTTCGACCAGCCCTTCCTGCTGCGCATTGCTCTACAGCCGCTGACGCCTGCCGACGAAGCTGCTCCAACACCGCCGCCAGCGCGCCCCGTTGTGCTGCGCAATGTCTTTTTTGAAACCGGCTCTGCCGCGCTGAAACCGGCCTCTACCGTCGAACTCGACCAATTAGTGGCCCTGTTGAATGAAAATCCGCGCCTGCGCATTCAAATCAACGGCCATACCGACGACGTGGGCGACGACGCCAGCAATCAGGCCCTCTCCGAACGGCGCGCTAAAGCTGTTTACGATTATTTGGTGAGTAAAGGCATTGCTCCCGAACGCCTGCGCTACCGCGGCTTTGGCGAAAGCAGACCCATCCAGCCCAACGACACCCCCGAGGGCCGCGCCCAAAACCGGCGCACGGAGTTTGAGGTGTGGTAAATCGGCGCAAATGTGCTGAGGCGGCAGCGGTCATCTTGCGTTGCGGGCAGCACTCAGAGGCGGTTCCATCCCTTCTGTCGGGCTGTTGCCAGCAGGGCTGCCGCGCTGCTGACCGGCTCTGCTATGCCCAGCCATTGGGCCACCGTGCGGAACACCTCGGCGGGTGGCAGGGCATTTTTCGACGCCTCGGTGTGAAGCGCCCGGGCGCCAGCCGATTTCGACAGCTTGTGGCCTTGCTCATCGGTCAGCAGCGGGTGGTGCAGAAAGGCGACGCGCTCGAAGGCGCTCATGCCTGCGCATTGAGCCAGGTACTGTTGTGCCTGCGTGGAAGCCCTGAGGTCTTCGCCGCGGATAACGTGTGTGATGCCGAAGAAGACGTCGTCGGCCACCGACACCACCTGGTAGGCCGGGATGCCGTCGCGGCGGCGCACCACGAAGTCGGGCGGCATGTGCGCCGGGCGATGCGGCAGTGGCGTGCGGATGCGCCAGGCGACGTCAGCGTCGTCCAACGAGCAGGGCTGTTGCCGAAAGACCTCCGGATACTGGCCGGCGAAAGGCGCCAGGTCGCGGCGCGATTTGGCGCAGGCAAACAGGAATTGGCGTTCGCGAAGCGTGTTCAGCAGCGCTTCGTACAGCGGCAGGCGGTGGCGTTGCGACCACTCGCGCTCTAAGTCTTCGGGCGAGCGCGGGCCTTCGTCCCAGTCTAAGCCCAGCCATTGAAGGGTATCGAAGATGTTTTGCACGTACTCGGGCCGCTTGCGTTCGGCGTCCAGGTCGTCTATGCGCAAGAGGAGCCGAGCCTGCGGCTGAAGGCGCGCGGCCAGCCAGTTGAGGGTGAAGTTGACGGCGTTGCCGAGGTGCAAAAAGCCGGAGGGCGTGGGCGCTATGCGCAGGCGGCTTTGCGGCCCGAGGCTGCGCACGAAGGCGGCCCATTCGTCGGCAAAAGCGATTGCCGGACGCTCCATGGCGGCCAGTTACTGCGGTTTGTTCTGCTCGAAGCGTTTGATGAGTTCTTCCAGCGGCGTGCCTAAATTTTTCAGAGCAGCCTGCACGTCATCGGCATATTCAGGGTCGTTGGGGTAGCGCTTCAGGAAGTCCTCGTAGGTTTGTTTGGCCCGCTCTATGTCTTTGAGGTCGTCTTCGTAGATGATGCCCATCATGAACAGCGCGAGGGGGGCGCTGCGCTGCTGGGGCATGTTTTCGGCCACATAGTAGTAAAGGCGCAGGGCTGTGTTGGGTTCTCCGATGGAGCGCGCCAGCCCGGCGGCTTGTGCGTAGAGGCTGGCGGCCTTGTTGGGGTCGGGGCTTTCGAGCACGATGGCATACCCTTCGGCGGTTTGGATGAACTTTTCGGCCAGGGCGCGGTCGGGTTCGTTGGCAGCGAGCAGCTGTCGGTCCATGCGGGCTAAGCAGGAATCAAGCCAGCGGGTATTTTGCTCCAGTGTGAAGCGCATCAGGTCAATCTCATCGGGGTTGCGCGACAGGTCTGGCGTTGCGCGGTTTTTGTACAGCCTCCAGATGCGCGCCAGCAGGCCCGTAGCATCGGCCACATCGGCCTGGGCGCCGTGGTCTTTGATGGCTGCTGTTGCCAGCCGCACGGCGCCTACGTTGTCGCGCTCGTTGATGAACTTCAGCTCGGCCGCCCGCGTCAGGTAGCGCGCATTATCGGCGTGGTGGTCGGGGTGTGCCTTTGCTGCCTCCTGGTAGAGGGCTATCAGCTCGGCCACTACTTTCGGGTCGGCAGTCTCGGCTATCTGGCTCTCTAAGGCCTGTATCTTCTTCTCATACGAGGTTCCGCATGCCGCCAGCAACATGCACACAGCGGCTAAGTACAACAAGGATTTTGCGCTCATATGTCCAGTTTTTTTGATAAAAAACAGCGGCAAGCGCCGCCATTATTTTTTGAAAATACGGATTTTCATGCCTCGGGCTATCGCTCTCAGGTGTGGCCTGAAATCGGGTAGAAGACCCTACTCGGTGTATTCAAACACGCCAAACGGGCTGTGAACGGTAACGCAGGCGCCTTCGTATGCCTCTACGCGCCCGACTACCTGCGCGGCGATGCCGAAGTCGGCAGCGATGCGCACCAGTTCGCTGGCGCCAGTTTCAGAGGTATAGACCTCCATGCGGTGGCCCATGTTGAAGACCCGGTACATTTCGGCCCAGTCGGTCTGGCCGCTGGCCTGAATAAGGCGGAACACTGGCGGTGGGTTGAAGAGGTTGTCCTTGATGACGCGGGCGTTATGCAGGAATTTCAGCACCTTCGTCTGCCCGCCGCCGGTGCAGTGGATGAGGCCGTGCACGTGGTCGCGGCAGCGCTCCAGGAAAGCGCGCAGCACCGGCGCATAAGTGCGCGTAGGCGAGAGCAAGAGCTGCCCCACGGTCAGGCGCTGGCCTTCTACCTCCACTTCTTCTGTGAGGCGGTGCTTTCCGCTATAGGCCAGTTCGGCGGGCATGGCCGGGTCGTAGCTTTCCGGGTATCGCGTGGCGTATTCTTTAGCCAGGGTATCGTGGCGGGCCGCCGTGAGGCCGTTGCTGCCGATGCCGCTGTTGTAGTAGTTTTCGTAGGCAGCCTGCCCGAAGGAGGCCAGCCCGACGACGACGTGGCCCGGCTGGATGCGATTGACGACCACCTCGCTGCGCAGCATACGGGAGAAGGCGGTGAAGCCCACATCCACGGTGCGCACTAAGTCGCCCACGTCGGCCGTTTCGCCGCCGGCCAGGTGGAGGCGGATGCCCCAAGGGCGCATGGTCTCGGCAAAGTCGGCAGCGCCTTCGATGAGCGCCTGCAGTACCTCGCCGGGGATGTGGTTGCGGTTGCGCCCGATGGTGTTCGACAGCACCACGTGGTCGGTGCAGCCCACGCAAGCCATATCGTCTAAGTTCATGACGATAGCGTCTTGCACGATGCCGGCCCATACCGACAGGTCGCCCGTTTCGCGCCAGTACAGGTACGCCAGCGCCGCTTTGGTACCGGCGGTGTCGGCATGCAGCACATTGCAATAGGCCGGGTCGCCGGCGGCCACGTCGGGGAGTATTTTGCAAAAGGCCTCCGGATACAGCCCTTTGTCCAACTGGCGGATGGCGGCATGTACGTCCGATTTGGAGGCCGATACGCCGCGCTGGTCGTATTTAGAAGAAGTGGTTGCCATGCTGTCCATGAACGCCTCTATGCCTGGTGTGGCGCGCTATTTTTCCCAGGTGCGCCAGGGCGCCGTTTGCTCGTAAACGTGTTGTAAGATGGCCTTGTCTAAATCTGTCAAGGTTTGATTACGCCGCTGCAGGACGCGCTGCGCCGTTTCGCAGGCTTCGGCGAAGTTGTACGTGCGGAAGCCTGCCTCCGGGCCACCCCAGGCGAAGTCGGGAATGAAATTGCGCGGGTAACCCGAGCCGAATACATTGGCAAAGACACCCACAACGGTGCCGGTATTGAACATGGTGTTGATACCGCATTTGGCGTGGTCGCCCATGAACAGGCCGCACAGTTGGGCGCCTGTCCGGACAAACCGGCCTTCGGCGTAATCCCAGAGTTTGACTTCGCCGTAGTTGTTTTTCAGGTTTGAATTGTTGGTGTCGGCGCCGAGGTTGCACCATTCGCCGATGACGGAGTCGCCGATAAAGCCTTCGTGGGCTTTGTTGGAATGGCCCAGGAAGATGGAGCGAGTTACCTCTCCGCCCACTTTGCAGCCGGGGCCAATGGTGGTGGGGCCGTAGATGCGCGCGCCCATTTTTAGCAGAGCCCCATCGCCTACGACGACCGGGCCGCGCAGCAGGCAGCCCTCCATCACTTCGGCATCCTTGCCAATGTAGATAGGCCCTTCGGTGGTATTGAGCGTGCAGGCCTCTAGGCGTGCCCCTGGCTCGATGAAAAGGCGCTCCGCAGGGCCAATAAGCCGGTTGGACTCGGGCAATGGCGCCGACGCGCGGTCGCGTGTAACCCACTGAAAATCGGCCTCAATGGCTGCGCCATTTTGTTGGGTCAACTCCCAGAGCCGCCGAATGCTCACCACCGGGATGTCGGGGTCGAGTTCGATGCCGTTCAGCTCGCGCACCTCTTCGTCTTCAATGAGCGTCTCGAATTGAAACGCATCTAAGCGCGCGGCGATGAGCTCACCATCCATCAAGAGCGCTTCGCTGAAGCCCAACTGCTCGATGCGGCGGCAAAGCAACTCGTTGGGCAGAATGCCGGCATTCAGCACTAAGTTTTCGCTTTCAATGCGAATGGGATACTTCTCCTGCAGGTGTTCTTGCGTGATGTAGGAGGCAAAGGCATTCAGGTGGCGTTCCCATTTGCCGCGTATGGTGAAAATACCCAGCCGCAGCTCGCCCATGGGGCGGGTGGCGGTCAGCGGCAACAGGTGATTGCGCGCGTCGGAGTCAAACAGAATGAGGTTTTGCATCGAGCCGTCGAACCGTTTCGTCGGGCGCAAAAGTAAAAAGAACCGCGAAGGCGTGCACTTTTCCTGCTCGCCTTCGCGGTAAACCCAGCGAATAGGGCACTGCGGTGTTTGGGCCGAAGTTTACTTGGCGAACTTCGTGTTCGCAAACTTCTTGTTGAACTTGTCAATACGGCCCGCCGTATCCACGTACTTCATCTTACCCGTGAAAAATGGATGGCTGTAAGCCGAAATTTCCATTTTCACCAGCGGGTATTCCTGACCGTCTTCCCAAACAATGGTTTCTTTCGTGTTTACGCACGAACGGCCCAAGAAAGCCTCGTCGGTGGAAATATCTTTGAACACCACAATGCGGTAATTCTTCGGATGGATATCTTTCTTCATGACCTCAAAAATAGTTGACCTGAAAAGTGGGCGCAAAGGTATAGCAGCACCGGCGTTCTTTCCAAATGCTTTTTTATTTCTTCCGATGCTCAGGCGTTTTTTCGGCAAAGGCACAGGTATTTTATCCGCACTTTTTAAACCGCTCTACAGGGCCAGACTTTGGGCTATTTTCTTATTTCAGGACTAACCCTCGACTTTAAACGGCTCGAAAGCGCTCCTTTTTTAGTGTCCAAAAACAATGCCTGGGCCTATAATCAGGCCTTTACGCTCTGAATTGAAAGCCGTTTTCGGCCCATTCTGAAGAAGTTCGGCACCATTCCATTGGAATAAGGGCTTCAGCGCATCGTTATTTTTTCAAGCCATTCAGGCGTCGGGACTTTGGAATTTTGCAGATGTTTGCACGATAAACCGAACCGGCGAACTCTGGCTGGGTTGCCCAGTACCGATCTTTTACTTTTTTAAAAATACCACATCACCCATGCTCCGACTTACAATTTTCTTGACGCTGGGCAGCCTGTTGTTTGCTCGCCCCCTCTCGGCCCAAAACTGCTCAGAGATGTTCGATTTTTTCCGTGAAGGCGTTCTAATCGAGTACACGCACTACGACAAAAAAGGCAAGCCGGAAACCATCTCGACCCATCGCATCAAGCGCATCGAACGCAGCCGAGACACCCTGATTGCGCACTCCGACATAACGGTCTCGCGCGCCAAAGACGGTAAGGAAACCTACTCGTATTCGGTGCCCATTAAATGCCATGAGGGCGTCCTGTTCATGAGCATGCGCGGTATGGTACCCACAGGCGACATGGGTCAAAGCCCGGACGTCCAGGTTGAAATCAGCGGTGGCGACCTGGCTTTTCCCAAAAACCTCAAAGTGGGTCAAACGCTGCCCGACAGCGAAATGGAAATCGCTATGCGCATGGGCAGCATGCAGCTGATGAAAAACCGCTACGTCATCAAAGACCGCAAAGTGGAGGGCGAAGAGACGATTACGACGCCCGCCGGCACCTATAAATGCCACAAAATCAGTTACAACTTCGAGTACCAGCTGCTGGGCACGCGCACTTCGCGTTCGGAGGTGTGGTATGCGCCCTCGGTGGGTACCGTTCGCTCCATTTCTTACGATAGCAAAGGCAAAGAAGATGGCCGCATGGAGCTGACGAAGTTTTCCCGGTAAGTTTTTTTTCATTTTCATACCAGCGGCCCACTCTGAAGAACGGGCCGCTGGTGGGCAGGAGAAGAAATTATGGATATCACCGTTCAGGAACTCCGCGAAAAGTTGCGCGCTGGCGAGCCGGTGGTGCTCGTAGATGTGCGGGAGCCGTGGGAGCACGAAGAATTCAACATCGGCGGCCACCTGATGCCAGTGGCCACGTTGCCCAACAGTGGGTGGCAATTGGACGAGCACAAAGACCATGAGGTGGTGGTGTACTGCCGTTCGGGTGTGCGCAGCGCTGCGGCCCAGGCCATCTTGCAGGCTCAGGGCTTCAACAACGTGCGCAACCTCATTGGCGGCATGTTGGCCTGGCGCAGTACGTTTGGCGATGTGCAACGCTGATGCTGTGAGGAATGTCCTCTTCTGGTTTGGTGTATTGGCGCTCCTGAGTGCCGCAATGAGCTGTACCCCGCGCGTGCGCACGCGCCCCTATTCGCTGACCGAATGGCGCGACTCCGTAAACACAGGCTCAAACGCTGCCTGCTTCGGCTGGGAAAGCTATGTGCCCGACTACCGACACCCCGAACACCTGCCCATGCGCTACCTGCGCGTCAACGTCCACATCTTAGACAACGGCAGTGGCACGGCCCACCGACTGCCCGACTCGGCCCGACACTTCGCCCGCGAACTCATCCGGTTGGCTAACGAAGCCTTAGATACCAACGTCGTCAACTGGCGCTCACCTGCCGGCACGCTCCCCCTGCCCAAGCGATACCGCTATGTGCTGACGCCCCAACCCAACCGCCCCAACGACGACGGTATCTACTACCACTACGACGACGACCTGTACTTCTTTGTCTCCAAAGGCCGGAACCAGAACAACCACACCCGCGACGTCATCGAACGCTACGCCATCGGCACCGACTCCATCATCAACATCTTCATCCTGGTGCACCACCCCGACAGCGTGGCCTCACCCACCTACAAGGCCGACGGGCAGGGCATCGCCTTAGGTACATCGGTCAAAATCGCCGGTGCTTTAGAGCGACCCTTCGGCCCCGAGGCCAGCGTGGGCTTGCTTAACCACGAAATCGGCCACATCCTGGGGCTGGGCCACGCCTGGCTCTACGACGGATGCCCCGACACCGACGACCACCCCAACAAATGCTGGGACTGGACGCCTGACCCACCCTGCCGCGACCTGGCTACCAACAACATGATGGACTACAACGCCTACCAGATAGCCCTCACCCCCTGTCAGATAGGCAAAATCCATGCGGCGCTGGCCAACGAGCGCTTCAGCGTCCGCCGCTGCCTGGTGCCCACGTGGTGTACGTACCAACGCGAACGCACCCTCACCATCACCGATACGGTGGCCTGGCCTGGCTCGCGCGACCTGGAAGGCGACCTCATCATCGCTCCCGGCGGCAGCCTGCGCGTCAGTTGCCGCCTCTCGATGCCGCCTGGAGGGCGTATTGTGGTGCAGCCCGGCGGCACGCTGTGGCTCGACGGCTGCCGCATCCACAATGCCTGCGGCCAGAAATGGGCCGGCATCTTCGTACAGGAACGCAAAGGACAGTACGGCCAGGTGCGCATCCTGAAACCACCTGTTGTGGTGGATTTTCAGGCTAAGGCTGAGCGCTAACCCACTGAATACTCTACACCCTCCACAGCGGCCTCAACGGCAGGGAATACTTCCTGTGCTTCGCGTACGTGCTGTTCGGTATCCGTATATCGCCCCGAAAAGTGGCCCAACAGCAGCCGGCCCGTCCCGGCAGCACGGGCCACTTCGGCGGCCTGGCGCGCGGTGGAATGCTGCGCTGCCGCCGCCTCTTCCGTGTGCTCATCGGTAAAGGTGGCCTCGTGGTACAGCAGGCTGACCCCGCGAACAGCCTCCGCCACTGCCGCAGAGGGCGCTGTATCGCTGCAATAGGCGTACGAAAGCAGCGGCTTGGGCGGCAGCGTCAACGCACCGTTGGGAACGAAGCGACCATCGGGCAGCGCTAAGTCGGCCCCCGCCTTAATGGCGCGGATCTGGGCAAACGAAAGGCCGTACTGCTCGATAGCTTCGGGCCGAATGTTGAGCGGTCGTGGTTTCTCGCGAAACAGCCAGCCCACGCAGGGCGAGCCGTGTTGGAGCGGTACCGTCCACACCTCTAAGCTTTTGTTTTCAAAAACCTGCTCCGGATGCTTATAGCCCACTTCTATAAATTCTATGGGAAAGGAGAAATGGATGCCGCAATGGCGCGCTACGTCACCTATCAGGGCCGACAGCCCCGGCGGCGAATACAGCTGCATGAGGCGTTCGCGGTTCTTCAGGCTGTACGAAGTGAGCAGGCCAAACAGCCCGAAGACGTGGTCGCCGTGCAGGTGGGTGATGAAAATCTGGTGAATCCTGTCCACCGGCAGGCGATAGCGGTGCAGCTGTTCCTGTGTGCCTTCGCCGCAGTCCACTAAGAAATAGTGCCGCCGGTTGTGTACCAGTTGTGCGCTGTAATGCCGGCCCTGAAACGGGCCGCCTGAGCCGTTGCCTAAAATGCGTACCCACATTGTATTGAGCGGGCAAAGGTATGACCTGCTTAGCCGCTCTTCGCCTTACCGGCGCGGAAACAGCACGATGCCGTGTTTGCGGGCGATGCGGTTGCGCACCTGTTCGATTTTGAGGTTGGTTTGCAGGTACTGCATTTCGGCCTTGATGTCGCCGTTGGCAATGGCGGTTTTGAGGCGTTCCTTGTTTTTTTCGAGCAGCCGATTGATTTTTCGGATTTTGAACATGGCCAATGCTTGCTGGATGTCGGCTTCGGCGTTGTCTTCGGGCATGGGTTGGTTTTGCAGCGGGAAGTTCCAGCGCGCTTCCCAATTGGGCGAGTACTCCCAGGGTTGCGCGAGCATTTCGAGGGCCAGGTTTGCGATGTCGGGCGAGGGGTGGTGAGTGAAATAGGCTTGTTCCATAGCCTGGCCTTGCAGCAGCAGGGCGTGGCATTCGCGTGCGATGCGGCCGTAGAGCGGGTTGTCAAATTCGGTGAGCAGCTCTTCGATGTCGCCCAATACCCATTCGGCTACGGTGATAGACTCGCCCGGCAGTTCGCGGCTGCCGAACTGGATGAGCAGGCGAATGATGTCGCGTTCCTGGAACTCGTCGGTGGGCAGGGCTAAGGTAGGGGTGCGTTCGGGCGCGGCTTGCGGCGTTTCGCTTTCGGGCCAGGGGGTGCTGGGTGGTGGTGCCTGCTCGGTGGAGTCGGAGGCCGTGCCGGGTTGTCGCGCTTCTTTTTCGGCCTTTTTGCGCATGTCGGCGCGGATGAGTTTGTTCACCTCTTCCAGCAGCGCTTGCTCGCTTATGCCCATCTGGACGGCGCATTCCAGCACGTACGTGCTGCGGCGAATAGGGTCGGGTATTCGGGCGATGCTGCTCACCATGTCTTTCACCACGCTGGCTCGGCGCGCGGGGTTGCCCTGGGCTTCGCCCAGCAATAGGCTCATTTTCAATAAAATGACGTCCTTTGCCTGTTGAGCGATGTAGGCCTCGAATGCTTGCGGGCCTATGCGCTGCACGTAGCTGTCGGGGTCTTCGCCCTCGGGCAGGATGACGACGCGCACGTTGAGGTCTTGCTCTAAGGCTAAGTCCAGCCCGCGCAGGGCTGCCTGAATGCCGGCAGGGTCGCCGTCGTAGAGGATGGTCAGGTTTTGCGTGTTGCGTCGGATGAGCTGCAGCTGGCCTTCCGTGAGCGAGGTGCCGCTGGAAGCGACGGCGTTTTCGATGCCGGCCTGGTGCAGCGAGATGACGTCCATGTAGCCCTCTACGAGGATGCACTCATCCTTTTTTCGGATGGCCTTTTTGGCCTGGTACATGCCGTAGAGGGTTTTGCTCTTGACATAGACCTCGCTTTCGGGGCTGTTGATGTATTTGGGTATCTTTTTGTCGGACGAGAGCGTGCGTCCGGCGAAGGCGGCGATTTTGCCCGACATGGCGTGGATGGGGAAGATGACGCGGGCGCGGAAGAAGTCGCGCGTGCCGTCGGCGCTCACTAAGCCGGCTTTTTGCAGCAGGCCGATGTCGTGGCTGGCCTGTCGGGCTTTTTGCAGCAGCAGGTCGCGCTGGTCGGGGGCGTAGCCCAGCCCGAAGGTCTGGATGGTTTCGTCGGTCAGGCCGCGCTGGCGGAAGTAGGCCAGGGCGACGGACTTGCCTTCGTCGGTGTCGAGCATTTGCTCGCGGAAGTGGCGGGCGGCAAAGTCGTTGACGATGAACAACGACTCGGCCTGTTGCTGCTCGGCCACCTGCTCGGGCGTGCGCTCGACTTCCCGGATTTCGATGCGGTATTTGCGGGCCAGCCAACGCAGGGCTTCCGGGTAGGTAAAGCCCTCGTGTTCCATGAGGAAAGTAACCGCATCGCCGCCTTTGCCGCAGCCGAAGCACTTGAAGATGTTGCGCGCCGGATTGACGCTAAACGACGGCGTACGCTCGGCGTGAAACGGGCACAAACCTACCAGATTGACCCCGCGCCGGCGCAGGGTCAGAAACTCCTCTACCACTTCTTCGATGCGCGCAGCATCCAGTATCTCGCGTGCGGTCTGCGGCGGTATCATACGACTGGACCGCCCTCGGGGCGGCGCTTTTAGCCCTCAAAGTAAAGGGTAATCGTGAAGGTGCGGGAGAGGATTTTTTCCAGCACCGTGCTCTGCTGCAGGCGGTCGTTGTACAGCAGCACGTTGTTCAGCCCGTGCGAAACCTTGAATTCGGGCGAAAAAATGAAGTAGGGGAAAAAGAACTGCACGCCGGCGCCGTACTCAAACTGAAAGTCGGTGGGCGAAATCTTAACGAGGTCAGCCGCCTGGCGCGTGCGCGAGTCGCTGGCCACATCGAAGACGTATTTGGCACCAGCCACTAAGAAGATGCGGAAGTCGTGGTACGTTACAGATTTGTAGCGCACGTGGAAGGGCATTTCCACCAGCACGGACTCGATGCGGCGGTTGATGGTCTGCACACCGTCGCCCGGGCGTGTGTAGCGCAGGTTGCGCTCCACGAAGGACAGCGTGGGCAGGAAACGTATGTCGAAGTACTCGCCGATTTTGAGGTTCGACACGATACCCAAGTTGAAGCCCGGCCCGGTAACTCCTTCGGCTCGAGCGAAAGAGTCGTTGCGGATGAAATCGCGCGAGTGATAAATCTTGAAATCGCTCGAGTTCATGCCCAAGCTGATGCCGAAGTAGTAGGGCTTGGCCTGAAAGTCTTTGTAGTTGAAGTTGTAGCTCTTGGCCCGCTGCGCCCAGCCGGCAGAGGCGTTGAGGCCCACAAACAACAGACAAAGGGCAGCCGTCAGGCTTTTACGCCCGTGTAGATGGAGCAGATTCCAAACGTGAGTCGTTCGCATTGCAGGTGCTGATAACCGGTTTTAGCGAGTATTTGAAGAAAATCGTTTCCCTGTGGAAAAGCCTGCACGCTCTCGAAGAGGTACGCATAGGCGCGCGGATCGCGCGAGGTCAAACGCCCGATGAGCGGCAAAACGTATTTAAAATAGGTGTGGTACAGCTGTTTGAAGGGAAAAGCCGTTGGGTGCGAGAATTCGAGCACAACCAGACGCCCGCCCGGGCGCAGCACGCGGTGGATTTCCGACAGGCCTTTTTCTAAGTTCTCAAAATTGCGCACGCCAAAGGCTACTGTTACGGCGTCGAAGCTGCCGTCGGCAAAGTCGAGGTGTTCGGCATCGCCGCCCTGGAGGGAGATGATGTCTTGCAGGCCCTTTCGGGCGATTTTCTCGCGGCCCAGGTCGAGCATCTGGTGCGCGATGTCTATGCCCACTATGCGGCGCGGCTTCAGGCGTTCGGCCGCCAGGATGGCCACATCGGCAGTGCCCGTAGCCACGTCCAGGATTTCCAACGGCTGAGGGGCGCCCTTCAGGTAGTGCAGTGCCCGGCGTCGCCAGTGCAGGTCAATACCCAACGACAGCAGCCGGTTGAGAAAATCGTAGCGCGGCGCTATGCGGTCGAACATGCGCCCCACCTGTTCCTTTTTGCTTTCGCTCTCGCCACCGTAAGGCGTAACGACGGTCTTTTCGCTCATAATCAGCAATGAAATGCAAAGGTACAACGCCCCCGCCCGTTTTCCTGTTGCCGCAAATGGTCTTTGGCGGCAGGGCACTCTCTATGCTTTATTTTATCAAACCTCGTTGAAGTGCAGAGACGACACCTCCTGAGGGAGATGTCGCCTCTTGAGGGAGATGTCGCCTCGCATTCGCGTATTCCTGGCGGCTCCGAAAACTCAAGGCCTTTACGGTGCAGGCGTTTCACTTCAGCTGGATGTTCTCCACGATTTCCAGCCCATAGCCGATGAAGCCGGTACGCGGGCGCGGGTGGTTGGTCAGCAGGCGTATTTTGCTGATGCCTAAGTCGCGCAGGATTTGCGCCCCGATGCCGAAGTCTTTTTTGCCCATGCTGGTGTGGAGGTCGAATTTTTCGGGTTCGCCGGCTTCCATGTATTTCTGGTAGATTTTCAGGCGTGTCAGCAGGTCGGCTTTGTCGCCCTGGCGCAGATAGACGAAGGCGCCTTTGCCCTCGTCGGCGATTTTGTGCAGGGCGTGCTGGATTTGCTGCCCGTAGTCGGCCAGCAGGTTGCCCAGGATGCCGCCGGTTTCTGACCAGGAGTGCACGCGCACCAGCACGGGTTCGTCTTCGCGCCAGTCGCCTTTTTTGAGTACTAAGTGGCAGTCGCCACAGGAGACGTCGGTATAGACGATGGCCTCGAACTCGCTGTACAGCGTTTTCATGCGTGTTTCCAATTCGCGGCGCACTAAGCGCTCGGTGCGCATGCGGTAGGCGACGAGGTCGTCAATGGAGATGATTTTGAGGTTGAACTGTCGGGCCACCTCCATGAGTTGGGGCAGGCGGGCCATGGTGCCGTCGGGGTTGAGGATTTCTACCAGCACGCCGGCGGGATAGAGGCCGGCTAAGCGGGCCAGGTCCACAGCGGCTTCGGTGTGTCCGGTTCTTCGCAGGACGCCGCCGCTTTTGGCGCGCAGGGGGAAGATGTGTCCGGGTCGGGCGAAGTCGCTGGGTTTGGCTTGCGGGTTGGTCAGGTGTCGGATGCCTTTGGCGCGGTCGTGGGCGCTGATGCCGGTGGTGCATCCGTGTCCGATGAGGTCAATGGAGACGGTGAAGGCCGTTTCGTGCAGGGCCGTGTTGGCACTGACCATGAGCGGCAGGTCGAGTTCGTCGGCTCGTTTTTCCTCAATGGGCGCGCAGATAAGCCCGCGGCCGTGTTGGGCCATGAAATTGATGATTTCAGGGGTTACCAATTCGGCGGCGCAGATAAAATCGCCTTCGTTTTCGCGGTCTTCGTCGTCCACCACAATAATGACGCGGCCGGCGCGCAGTTCCAACAGGGCTTCTTCGATGGTGTTGAGTTGGATATCGCTCATGTAGCGCAGAAATGAGGGTGCAAATATCGAGTCAGATTGGGCGAAGGGCGGCAGAAAAGTCCTGGCACCCTCGCAACAAAAAAATTTGGTGCACTCCGGGCAACTCTCTTTGTGTCGGAGTGGTGTTGTTTATCGCTGTAAAAACGCTATCGAAGGAGCGTGGCGTAGCCTTTAAATTCGCGTCGTTGCCCTCGGGGTTCGGTGAAGGTAACAATATAGACATAGACGCCTTCGGGCGACATAGGGCCGGTGTTCATTTTGCGGCCGTTCCAGGCTTCTTCGGGGTTGTTGGTCTGGAAGACCATTTCGCCCCAGCGGTTCCAGATGGTGAGGTTAAAGTCGGTAACGCCTTCCAGGTAGCCTTTGCCCAGGAAGCCATCGTTGCTGCCGTCGTTGTTGGGCGTGAATGCATTGGGCATGTGCCACAGCACCTGAGGCACTACGTCTAAGTACTTCGTGATGGAGTCCTTACAGCCGCGGGGGTGCGTAACGATGAGCCGGATGGCCATCAGGCCCGTGTCGGGGAAGGTGAAGGTCGGATTTTGCTGGGTGCTGGTGCCGAAGCGGTCGAACTTCCAGTTCCAGCGGTTGGCATCTACCGACAGGTCGGTGAATTGCACCGTGCGGTCGAAGGAGGTCAGCGTTTCGGGCGAGAAGGCAAAGTCGGCAATGGGTGAGGGCTCGGTGCGAATGAAATTGACGAATGTATCCGCCGTGAAGCATCCGATGGGCGAGGTGATGGCGATGCGGATGGTGTACAGGCCGGGGTTTTCGTAGCGGTGCGTGGGGCTGATGATGTTGCGCGCCGTCTGGCCATCGCCGAAGTCCCACTCAATTTTATAGGTTTCATCAATGGGCGTAGACAGGTTTTTAAAAAAGATTTCCGCCGGTGCGCAGCCCACAAAGCGGTCGGGCGCGATGATGATGAGCGGCGGCACGGGGAACCAGTTGACCACCTTAGTGATGATGTCGGAGCAATTGTTGCGGTCGGTTACGCGCAGCGAGACGGGGTGGTTGCCGGGTATGGGGTACAGGAAGCTAGGGTTTCGCTGGGTGGAGACCCCATTGGGCACGCCGAAGTTCCAGGCCCATCGGTTGATGCCGCCTTCGCCGGTAGAGAGGTCGGTGAAGTCCACTGGGCCAGCCACGCAGGTGTCGTAGTCAAACTCAAAATCGGCTTTAATACTGGGGAAAATGCGGACGGAGATATAGCCCGTGTCGGAGCAGGGCTTGCCCGGGTTAAGGATGAGGATACCCGAATAGGTTCCTGTATCGGGGAAGGTTACGGTGGCGTCCCAGTTTTGTTTGTCGGTGAAGGTGGAGGTTTTCAGGTTGAAGCGCCATTCCCATTCGGTAATCTGGTTGCGCTGAACGCTCAGGTTTTGAAACGTTACGGTTTGCTTACCGCACGAGGTGAGTACAAAGCGTTTGGGGCCGGCGATGCTGTCGCTGCGGATATTGGCCAGCACCGTGGGCGAGCATTCGGCCACATTGAACTGAAATTCGCGGCGCACTTCGGAGAGGAGGGTAGCGCCGCGGTATTCCTGGATGCAAATGCCAACGACGAACTGCCCCACCACCGTGGGGGTGCCCGTCAGGATGCCGGTTTGCGGGTTAATGGTGAGCGGTGGTGAGCCGTCTAAGGGGTTGGTAGCGCTGTAATTGGGCAAGATGTAAGGCACCTGGTTAAAGGGCGGCCCGCAGGGAGGCGTGGGGACGGCGCCATTGCAGCTGAACAGCCCCGGTGCATTCAGGATAGGGCCGCCGCCTTGCAGCGGGGCGCAGAGGCTGTATGTGATAAAATCGCCGTTGGGGTCGGTGGCCGAGTGGTCGAAGACCAGCGGCACGTTGGCGCAGATGATGATGGGCGGGAAGTTGTTGAACGTCGGGCTGCTGTTGCGCAGCTGTTGGGCGGCAGGCGTCAGTTCGACGTAGTAAGTGGCGCCGATATCGCCCGGATTGACGATATTTCGTATAGTCTGGTTGCGGCAGCAGCGCTGGTAAACGATGAAATAGCTCTCGTTGATGACCGGCAGGGCGCGCTCAAAGGTGTAAATACCCTCTTCCACACACACGGCAGGCAGCTGCGTTACACACGGCGGCGGCACCGGGTTGAGGCGCCGAATAACGGGTGAAAAGATGCGGAAGGCTTCGTGCAGTACATTGTTGCTCGGCGTACCGCGGTAAATGGCCATTTCTGCCGGGTTATCGTAAGGGGCGCCGCCGCCGAAGCAGTCGCGATACACCTTCATCGTGAAGCGATAAATATTGTGCCCGGCGGCGTTGGTACCAATGTACTCGTACGTGATTTCGCCACCGATAATGTGGCGGGCATGCAGCCGGCTCGTCAGAGAAAGGCCGACTGTGGTCAGAAGGAGTCCGAAGAAAAAGTATTGCTTGAGCATATTTGTTGGGTGTGTGTATTTCCTGCAAAAGGCGGACTTTTGCCCGCATTCTTCGCCCAAAGAAACGACAAAGGGCGCTAAATAGTTGGCTATGTTTTTGCTAAGAGACGATATTTCCCAGATTGCGCAGATTGTCCTCGACGGAGGGCTGATTTGTTATCCCACCGACACCATTTGGGGCATTGGCTGCGATGCGCTCAATGAGGAGGCCATCGCCCGCCTTTCGGGCTTGCGCGAGCAGCCGCCCGGGCAGGGGTATATCGTATTGGTGGACAGCATCGAGATGCTTAAGCGATATGTGCGCCGCATGAACCCGCGCGTGGAGACCCTATTGGCCTACCACCAGCGCCCCCTGACGGTGGTGTATCCCGACCCGGTTGGGTTGCCTCCAGCCGTCAAGGCCGCCGATGGCTCGGCCGCTATCCGCGTTGCGCTGGACGAATTCTGCCAGGAACTCATCCGCTTAGTGCAACGCCCCATCGTCAGTGCAGCGGCTTGCAAAGCCCATGAGCCTTACCCGCCTACTTTCGGCGCCATCAGCAGCGATATCCTCGCCGGCGTGGACTATGTGGTTAAATATCGCCAGGAAGTCCGCGAGCCGCAACAGCCTTCCACCATTGCGCGCGTCAACCGCTTCAACGAACTGGATTTCCTGCGGGAATGACAACGCCGAAAAAACGCCATTTTTTCCCGCTCCGTAAACACTTTGCGCCGCTGCCGGCGTTTATCTGCCCAAAACGAAGCCTTTTCGAATGCAAAACCTGACGCTATCCACGTTGCTGTTTTTTTGCATTGCACCCGCCGCGCTGGCCCAACAACACGCCGACTGCGTAACGGCCATGCAAATTTGCAAAAAGCAAGTCTATCATATTGACCGCGCCGCCGGCGAGGGCAATGACGTTACCGAAGCCGCCTTCGTGCCCTGCTTCCTCAACGGCGAAAGCATGGGCCAGGCGGAAGAAAATTCCACCTGGATTGCCTTTGAAATTGCCAAAGGCGGCTCGCTGACCTTCACCATCGTGCCCCACCGCGAAGAGGACGACATTGACTTTGTGGTCTATCGCCTGCCCGAAAACGGCGACTGTCGCGGCAAGCAAATCGTGCGCTGCATGGCCGCCGGCGACACTCGTACCGCCAATAGCCCCTGCATGGGCGCCACCGGCCTGCGCGAAAGCGAAACCGACACCAGCGAAGACGCCGGCTGCTCCGACGCCGGCGATAACAACTGGCTGGCCCCTCTGCGCACCGCCGAGGGCGAAAAGTACGTCATCCTCATCAGCAACGTAACCACCCGAGGCC
>CAZYEV010000025.1:0-9104 GCA_964646615.1 uncultured Saprospiraceae bacterium
TGAAGGATGAGTGCAGGGTGTATAAGGACAACTTTAGGGAGACCATTTTCATCACCTGCACGGGATTACATAATTTTAGGGTAATGGCAAACCCACCAAAATATCCTGATAATCAATAACTTCAAATCTACATAATGTCTATTTTTCATTCGTGCATTTGCGGCGACCTTACAGCCTGTTTCATTCGTGGTAACCTCATTGCCCGAGGACGATGGCGTTTTGTCCTGCCTGCGTAAGAGATAAGGAGGCGATGAAGGATAAAGAAGAACATTAGCTTTAGCGCCCGCGCGTGTCGAACAAATAGGATAAGTGAATCTCGTGCGATGTTCCTAAAGGCAGGTCGAAGGCGGTGATGTTATAATCGAAAGCGTAGCCGATTTTCAGGGCTCCCTGTTCCCAGAGGAAACCCGGCAGGTTGAAGCCGGCTTCCAGGTGCACCAGACCGTTGAGGTTGAAGCCGCCGCCGACCCACGCGGTGCGTACGGGCGAGAAGCGGCCCGTCAGGTGGAGGTTAGGGCGGGCGCCGGCAGCATATTTGCCCCATAGGGCCAGTTCCAGGAAGCTTTCCGCATTGAAAAAGTGGTACCACCCGGCAGTGGTGTACAGATGCGGAATGCGGGACAGAGGAATGCGATTGCCGAGGCTGAGGATTTCTACATGAGCTGCCCACAATTGGGGAATGGAGAGCCCAGCATAGAAGTTATCGCCGCGTAGCGCACCGCGGCGGATGCGCTTAAAGTAATAAATTCCGATACCGATCTCGGGTTGGGTGGTGCTTACGTCTTCCAGCGGGATGTGAGGATCATCGAGCGTTTCCCACACGATGCGGTCGTGTTGGAGGCGATACTGGACGGCGCCGGCAAGGAAGCCCAACGAGAAGGCGCCTAGATAGGGGTCGCTACCCAAAAGCGCCGCCAGACGGGCATAGACGCCGGTAAGAGCCAGAGGGCCTATGCGATCCTGCAGGAGGGCAGCCCCGCCAGCCGGGCTAAAGGTGTTGCCATAGGCGGCGGCATTGTGCACGTATTCGCCCGCCATGTGCAGTGTTCGAGGCGTCTGCGGCTGAGCCGACCACTGGAGGCGATACGAGCCGTTGACCGACATATTGTACTCGTAAAGGAAGTAGTCGCTATTGATGGCTGCCGGGTTGATGTAAGCGTACAGCTGGCGGAATTGCGTCTGATAAGGTAATTGCTGGGCGGCTAGCGGGCAGGCAGCGGCAAGCATCAGGACAAGGAGCCGGAGGGCTGGTTTCATACGGAGGTGTCGTTTTAGCGGGTAAGGAGAGGGCACCGGGTTTCATTCTGGTCTAGGCCATTGCCACAGGATGATGGGTCGGGCAGGGTCGGCCAGCGTCAGGTGGGGGCGTTGGGAGGTCTTAGGGCGCGGTCGCTTTTTTTCAACCAGGGCAGGTGTTTCTCTTTGAACGAAAGCGAACAGTTCGGCCAGGTCCAGGCGCTGGTCCTGGTTTTGATCCAGAGCAGTGGGTGTTTTGGCGAATGTTTGTAGGCCCGTAACGAGGGCGCGCGTGAAGGCGCCGTTTTGCCAGGCATCATCTTCGTAACTATACTCATCGGGCTGACAGGAGACGAGCATGTCCATGTTGTGCCTGCGGGCGACGATGTCAGCCAGCGTAGCCGCAGAGGCAGTACCGCTCTGGCAAGCATCTACCAAAATGAGCTTGTGGCAGGGCAAGGTCTGCAAGTAGTTGAGGATCTCTTGCTCAAAGTCGAGGCTGGTTTCGCGCAGGAAAGGGCCATCGTAGTCGCTAGCAGCGATACGGAAGCTACCGTCGTAGGAAGCCAGGCCATGGGCCGAAATAAAGACGACGAGAACGTCTTTAGGCAGCAACTGGAGGGCGTCGTATCGGTATTGAAGGCGCCGAAATGCTTTGAGGATTTCGGTTTTGGTAGTGACCTCTTCGGTCAGGAGAGTGTCTGTGAAAATCTGGTCAAAGGCGGCATTTTGCCCGTTGGACAGGGTTATGGCGAAATCACGGGCATCTTTGACCGTGTACTTCAGGTCAGCACTGGGTACTCCGATAGCCAAGATGTGCAGGTTAGGCCGAGACGGTGTATAACGGACCAACATGGGGTCGGACACAAATTGCCGGACGGAGTCGCGTAGGGCGGCCCTAAGGGAATTTTTGCCTTCGCGCAGGCGTACAGTTTGAGAGAACGTCCAGCTACCGCGCTCACCGCGCATACGCACCTCGTCAAATTTAATTCCGGGCACGCAAGGTTGACCATTGATTTCTAAGCAAAACTGGTGGCGCTTGATAGGCTTTGCGGAAACCACTTTGACCTGAACGGTGATTTCCTCCTGAGTCCATTGGATTTCGGCGCGGTCAAAGTTGTCAGGGTTGGGATAAACCCATACAATGACGGGTGCCTGCTCTTCTCGGACTGTTAGCGTCTGTACCGGCACCTGTACGGAGATTTCCGTGAGGGCAGTGGCTGAGTACAAAAGGCTGGAGTCAGCCAGGCGCAGTTGTAACGGTAAACGAAGGAGGGGAGAGTCTGGCAAGGTGGTAGGTGTGATCGGCAGCAGATAGGTAAGGTCGCCTCCTGGGGCCAGGTCGCCCAAAGGCGTAGCACCAGGCACAGCAATTCCTTCGTGAGGTTTGGCGTACAAGGTCAGCCCTCGGGCCGTAACATTGCCAAGGTTACGCATTCGAACAAGCAAGTAGGCCTGCCGGCCTAAAAGGAAGGCGCTATCGGAAGGGTGCACGCTCAATTCTAACTGAGGAGTACTGCGCTGGCCCACCCGAACCTGGCACAGCTGGGGAGGGCCAAACGGAGTATCACCCTGGTAAAATTGTACTTTCAAGGTATACTCGCCGGCAGGAATGCCTGAAGAAAAGCTGATCGGGATGACACTTACACGGCGCTCGCCAGCGCCCAAAGGAGCAAACTGGACTGCCTGTGGGCCCGGTATGCGCAGATATTTTTCCCCCTCAGGCGCTACGCTACTGACACGGGCCAGCAGATGGCAGGCACCCTCTTTGTCCGTATTTTCTAATAGAATAGGTAAGAGCAGCCGCTCTTTTTCTAACAGAAAGGAACGGTTCTGCGGGTAAATGGGCGTTTGTAACTGGAACGTCAGCTTACCGGATTTGCTTTTTTTCTCCGAGCGCGGTAGTAACTGCAGCAGCCAGCCTTGCCGCAGGCGCAGCACTTGGCGCGACGTAGTTCCAAAAGCAAACAGCCGCCCGTCGGGGTGTTCGGCGAAGGCATAGATCTCGTCATTTAATTTGCTGCCGTAATAGCGGGTCTGTATTTCCTTTAGGGCGGGTGGGTTTTGTTCAAGGGCCACCACCCAGCCGGAGAGACGTCGGCTACCGCGTTCGTAGGAGGCGCTGCTTCCGCCGATGAGCACATGGCCGCTTGAGAGAAGGATGGCAGTACTTGCCTGGTCAAATTCGCGTCCGCCTAGCGGAGAATAGTGCAGATGCTCGCCGGTCTTACTCAGAACGCCGCAGCTGCCCTGTTCGCGATTATCGGGGGTATAGGTATTACCTGCTACCAGGAGGCGCTCGGCCGTCAGCGCTCGAACGCCAACCCCTTGCTGGGCCAGCGAATGAGGGTAAGTTTTTTCTAAAATTTGCCGGCCCTGGGCATCGAAGCCGATGAGCCATAACTGGCGACGCCCCATTTCCTCGGTGTGGCCGATGATGAAAAAATCACCTTGGCCCGTCAGATAAGCCCCAGAGGCCTGAGTCGGCAGGTTGTGATAGCGTAGGCGTTGTTCCCACCGCACTTCCAGGGTGGAACTCAGGCGCAAGATCCATGCAGCACTGCCACTATTGCCGGCCACCCACAGATCGCCATCGTTTTCGGCGGCTACGGCGACGAATTCATCGTTTTCGGTGGTGCCGCGTATCAGTTCGCCTTCCGTATTGCCGCGTTCGTCCAGTAGCAAAAGCCAGCCGTCGCGCTGGCCGGCATATTGTGTATAGGCCCGATTGCGCCGGTGAGGCGTGGTAGAGTAACCGGCAATGGCATATCGCCCATCGGGTAGGGCAGCAATATGGTGAGCGCCGTCGTCGGCCTGTCGGCCAATGTGGCGTTCGGTCAGTCGGTTGAGCTGGGCATCGAAAATAGCCAGCAGGATGTCTTGCCCGCCTTCTTGACCTGGTGAGGCATTCCCGACGGCGGCAATGTCGCCGCGCCAATTGGTGGTGGCGGAACGGAAGTCTTCCTGGCCGCTGGCGCCGATGAAGCGCTCCTGCAACGGTTCGGATGGCAACAAGCGCGACTGCCCGACAGCATCGTGCGCTACCAGGCAGAAAACGCAGGGTAGTAAACCCCTCAGGGTGAAGAAGTATGTGGCACCTGCGAACAGTTTTTTGCGTGTCATTGTGCAGTTACGGTTAAGATAAGCGCTACAGCAGTGCGTCCGTGGGCAGGCTCGGCGCGCGCAGAAAACATCATGCGCTCTGGCTCGTAGCGCACCTGCTCTATGGGGATCAGGTAATCGTTAAACGCTCGGTGAACTCCCGCGTAGAAGTCACCTGAATAATTGCTGAGCTGGCGCACACGCAGATCAAAGTCGGCTATGGGGGTGCTGCTGTATAGGATGCACAGGTGGTCGTCACCGACAGAGGGTAGCTGAAGCAAATGGTCCTCGTCGGGGATAACGAGTTCGGCCGTTTTATCCAGTATGAAAGAAGCGGAAGTGCTGTGGCGGGGCGCTTTTCGGGGGAAGTGTACGTTGATTGTACCGTCGGGGCTGCGGCTGAAGACGTATACATGGCAACCGCGAGGTACATCTCGCGCGACCAGCTGAAACGCATCGCCTATGGGAAAGACTGGCTTGCGCGTGCGATAAACGCCCCATCGCGCGTCGTGGAGCCGTGCCTCTATCTCTTCAAAGTACATCAGTTCGTTGCCGGAGTCCGTCATCACAAAGCCTGCCGGTTGGCGGAAAACAAAAGCACCACTGAGCGAATAGCTCTGCTGCATGGGTGCGACGGCTTCTGGCGTCGGGCCTATAATACTTGTCGTTAGCAAAGGCATTTGAGGTGCGGACACCAGCACGTACGCATAGCGACACAGGCGCTCGAAGTCGTCGTAAGGCAAACGGATAAAGCCATTTTGGCCCCAAGAGGGGCCAAAACTGTTCAACAGTTCAAAGTATTTTTCCACGCTATTATAGCCAACCAGCACCATAGCATGGTACCCTGTTAGGGGTTCTGTCGGATCCGGATTCCACACTTGCATGCCGGGCAGAATATCAAAGAAACTTTTCGTAACGCCCATACCTACCGCAACAGGCGTTCTGGTAGCCAGCGCTTTACAGACCTTACTGATTTTGGCTTTAGGGTCTTCGTTCAAATCAAATACGGAAGCGAAATCCTGTATGCGATAGCGCGCTGCTTCGGCGAAGTGAGACTCGGAAGGCCGAGTTGAGCAGCCATATTTCTCAAAGTTAAAGTTGCTCTCAAGGCAGTCGCCTTTCTCTTTGAGCAGTAAAAGTGCGTCTTCTATGTAAGCGCCGCCGGTGCAATCGCCGGCGCCATTGTGTAGCTGATTGAACAGGAAGGCCGCTGAATGGGCCTGTTGGGTGATGAGCGCCTGGTCAGTCTGATTGCTCAAAATGGCGCGCTGAATGGTCAGCAGCCCATAGCCCAAGGCCCAGCCTACGCAAGTACTGGTCTGACGCTGGTCGGCGGGCACTGGGCAGTAGCGCTTCAGGCTAACCCGCGGTGGTATCTCGTTGAACTTCGTGCCACTGTACGTGGGCAAAACGGGTATTGCAGCATAGCGTTCGTCAGAAGTCAGTAGGCCCGTCATTTGCGCCTGAAGCGATGTCGCGGGCCTTATGCCTGACAGTGTACCAACGACCCAAAGGGAATAGGACAAAAGCACTTTCGCATTCATGTTTGCACATTTATCGGATTTCTTCCAACAACTCGCGGGCCTGTTCTCCGTAGATGCCTTCCACAGGGATGCTTTCTAACGTCTGTTGGGCCAAAAGCATGCGACCGCTTTGCAAATAAGCCAGGCTTAAGTACCACAAGGCCGTTTCCTGAACAGGTGGCTCCTGCGATTGGGCTGCTATAGCCAGGGCTGTTATGGCGCGCTCGGGTTGTTGCGTCAGCAAATAGCAAACGCCCAAATACAGGCGGGCGGCATTATCGTTGTGTTGCTGAAGGTGCTTTTCCAGTAGTTTCGCCGCTGTGGTGTATTGGCCCTCATCGTAGGCGTCCATCGCCTGCTTCAGCACGGGTAGAGAGTCCGGATGGAGGAAAAAGACGTTTTCCAAAGGCCGAATATTTTTCCAGGCCAGGCGCTCATGAGAAGCCATAAACCAACCCTGTTGGTCCGCTATGAAATAGCTGCCTACTGCCAGCAGGGTGATTAGCGCTGCGCCGCCTACCCACGTCCATGGGTTTTTCCAAAACGATAACTTGGGAGGCATAGGCGGCGGGAAACCCTCTTCTTCGAGGATACGCCGGAGCGTTGCGGCAGCACTTGCCGCTTCCGGATAACGAAGTGCGCGTGCTAAACTCTGGCTAAAGGCCAGTTCGTCCGCTACTTCCGGATTTGCACTGGCTTCCTGCAACAGCGCCTGCTTTTCTGTTTCGCTCGCCTCACCAGCAATCACAGCGCGTATTCGCTCTTGTAACAACAGTTCCTTATCCTTCATGACTATTTTTTTCCAAAAGAGAGGATGATGAGTGTTTTTGAAGGTAATCGTCTACGAGTTTTTTCAACTTTTTTCGACAGTCGAAAATGCGCTTGCGCAGGTTATTGTAATCGTATCGAAGGCGCTCGGCCACATCTTGTAGGCTCACAGACTCCAGGTGGTAAAGCTGAATAATCTCCCGGCAAGGTTCGCCCAGTAAGCCCATGCAATGCTGAAGGGCTTCCAACCTTTGATCTTTAACTACCGCCCTGGCTATGGAGTCTTCTTCCTCCATTGAGTCATGCAAGCGTGTATCCAAGGGTTCGGCTCTTCTTACTTTACGACGGCGTAACTCGTCTCGCCACGTATTCGCAGTTAAAATGTAAAGGTAACGCTCCAATTTTCCCTGCTCATCGTAGCGTCCTTCTCGTACGGCCAGCCACAGCTCCATAAGGACGGTTTGCACCATTTCGCGAGCATCTTGCTGGGTACCACTATTTTTTAAAACATATCCAACAATCATGCTACTGAAGGTTCTGTATAGGTATCGAAAGGTTTCCGGGTCATTGGCCAACAACCCATCCTTAATCTGGGAGGCGTTCAAGACCGTTTGATTTCCCCTTACTGTCGTTCGTAGGATGCTCATTGCTTTTGTTCGCTCGGTAGGTTATCGTGCAAGGTTCTAAATGTTACCGCCCAAAAAAGAAATCTTGAGACGGTAACAAACTACATGGCGTGCGATTAAGTTTTAAAATCTACTCTCCTCTGTCATCATGATGCGTGTATCTTTGGTTTTGTTGATTGGTTCTCTTCTTACAAGCGCCGATGCCCAACAGTCGCCTATCGTTTTTGGTGCAGCCCATACCGCTAAACTTTCTGTGATGACACCTACCCAAGTGCATGCCAGTGATGGTATCTACGACAAGTTTGTGCTTGTTCGTTGGGAAGCCCCTGAAAAAGCTACGCGTTATCGCATCTTTCGGGCAACGTCGCCGGCCGGTGCCTCGCTTAAGGAGCTGACCACTACCTGGCAAAACAGTACCTGGTTTTGCGATTACAGCGCCGAAAAAGGGCGTGATTACTACTATGCTGTCATGGCTTCTGATGGTCAGCAGAGCTCACCGCTGAGCAACTTTGATAAAGGCTTTTTGCGCAAAGATGAAAAGGTAGTCCTCGATGAAACGCTCACGGCTGCGGAGCAGGAACGTTATGCTGCGCCAAAGATCGTCTTTGCGTTGGTAGAACAGGTGAGCAGCCGAGACCTCGCCTATCGGCCCGGCGACACGGCCTTGCTGGATATCAACCTGCGCAATGTTTTCGATGAGCCTACTCTGCGTACGGAATTTCGCATTTACCTGTCCACCGACGCTATCTGGCATTTTACCGATCCCATCCTGCTTTCCAAGACATACAGTAGCCTACCGGCGTATGCACGTGCGGAATTGAAGGAAAAATGCCTCTTGCCTGCGTCCTTATTGCCGGGCGAGTACTATATTATTGTAGTAGCCGCTCCGGAAGGCGATATTTTAAATGCTAAAACCGGTTTACTCAAAATACGACTCGTTGATTGATGGTACTGCGTGCTCTTCTGGTAATGGCCATGCTGGTGGTCACCACCAGCATTTATGCCCAGCCTCCCTGCGACCCACCACTTCAGGCATCGGTGTCTGTCTCAGGCCCCGTATGTGTCGGCGGGACGGTCATCATTACCTTCAGTCTTGATGACGATGAGGACGACATGGATGTATACTACACCATCGCTGGTGTTCAATATGTGGCCGAAGACCAGGACGACGACTTCACAGTAGAATACGTCGCCACCAGTAGCACTACCGTGGTACTGCAGTATATCATTGCGGACGACGACTGCATTACGGTTTTCAACCAAACTGTCAACATCGTCGTCTCTAATCCATCCCTTTCTCTGGCTTCCACAAATCCAGGCTGCAATCAAAATAATGGTGGTATCGTAGCAACAGCCTCTAATGGCATTCAGCCGTACCAGTATAGCCTCAATGGCGGCGGATTTCAATCCAACAACACTTTTTCAGGATTGGGCCCAGGGACGTACACCGTCACCGTAAAGGACAACATCAATTGCACAGCCCAACAAACCGTTACGCTTTCCGAACCACTATCACCCACTCTTTCGGTCAGCCAGAGCAACCCAGCGTGCGGTCAAAGTAACGGAAGCATTACGGCTTCTGCCTCTGGCGGCGCGCCTCCGTACCAGTTTCAGCTCAACAACGGTGCGTGGCAGAGCAGCGGCAACTTCTCAGGTCTGGGTGCCGGGACGTACAACGTAACCGTTCGGGACAACAACAACTGCACTGCCTCTACCACCGTAACTCTGACCAGTCCGAGAGCGCCTACTCTTTCTGTCAGCCAGAGCAACCCAGCGTTCGTTCAAAGTAACGGCAGCATTACGGCTTCTGCCTCTTGCGGTTCGCCTCCTTACCTGTCCATTATCAACA
>CAZYEV010000026.1:0-16911 GCA_964646615.1 uncultured Saprospiraceae bacterium
CGGATTCCAATGCCTCCACCTTCGCAAGCAAGGCCATGACCAAATCCTTCAATACCAATATGTCATTCGATAACTCCATCAACCAGATTTGTTCGCTAAAACAGTTTTACATTGAATTGGGTTGGATGCCTAAGTTTTTACCTTTTTTCAAGAACTTTTGCGCCGCTTTCAGCTTCATTGTGTTTTTTAAGCCCAGGCGCTCGCCAGTGATATCGCGATACTTCGCCGGCGTCAGTGCCAGGAATTCCTCTACACCCATCTGAAGCATTTGCGGAGTGAGCGCCTGCACCTCGGCAGCATGGCGGAAAGCATCCACGGTACGGTGCTCCCCTTTGTCAAGGGCAAAAGCAGCATGGAATGATAGTACCATAAAGGCCAGAGTGGAAACAACAAATCTCATAACGCATTAAAGGTTAAGTTTACGCCTACTCTATCCAAGCTTTTCGGCATCCGCTTTCTTTCTGTCCGTAAAGGCCCCACAAACCTAAGCAAGGACTTCGTTATGGTTGCCTTGCCAGTAAGTTAAATAATTTATAGTTCAAATTGCTTGGTGGATTACTTCCGGCATTTTACCTTTGCGCTCACTTTCGGCTCATGGGGAATTAGCTCAGTTGGTAGAGCGCTTGCATGGCATGCAAGAGGTCACCGGTTCGAGTCCGGTATTCTCCACAACAAAAAACGCGGCAATCGGTCATGACCGATTGCCGCGTTGCTCTTTAGCGCAGAGCGCCCGGAGTTATTCAAATAGTATGCGTTTTGCCGCCACTCCTTGTGGGAAGTAAAGTTTAGCTACGTACATACCGTTGGGCAACCCATCGCGCTGCAGCACATACGCGCTGGCTTCAATGCCGCGAACCTGGCGCACCATGCGTCCACTGATGTCAAACACTTCGATGGCCTGGATGGGGTGGTCGCTGTCGCTGTTAAACCAAACCTCGCTCTTAGCCGGGTTCGGGAAGACCGTCAGCACTAAGCCAGCATCGAAGAGTTCTTCGGCCTTAACGGACACACCCGGGCAGTCCAGCCCTAAGGCGCGGCAAGCGCGCGGAGCGTAGAAGGCTATGATCGTGTCAATTACCCGCCGGGCCGAGATGGAGTCGGTGCTGCAGTTGAGCGGTACCACCTGGCCATTGGGCAGCTGCGTGTTAGGGATGATGCGGTTCCATTCCCAGGGTGCCGATTGGGTGGCTGGCCGCTGGAAAGGATAAAAGCCCTCGCGGCCGCCGTTCGTGGTACGGTTGTAGACCGAAATAGGATCGCTCAATAGGCCACCTTGTGAAAAGACGGCATTTCTACCTAAGCCGTCCATGATAGGCTGTACGCCACACGAGCCAGTTACGTTAACTACTGGGAAGTTTACCCCGGGTACGATAACCAGGCCGTCGCCACAAGGAGCAAATGGATCTTCCGGAACGTGGAACGACAGAATGGGCGGCGTGTTGGCATCTAACCAGGCCTTGTCGCCCAGAGCACCTCCGAGGTTTACTGCCAGTTTGAAGTCGGACGAGTAACCAATATGGTTGGGTACATACAGCGTATCGCCTAACGGAAAGCCCGTGATAGTGCTATAAGCAGCATCCACGATTCCCGGGGTAACCTGAATGCCGTACGGGTCGCCATTGTACTGCTCGATCACCATAGGAATATTATTGATGGTGAACTTACCTGGCTCCGAAGTATTCAAAATTTCGGAATACTTGTCCAAAGCGGCCGTATTCAGCGAAACATAGCCGCCTGTTCCCTGGCCGAAGATTACGATGCGGTTCGGGTCAATACGGAACTGGTTGCCGTTCGTTGCCACATCCCGGCGGAAGAAGCGAATGCAGGTGCGAGCGTCCTGAATACCGCGATAAGCTGCATTGATCAGGGTGAAGCGGCGCTGGAGTTCGTCCAGCAAGTCCGGGCGCCAGCCTAAGCGATAGTCCACCGAAGCAACGACATAGCCCATTTGGGCCAGGCGCGTGCAGATTTCCACAGCAGCCGGGTCATTGCGCGTGCCACCACACGACTGGTTGACGCTCAAACCGGTGGCCGGGTTTATCCAGGGTAAGAAGTTGCCCGTGTGGAAGTACAGCACCAGCGGGCGCTCTGGAAGCACATCGCCCTCCGGCTCGTACACATCCATCACCAGCGGCTCCCGCACAGTACGACCTAAAGTACTGATCGTCAGAACTGTAAAATTGGAACCGTAAATGACCCCGTTCGTCCTTTTTACATTCGTAAACACCGGGTCCAGATAGCGGCGCGGTTGAGCACTGGCCGTAGAAGCCAGCAGCAAGAGCAAAGTGCCGAGCAGAAAAAGTCCTGTTTTTTTCATAGAAAGCAGTATTTAGTGAGCGTTAAATAAATTAGCATGTGCCATTTATACCCAACTGCGGGCAAAGTTACTTCTCGCGGAAGTCATAAAGTAGGCTAACATAAGCCAAACGGCCAATTCTCGGCCCGCCGTAGGTCTGGAACTGTTTATTGTTGAGCACGTTGGAAGCACCGATTTTGAGCGTGGTGTTGAGACGAGGGAAGGTAAAGTTTACCTGCGCATCCAGCAGGTCATACGTGGGAATGAAGCCCGTGAACTGCGGCGACCCTTCAAACATAAAGCCCTGAATCCATTTGTAAACCATGCTAAAGCCCCACACATTTCGCCCGCGCAGTGGCAGATCGCGCGCCGATATCCCGAGGTTGTACTTATGTTCCGGCGTGTTGAAGGCCGGGATAATCGGGTCGTCAATCTGCGTATTCAGGCGGTTCCAGGAGTAGTTGGCCTGGGCCATAAAGTAATTGGCAAAATAATAGTTCAGCCCAATAGCCACGCCCTGTGTGGTTACCTGATTGGTGGAGTTGGCTGCTACGCGATAAATGCGCAAGCGGTTAAACTCCGGCCCGAAGAAGCCAATAGGCAGGTCAATGCCGATGTTGAAGCCAATGAAGTTGTCATAAAAACTGTAATAATAGCCGGCGTCCACGTAGAGCTTATCAAATAGGGTGGTGCGTACCCCGAACTCTAATGTCTTCACCTTTTCGGGCTGAATAGGCGCTACGCTGAAGTACTGCAACAAGTTGATACTGCCGCCAGGGCGCCGCCGATACTCTTGCAGCGATTCTAAAGTGATCAGGCTATCGAAGCCTTCCAGATTGCCCACCAGGAAAGCACGCCCTACATTCAGATTGAGGTACTGGTCGGTCAGTGTCGGGTTTCGGATGGCGCTGGAGAACGAGGCTCGCAAGAACGTGTTGGGTTTGGGGTTCCACACTACTGATGCTGCCTGTGTGCTCACCATGCGGAAGTTCTGGTTCTTGTCCACCCGTACGGTTCCATTGAGTTTGAATTTACCCAACGTATGCTCTACGCCCGTGTAGGCCCCCCATTCTAAGTTGGTAATCCGGATACCCGCCGTATCTTTAAAAATAGTACCCTCCGAATTAGGGCGATACATGCGGCCATTGCCGCCCACCACCCAGCGGTCTATGAAGGAGGGTTTGAACACATACTCTCCATGGATGTGATAAAGCGCTGAGCGGTCGAAGAAAAGCGTCCCGCCTTCCGTGGATTTTCGGCTGGTAATGGCGTTGAACAGCGAGTCGAAGCGTGCTGTGCCGGGGGCGAAAAAGTCTTTGGTTGGGAACGAGCCAACCGGGTTTCCTACGTTGGCTGCTGCCTCGGCCAGGCTATGCCAGTAAGCCATGGAGTCTCGATATGCCTGCATCCAGGCATATAGGGCAGTAGTGTCGCCCAATTCAGGGTATCCGTTTGGCACCATGCGTTTGAAGTACACATAGCCTAAGTTAGAGGCTGTCCACCAGCGCTCGTAGTCGTTGGCCCATTGCTCGTTGGATTTGGAAGCCTCTTGCATGCGCAGCGCTGTGAAATAGGGGTCGTAAGAGCGGCCGGCATCTTCATTGGTAGCATACGCCCGGATAAAGAACCGATCGCGCTGGCGGAATTCAATGCGGTTTTGGAAAAACAAAATGCCGCGCAGGCTGAAGCGGTTGTCGCCTTGATAGACGGTGGTGCCGGTGCCAAAGTTAGAGGACAGTATGAGTTCTGGCGAGTCAAAATCCTTTTCGGGTTTCGTGCGGAAATGGAGCGCCATGTTTGCCTTAAAGTTGCGCGTATCGTAGTCCACCAGGTCTACTTCTCTGTATCCGGTGCGGTGGTAGATGCCCAGGCCGGCGCGCGTATTGTTCCACCAGCTGCTGCCGGTAGCGTCAAAGCGCGGCTGATATTCGTCGCCATAGATATTTACGGCATCATAACGCCCTGGGTTTTGCGCGGTCGTGTAGAAATAGCCGCCCGACTGAGTGCCCGTTACCGGGTCGTAGTTGTCGGCTACCCAGTCGTTGGCACGCAGGTAAAAGAGGTTGAGTTTGCCGGCAAACCAGTCTTTACCGTTTTTATTTTTTAATGAACCCGCATACCGAATGGCAGTCTCGAAGAGGTCGCGTTCGCCACCCTTAACGGAGGCTGCCAGCCCGCGATGAATGAAAGGGTTCTTCGTTTCCATCGAGATAACCCCATTAAAGGCATTAGGGCCAAAATATGCAGAGCTGGCACCTTGAACTAAGTCCACGCTATTGACATCCAAGTCGCTGGAACCCAGAAAGTTACCTAAGGAGAAGTTCAGCCCTGGCGCCTGGTTATCCACCCCGTCAATGATCTGCAAGGTACGCACCGGGCTGGTCGAGTTGAAGCCGCGCGTGTTAATGATGGTGAAGCCCAGCGAGGCCGTCGTCAGGTCCACCCCTTTCAGGTTGCCCAGACTGTTGTAGAAGCTGAACGAGGCTGCTTCTTTAATAGCAATGGGGTCGAGCTTTTCTACCGTTAGCGGTGCCGCCTTTTGCTTGTCATCTATGCGCTGGCCGCGAATGATCGTTTCCTCGATGATGATAGAACTGGGCTGCAGTCGGATATTCAGGCGAGCGCTAGCATCCGAGACGACTACCTCCTGGGCAACGTACCCCGTGTAAGAGGCCCGCAGCGTAACCGGCAAAGAGGCCACCTGGAGGGTGAACTCTCCGGCATAATTCGTCATGGCGCCACCGCCGCCTGCCACAGATACCGTAGCGCTTACCAGATCTTCGCCGGTCTCGGCATCTACAATTTTACCGCGTATAGTAATCTGCCCGTTCGCGACAGCAGGCAGCCAAGCCCAGGAAAGTGCACTCAAAAAAAGATAGAGGTAAATTTTCTTCATACACGACAGGTGGTTAGTTTTTAAACTACATTAGCCCAAAAGATACCCGGCATTTACCGCCGCTTTGACCATGCAAAAAACGCGAGAAAACTTAACTATTTTCAAAAAAAAGAACGCCATGAAGAAAAAATATAAATCCGTCTTCGGGCCAATAACTTTAATTTTATTCTAATTTATGGAGGAGGGTTTCGGCTAATTGCCGCCAGGAGAAGCGCGCTTTTTCTGCGCGCACGCCCTCGATGAGGGACTGCGCGCGGCTATGCTCGAAGAAATCGCGAATTGCTCCAGCGATAGCCGACGCCTCCGGACGAACGACATAACCCGAAATCCCGTGGCGCACAATCTCGGGCAGCCCCCCAACGTCAGTAACTAACATGGGCTTCTCGAAATGATAGGCTATCTGCGAAATGCCGCTTTGCGTGGCACTTCGGTAGGGCTGCACGACCATATCGGCGGCAGAGAAGTATAAACTTACTCGCTCATTTGGAATAAAATAGGTGTGCAAATGCACGCGCCCCTGCAGGTGGTATCGCTCTATCAGGGTCTGGTAAGGCTGCCAGTCGCCATAGCACTCACCAGCAATCAAAGCGTGCACCTCCGGAGCCTCAGGCAAAGCCTCAAGCAACAAATCCAGCCCTTTGTATGGGCGTATCAGGCCGAAAAAGAGGACCATCGGCGCCTCGAGCGGGAGGCCTAACTGACGGCGTGCCTCTGCCTTCGGTATCGAGGCGCCGTAGATGTCGTACACCGGATGCGGTGAAAAACGCACCTGCTGAGGGGCTGCATTCCGGGGTAGGAAGGCGCGAATTTCATCACCCACCGAGCGCGACATGACAACAAAATCGTCGCACGAACGCACAAAGTAGCGCGCCAGCAAACGGTCGCCCGGCCGCTTTTCATGCGGCACAATGTTGTCCACCAGCGCTGTAACTCGAAATGGATGCTTCGCGAAAAGGCGTGCCAGCCGAACAACGCTGCCCAAACAAGGTGCCATGAACGGCAGCCAGAAACGCACGATCACATGGTTCGGAGCCTCCTGTGCTAAGGTACGGGCGGTCAAAAGCCAGTTGAGCGGATTAATGGAGTTCAGACGCGCCTCAATGCGCAAATCCGTCGGTGGCGGGTCGTCGGAGTACTGGCTTTTGCCCGGAAAAAGAAAAGACGGATACTGCAGCGAAAAGCTGTACAGCACCACCTCGTGCCCCATCGCCTGCAGCTCGCGCGCCAGCCGCTCCGAAGAAGCAGCAATGCCGCCGCGAAGCGGATGCGCAGGAGTGAGCAGAACGATTTTCATGAAAAAACGCCAACACGAGCCGGGCGGCAAACATACAACCTCCCCGTAACAGCCAAACTTGTTTGGCCCCCGTAACCATCAAACTTGTTTGGTGGCCTCTCGTTCGGCCCCGTACTGGCCAAACTGGTTTGGTCAGCCCTCGTTTTGCTCGTATAGCCAGCTAACTCAAAGTCTTGAACAATAGGGTAGGAGAGTGCCCTATTCCAGTTCAGCCCGGGTACGAGACTGCAGCAAATCCTCCACTGAGCGCGGCCTGCGCTGCGTCTCCCAAAAAAAGCCGTCGAGTTTTTGCGTTTCCGTCAGGCCCACCTGCCGCATGGGCGAGAGTTTTCCTTTCGGCTCGCCGTAAAGTTTGACGCCACTCACGCGCCGGTCTTCAAAGTACAGGCGCATTTCGGCACACTCGCTTTTGTTGAGCCCCATGTAACGCCCGGCCTCATCCACGACGTAGTATAGGGCTTCGGCATTGCCTTCTACGTGCATCTCTCGCGCTTCGTTTTCCTCAAAAAACACGGTATTTAATCGGCCTTTTATCTGGTTGTACATGCGTGCGTCTTCCGACTGTACTACCAGCGTGTTCTCCCGGAGCAACATTTGGCTGATGCGGCTATCGCGCAGACGGAGCATAATGGTATCTCCCGAAAACTGCGATGTATCGGCCCAGAGCACGGGGAGCTGTTCTTTTTTGAAAAAGTAAAACAGGCTGTCGGCAGCGTGGTAGGCTAAAGAGTCGCAGGCGGCCTGAAGGTCTTTTTTGAAAATGCGTACATCTTTGTATGCCAGCAGAGTACGGTTATCGGTAGTGGTGTCAGGTTTAAACGACAGCAATGTGTCGGCGCTCAGGTAAAGCGTGTCGCCCTCCATGAGCGAGAACATCAGCGGTCGGCCAGCGGCGGCTTCGTCGCCAAAAGCGCCGTAGGCGTGCACGAAGCTGGTGGCCCGGTTATAGTCCACTCGATGGGCCAGCAAAGTGTAATCCTCGGCGGTATCGCGCCATTCCACCCGGCCTAAGGCCAGGCCGTTACCCAGTTCGTTGTTGAAAGCCAGCGAGTCGGCCTCGATGATGTAGGGAGGATCGCTCACGCGCCCGCGCCCGCTGATCTGGTACTGTTGCGTGCGGCGATCGTAGTAAACTTCGGCACCGTTAATGGTTTGGGCGCTGTCCCGGTAGAAAACATTGCCTACGAAGACGGCCTTTTCGGTCTCGGCATTGTACCGGATGACATCTGCGCGCACCGAGCGGCCCTGGGCGGGTTCTTCCACGAAGGCATCGCCTTCAAGCACATATTCCTGTCGGGCGCCGTTGTAACGAATTTTTTGGGCACGCCCGCGCTGTCCGTCCTGCTCGTATTGTGGGTTGTTCTCAAATACAGCAAAGTTTTGCTCCAGGTCGTAGAACCCGCCTTCGCAATAGAGACGGCTGCCGCGCTGGCTGATGAGGGTGGGCGCTACAAACCGAACGATTTGCGTCTCGGTGCTGTACGTCAGCGTATCGGTACGCATGTTGAATTCCGGGTCCACGACCAGCACATCTCCGCTCAGATAGACCATTTTAAGTTCAACGTCGTAGTAGCCCCGTGTGCTGGTGAGCTGGCTCACGCCATTGGTCATAGTGCCGCCTTCCCAGTACGTGGCCATTTTGGCCTGAAAATCGTAGTGCAAGCGATTAGTAAACAGTTCCTGGCGCCCTTTGACCAGCACAACATCGCCGAAAATATCGCACACGCGCTGGTCGCCAAAATATAGCGCGGAGTCGCCGTACAGCCGCAGCGAGTCGCCCTGCTCTATCAGGATGTTGCCGGTCAGGCGAGCATCGTTCACGTCGAGCAGCGCGGTGTCGCAAAAAATGAGCGTATTACCGTGCCGCAGCCGCACCATACCGCTTAGCTTCTGCACGTAGCGACCCTCTTTGAGGAAGTATTCGCCAAAAAGAGAAGACTCTACCCGGATCTTTTGGGTTGTATCCTGGGCAGGAGAGGCGCCGACTTGTGCCCACAAGAGCGCTGGCAATAGCCCTCCCAAAAGGATGGTGAGTAAGAGCGCGCGCCTGGAGACTGTGTATTTGAGAGGTATCATTCTGTTCGACTCCATCGAGATTTCATATAATAATCTTCGCCTTCTCGGCTAATTTCTGCCTCCCAGACGTATGTCTTGGGCCAGTTTTTAAAAACCCGGCCAGCGGAGTACAGGAACCACAGTACGAGCCTGTCCGGTTTTGGCTTCCAACCCTCCGAAGGCGTCAGCTGTATCCGAATACGATTACCGTCACCACTGACCCGATAATCACCTGCCAGATAGCCTGCACTGGTACGGGTAGATATCTTAAATTTCCCACTTATAGCTGGCGCTGAAGATTGATGCAAATTAGGAAACGGTGGCTCGAAACTCAGCTCAATAGGAGCGACCGAATTTTCGCGGGAAATCTTTTCGATGCTTACGCCATTGGCTGAATAAGACAGATACACCCAATGATGCTGGAACAATACCGGGGACTCGCCCGATGAATGCAGCGTGGGCAGCCGTCCATCGTAGTTTGGATTGAACCGGGTAATCAGCGGCTTAGGGCTGTAGCGGGTAAAGAGGACGCGCGCCCCGTCCAGCCAGACGGGCATTCGGTCTGGTTGGTGGGGCTTGCCATCAATCACGACCCTAAAGTCCGTGTTTTGCTGGCGGACGAAATAAAAGTCAAACAGCCAGATTAACGGCAGTGCCGAGGGCTTCTCGGCGGCAGCGCCCATAGGTGCCAACAGATCGAAGGGCTTCCTTTTTTTCGGATTGCTTTCCTCAAGGTGAATCTCAATCCACCTTCCTGAGATATCGGTAAAGACGTAATGAGCAGAGACGCCATATACCGTGAGCGTGTACCTGGCCTCTTCAAAATGGGTTTCCCGCATCTCAGCCAGGCCCTTTCCAGCGATATCGTACTTGCTGGCCTGCGGTGTCACGGTCGGTTCGTGGTAAATATCCACTCTGCCATCGCGCCGCCAACCGACCACCATATGCCCGCTACCGTTAAGAGCATCGTCAAAGACCTGAGGCTCAAAGCCCACGTAGAGCGTATCCGGGTCTTTTTCAAAGTTGATAAGGAGCAAGCGCTCCATCGGTTCGAGGTCAATGAAAAACGGGCAGAGTACAGCAGGCATGTCTTTTTTCCATGTTAGCAAACGTAGAAACGAACGAAACCCGTTCCTCGTCGTTTAGTCGTTGTGAAATCTGCGCAAAGTTCGCCGATATTGCTCTTCGATGGTGTATGTCACCTGTGTGCCGGCTCCGTTCAGTGGGTGTTGAAACGGGACAAGGCGGGCCTTTTCCGCTTTGCGTCGCTGCAATCAGAAGTCGGCCAGCAGCTTTTGAGACGTTTGGGTGTGCCAGAAAGGATGGACTCCGTGGTGCTGGTGGTTGGCGACCGGGCCTACGTGCGCTCTGACGCGGCATTCGAGGTCGTGCGCCGGCTGGGGTTTCCCTGGTCGCTGTTGGCCGTCTTCAAGGTTGTGCCCCGTCCGATACGCGATGCTATTTACGATTGGATAGCGCGCCATCGCTACCGGTGGTTTGGCCGGTCGGAGACCTGCTGGATGCCACGCGCAGAGTGGAGGGAACGGTTTTTGGAATAAGCGGTAATGGCCAGCGTACGCCCCGGTGCAATACAGGACGCTAAGTCAGGTCTTTGTTATGTGTAAAAAAAAGCGGTTTTGTGCCATAAAATCCGTAAATAGTACATCAGATACTGGTTTCATTTGCCGCTTGAATTAAAAAGAGCAGATACATGTCAAAATGGATCTCTACCCTGTATGCAGTCGTGGCGGGTTTAACGCCTTTCTATATCACAGCCCAAAGCGATAGTTTACCGCTGTACGGCCTTGGTCTGGTGCTTATCGAGGCGCCTTCGGCCCGAACCGACACGGCACAGGTCATTACGGCTCGCCCCCTGGAGCGCTATCACCGGCAGACGCTTTCGGAGGCACTCAATTTGTTGCCAGGTGTGCATCTGGCCAACATTGGTGCACGCAACGAGTCGGTCGTGTGGGTGCGCGGCTTTGATCTGCGCCAGGTACCCGTGTTCGTGGACGGCATTCCGGTATATGTGCCTTTCGACGGATACGTGGATATGGGGCGCTTTACTACGTTTGATCTGGCGGAAATTCAGGTGGCCAAAGGTGGCAGTTCCGTCCTTTACGGCCCTAACACCTTGGGGGGCGCCATTAACTTAGTAACACGTAAGCCGCACCGGCCCTTTGAGGCGAATGGAGCGCTGGGGCTTATCACCGCAGGTCGCCAGGCCCATCTGAATGTAGGGGGCACATGGGGCCAATTTTATGCGCAGTTAGGTCTCTCGCATCTGCAACGAGACTCGTTTCCGCTGGCCAAAAACTTCACCCCTACGCGCTTCGAAGACGGCGGACGGCGCGCCAACGCCTGGAACGAAGACAATAAGATAAACGCAAAAGTAGGCTGGCAACCTGCCGCAGGGCACGAATATTCGGTCGCTTATATTCGTCAGGAAGGGAAAAAAGGCAATCCGCTGTATGCCGGTGTCGACGCGCAGAACAACCAGTTCAACCGCCCGCGCTACTGGCATTGGCCTCGCTGGAACAAAGAAAGCCTCTACTTCATCGGTCGGACACCCGTGGGCGACCAGACTTATGTCAAAACGCGCCTGTTTTACGACATCTTCGACAACGAATTGCGCAGCTACGACGACGCCACTTATACCACCCAAAGTCGCCCGTATGCCTTCACCAGCATCTACGACGACCACACGTGGGGCGGATCGCTGGAGTACGGCATCGAAAAATGGCCCCGGCATTTCCTCAAAATCGCAGCGCATTACAAAAGGGATGTGCATGAAGAATACACCCCCACCACACCGCGCATCCGCATGGCCGACGATAATCTGTCGGTTGGTGCCGAAGATGTAATGCTTCTGGGGCCTGTTCAACTTAGCGCAGGCATCAGCTACAATCGGCGTGCTTCTGTAGAAGCCGCGTACTACAACACACAGCGCCAGGAGATTATACCTTTTGAGAAGAACTATAACGATGCTTTGAACGGCCAGATCGGTGCCTCCTGGGCAGCGAGCAGTCGGGCGCGCCTGTTCGCCTCGGTGGCACGCAAAACCCGCTTTCCTACGCTCAAAGACCGCTATTCTTTCCGCTTAGGCGCTGCTGTGCCTAACCCTGGGCTTGCCCCCGAAAATACCTGGAATGCAGAGGTGGGCTATGAAGGCCGGCTGACCCAACACCTGCAGGGACGTGCCGCGCTGTTCTACAGCCGCCTGAGCGATGTCATTGTTTTGGTGGACAATGCCGTACGAGACGAAGCCACCAATCGCCTGTTGGCCCAACAGCAAAATGCGGGTAAAGCCGTCTTCTACGGAGCAGAAGCCGAAGTGCGTTACTGGTGGGGGGCTAAAATGAACACTACGACTCAGTACTCCTTTGTTCGTCGGCGCAACCTGACCAACCCGGCTCTCTTCTTTACCGATGTGCCCGAACACAAAGTGGCCGTCAGCGCAGAGTACCACGTACGCCCGGGTATCTGGTTTACTCTCTGGGGAGAATACTGCTCACAGCGATACAGTACTTCCTACGGCATCACCAGTGGTGCCTTCGCGGTGGTGAATGCCAAAGGGCACGTACAACTGTGGCGTTTCTTAGCCATAGAGGCCGGGGGCTTCAATCTGCTGGATAGAAACTACGCCTTAGTAGAAGGTTTCCCGGAGCCCGGGCGAAACGGATTCGTTCGTCTGGTTTTTGATTATTGATACAAAATTTTGAAAATCAGCATTTTAAAAACAAACCCGAAATCTCTCCCGGCAGCAGGGTAGGGTAGAGGCCTTACCCGCAGAGGCCTTCGAGCTCTTCCAAAATGGTCTTTTTCCGCCCGGCCGGGATACCAAGGCGCTCTAAGGCCGCAGGCTTTTGCAGCAGGTCTTGCGCCAACACCAGTTTTTCCTCTTCGACCAGGGTGCTTTTCTCCTGGCGGGTGAGGCTGTGCAGGCAGGTCAGCGGATGCAGCCCTGTGCGGTTGACCCAGTCGCGCAAGCCATACCCGTTGGGCGAGTCCCAGCCCACCAACGTCATTTGGGCACAGACGCCGTAGCGCAGGGCATCCTCCGTGTAACGGGTATTGGTAAATACGAAACAGCGCGCCGAATATCCTTTGGCCAACCAGGCGTTCAAGTCGCCCCGCAGCAAATCTTCATACCTGGCTCGAATGTAAAGAGCCACTTTAACGTCGTTGGTCAGCTGCTGGTTGTTCCTGAACTTACATTCTCCAAATATAATTTCACTTTCCTTTTCAGCCAAAATATCCACTTCGTGCGCAATGCAGCGGCCGTTTCTGACCACGCCTTTTTCTACCAGGTAGCCGTCGGCTTCCAGCAGTCGGCCCACGAAGGTCTCGAAAGGATAGCCTGAGGGCCCGAGCGCAAAAAGCGCCTGCTTGAGCGAATAGCGCGAGGCCGCTGTCTTGTTGTAGCGCCGCAGCAGCCGATGGGCCCGCCGATAAACCTGCTTAGTCGTCGTCATCGAAGGCCAATCCTTCAAAATAGCCTGCACTACAGCGTCCGCCTCATCCGTCGTAGCACCAGCGCGCTGCAGCGATATGCGCAACTTCGATGGCTCAAATGCCACGACCTCACCAGAGGCTTTCCGAATGCTTTTATTTAACATAATATAAATTATCTTTTAAAAATCATCACAAAAATTGACCTGCGGGCAAAGGACGTGAAAAAGTACCGCACATGCCGGAAAACGGTCTAACGGCCACCTGGTAAGCTCGAAGAACTTTGCAGCACATTTTTTCAATATTAAATAAAAAAGGAGTTAGCTATGGAAAATGCAAATAATGGTAAGATTCCAACAGTAATGCCTCGCATTGGCGATCCGGCACCGGACTTCGAAGCGATGACCACCTTAGGTAAGTTGCGCTTTTCGGACTACGCGCGCGGTCATTGGGTTATCTTCTTCTCGCACCCGGCCGACTTTACGCCGGTATGCACGACGGAGATGAGCGGCTTTGCGTTAGAGAAAAAGTTCTTTGAGGAGCGCAATACCAAGCTGATGGGGCTGAGCATTGACAGCATTCACTCGCACGTAGCATGGGTGCAGAACGTGCGCGAAAAGACGGGTGTGCTCTTCGATTTCCCGATTGTGGCCGACCTGGACATGTCGGTGGCAAAGTTGTACGGCATGTTGCAACCCGGCGAGAGCGAAACGGCTGCCGTGCGCGCGGTGTTCTTTATTGACCCGAATTTCACCATTCGCCTCATCATGTACTACCCGCTGAATGTGGGCCGTAACATGGAAGAGATCAAGCGTGCGCTGATTGCCCTGCAGACGGCTGACCAGTATAAGTGCGCCATGCCGCTCAACTGGAAGCCGGGTGAAAAAGCCATCGTGCCGCCGCCAAAGACGCTCGACGAACTCAACGAGCGGCTGAAGAGCGACTATGAAATGGTGGACTTTTACCTGGCCAAGTGCGAACTGAAGTAATTGCAGCATGGTATCGAGCGGGGGCGGAATCGGTATCTTTCCGCCCTCGTTTATTTTATTTAAGCATCTGGTAATCAGTATCATTGCAAGATGAAATACGATGTTGTCATTCTGGGCGGCGGCCCAGCGGGCGTTGAGGCCGCGCTCGTGGCCGCTCATTCGGGCTTGCGAACAGCACTGATAGCCGATATGCCGCTGGGTGGGCGTTCGACGTGGGGCAGCCTGGTGCCTTCCAAAATATGGCTGGAAGAAACCCATAAAGCCTTACTGCAGGGCCGTCAGGCTTTTTCCTTGCCGCACGTGCGCGAAAAGGTAAAAGCGCAAACGCAACGAGTGGCGCAAGAGACCCGTGCTCGGCTGGAAGCCGCCGGAGTTTCCGTGTATTCAGGCAAGGGCGAAGTTGCGGCCCCAAACGAAATACGCATCTCTAATCCGGAAACTGCAGAGACGGTAACGCTGACAGCGCAGTACGTGATAGCGGCTACAGGCTCAGAGCCGGTATTTACGCCGGAAGTTAAGCCCGCTCCGCCGCGTATCATTGCCCCCCGCTTAGCAGGTTCCATGGAGGCCCTACCCTCCCGGCTGCTCATGGTAGGCGGTGGCGTTACGGGTGTCGAATACGCTTCGGCCTTTGCAGCAGCGGGTTCAGAAGTTGTTTTATTACAAAAAGGTCCCCGCCTGCTGCCGCGTATGGACGCCGAGGTCGTGCAGGTCTTGGAGACCTGGTTAACGGAAGACCTGGGCATTCAGATCGTGAAAAACGCTTCCGTCGTTTCGCTGAAAGTGGAAGGTGAAGAGGTTGTCGCTCAGACGGCGGAAGGTGCCACCTATCGCGGTTCGCACGGCTTTATTGCCGCCGGCCGCAAGGCCGACACGACCTTCTGGAAAGGCACTCCGGAGCAACTGGTCTTGACGGAAAATGGCGCCGTTCGAGTCAATGAATTTTGCCAGAGCAGTATTCCCAATCTTTATGCTGTCGGCGATGCCACGGGTGCTCCCATGATGGTCAACCAGGCGCAAATGCAGGCGCGCATCGCCGTGCAACACATCTTACAAGGCGGCGCTTCGACGTTGGCGCCTAAACCGTTGGTGGAAGCCGTTTACACGCATCTGCCCATCGGGCAATTGGGCGACACAACACCCTCCGACGATGCCTATTTCGTGCGAAAACCTTTTGAGCAACTTCTCAAAGCCCAAATAACCGGCGAAGAAAAGGGTATCCTTAAAATTAAGGTGAGCAAAGCCTCCGGACAAATCCTGGGCGCAGCCGCCTTTGGCGCATATGCTATTGATATTCTGGCGATCATACAGGTCGCTATGCACTATGGCATTGCCTGGGAAGCGCTTCAGGCCACTCCCCTACCCCACCCTACTTACAGCGAATTGCTAACAAAACTTTGATGCGCAATGCCGGCCCAACACCGCCTCTATGTAGCCGCCACCAATCAGCATGTGGGAAAAACGACCTGTACGTTAGGCATCACCTCGGCGCTTCAGGCGCGCGGCTTCAAGGTGGGCTATTGCAAACCGGTCGGTCAGGAATACATCAGCCTGGAAGACGGGCTGAAAGCCGATAAAGATGCGCTGCTCTTCGCACGCGCCCTGAATTTCACTTTAGAGCCGGCGATACACAGCCCAGTGATTTTGGGCGAGGGGGCTACGCAGGCGTTTTGGGATGCCCCGGTAGACTTTAGTTTTCACCAGCAACTGTTGCACGCCGGACAGCACTTTGCAGCGGCTGACTTTGATTGGGTGGTCTTCGAAGGCACCGGGCATCCGGGCGTGGGCAGCATTGTGGGTCTTTCTAACGCCGTGGTAGCGCGCCTGTTAGGAGCGCGGGTCATTCTGATTGTTCGCGGCGGCATCGGCCGTACCATTGACGAAATGACGCTGGCCCTGGCCCTCTTCCGGCAAGAAGGCATCCCGGTAGAGGGTGTCATCGTCAATAAGGTTTTGCCCGATAAGATGGAAAAAATTCGCCTTTATCTGGGCAAAGTGCTGAATGCCTGGGGAATACCGCTGCTGGGCGTTATCCCCTATGATGAGAGCATGATGTTTCCGCTTTTTGAGCAAATACGCAAAGCCGTACAAGGGCGCGTGGTCTTTCACCCTGAAAAAATGGAAAATCGGATAGCAACGGTGGTTTCCGGCTCTTTAGTCGAAACCTATGACCTTAAGGCTCATCGAAATATCCTCATCGTTTCCAATGCCCTGCGCCTGCCCGAAGTCTTGCGCAAAATGATGCACATGGCACAGAGTCAGGGCATCTCTCACCCTGATATCGCTGGTATCTTAGTAACGGGTGCTGACGACGGCCACCCACCGGTACAGGCAGATCCGCTGTGCCGCGACGTCATTCAGCAGTATCAAATTCCAGTCGTAGAGTCCGCCCTGGATACCTACGGTGCAGCGCTGCGCATCAATGCCCTGGAAGTCAAGATCAACACACGCACCCCCTGGAAAGTCAGACGCGCCACCGAACTCATCCGCGAAAACGTGGATATAGACCAATTGGTGGCGATTATGAGTACGCGGCCGAAAGGATAACCAAACCTCTCTGCGCCTCCCGCGGTAAGAACACCATAAATGCGAGAATTTAAGGCGACATCTCCGCCCGAGAGGTGTCGTCTCTATTTTTTGGAGGCTACGAATGCACCAGCCAGCTGAATGAACTACCTTATGCCAGGCTGCTGCAGGGCAAAAAGGTTAAAAGAAGCAGAGGGTACAAAGGGCTACTGAGGTTTCAAAAATGGACATTTTATGTATCACAACAATAGTGCCACATATACAATAGACATTATGTAGATTTGAAGTTATTGATTATCAGGATATTTTGGTGGGTTTGCCATTACCCTAAAATTATGTAATCCCGTGCAGGTGATGAAAATGGTCTCCCTAAAGTTGTCCTTATACACCCTGCACTCATCCT